>JBLFYO010000001.1:0-43654 GCA_047609165.1 Francisella sp.
GATTTAAATCCAATAGAAAAAGTTTGGGCTAATTTTAAAAATATTTTAAGAAGAATAAGGCACAAATATAGTGATTTTAAAGATGCTATAAAAGCGGCATGGAATTGGAATAAAACTCTTTCAGATTGGCTATAAGACAATAGATTTAGCTTTGGATTTTAGGCGAGAGCTTGTGAAATTAAAAGATGAATCTAGTAGTTGGTTTTTCGATGTTTGGCAACCGAGTGACATATCCTCTAAAGAGGCTTGGGCTTTGACAAAAGAGAATAATTGGCATGGCTTTAAAAAAGCAGATGAAGATTTTTTGTATTTAGATCCTCTTAAAATAACCATTTTAACACCAGGCATATCCAATAATGAAGTTGATGAAGAGGGTATCCCTGCTGATGTAGTTGCTAAATTTCTTGATGAACATAATATTGTTATTGAGAAATCAGGACCTTATTCTCTATTGTTTATATTTTCGATGGGGACTACAAGAGCTAAGTCTGTGAGACTTTTGTCAGTACTTAATAAGTTCAAACAAATGTATGATGAAAATACACTTGTTGAGAAAATGCTACCAACTCTTTATGCAGAAGATCCAAAATACTATGAAGGTAAAAGAATCAAAGAGGTTAGTGATCTTTTACATGGATTTATGCGTGAAGCTAACTTGCCAGAATTAATGGATCAAGCTTTCAATGTGCTTCCAGAGCAACAAATAAATCCTCATGAAGCGTATCAGAAACTTCTAAAAGGCAAGGTTAAAAAGGTTGCATTGACAGAGCTTCATGGTCATGTATCCGCTGTGATGATACTGCCTTATCCACCAGGTATACCTGTTATATTCCCAGGTGAGAAAATTATAGATCAATCTAAGGTGATATTAGAGTTCTTATTGATGCTAGAAAAAATTGGCTCTATGCTACCTGGTTTTGATACCGATATCCACGGACCAGAAAGAGCGAAAGATGGTAAGCTGTATATAAAAGTTGTTGATGAAACTAAGTAGTTATGGACAGTCCCTTAAACTAGACACCTCTCAAAAAGTAAAAAATAGTGAATAAAAAGCTTATAAATTGATAAAAAAAATTGTATAGTGTTTGTTATATAAAACTAATTTCTAGTAGGTTTTTCTATGCTTAAAACTCCATTGTATGATTGTCATGTAGAAGCTAATGCCCGCATGGTAGATTTTTCAGGTTGGTCAATGCCGATAAACTATGGTTCACAAATCAAAGAACATGATACTGTGCGTACTAATTGCGGTATTTTTGATGTCTCTCACATGCTTGCTGTAGATATAAAAGGCAATGGTGTTGAGAGCTTTTTGCGTCACATTTTAGCTAATGATGTCAAAAAACTACAAGAAAACCACGCTCAATATGGCTGTATGCTTAATCACGAAGCTAAAATCATAGATGATTTGATAACCTACAAAGTTACGAGTAATCACTTTAGAGTAGTAATCAATGCAGGTAATAGAGAGTCTGATGTAGCATGGTTTAGAGAAAATTCAAAAAACTTTGATGTAATAATCACAACTTGTGAAAACTCGGCAATCATTGCAGTACAAGGACCAAATGCTAAAGACATCGTTGCAAAAACTGTAGATGCTAGTATTGCAGCTGAATTAAGCTTATTAGCACCGTTTAGTTTTAAAATTGATGGCGAGTGGATGTTTGCTCGTACAGGTTATACAGGTGAAGATGGTTTTGAGATAATTTTACCACAAGATGACGCTGTGAATTTCTGGAATGCTTTGCTAAAGAATGGAGCAGAGCTAGCTGGTTTAGGTGCTAGAGATACTCTACGACTAGAGGCAGGTATGCACTTGTATGGTCAAGATATGAACACTCAAACTACACCGTTAGAGCGTGGTCTTGGTTGGAGTGTTGATTTGTCTGATGAGACTAGAGAGTTTATTGGCAAAAAAGCATATTTAGCAAAAAAAGCTGATGGTATAAAAACTAAGTGGGCAGGTATAGTACTTTATTCAAAAGGTGTGCTAAGAGCTGGTCAAGAGATTGATTTTGATAATGGTGAAAAAGGTTATATAACAAGTGGTAGCTTTTCACCAACTTTGAAAGTTGCTATAGCTTTGGCTTATATACCGAAAGAGGGTGGAAATCCTAAGGTAAATATTCGTGGTAAAGAGCTTGAAGTAGAAGTTACTAAGCCGAGATTTGTCAAGAATGGTAAGTCATTATTATAATTTAAAAATATGTTCAATTAATACGGAGAAATAAAATGTCTAATATACCTAATGAATTAAAATACACAAAGAGCCATGAATGGGTAAAAGTTGATGGTGATGTGGCTACTGTAGGTATTACAGAGCATGCTCAATCACTTTTGGGTGATTTGGTGTTCGTAGAGCTACCAGAAGTTGGTGATGAGCTTTCAGCAGGCGATGATGCTTGTGTAGTTGAATCTGTAAAAGCAGCTTCTGATGTATATACTCCTATAGATGGTGAAGTACTTGAAGTAAATAATGGTGTAGTTGAAGATCCTGCTCAAGTAAATAACGAACCGTATCAAGGTGGTTGGTTATTTAAGTTAAAAATATCTAATAGTTTACAAATTAGTGATTTGATGAGTGCTTCTGATTATTCTAGTACTATTGAAGATTAATATTTTTTAATTCGATGAATTGCGGGGAATAACTAGTTATTTTCAAGATAGCTAACCCGCAATAAAAGCGTCATGCTGAATTTATTTTAGTATCTCGCGACAAGCATTGATTCTATTGAGATCCTGAAAAAAGTTCAGGATGACGAAGTAGGTTTTTGTATTACTTTTAAGACATAGGAGGTTATATGTCTTTTATTCCGCATAAGCCAGAGCAAATCAAAGAGATGCTCGGTATAATTAAAGCAAATTCAGTTGATGATCTATTTGATGAGATTTTACCTGAACTTAGAGCTGATAAACTCAAAATTGCAGATGGTATCTGTGAGATAGAATTAGCTCGTGTAGCTAAGAAAAGAGCATCAAAAAATAAAGACTTAGTAAACTTTATTGGTGCAGGTGCATATACGCATCACATTCCTGCTGCTATATGGGATATAGTTGCTAGAGGCGAGTTTTATACTGCATATACGCCGTATCAAGCAGAAGCATCGCAAGGTGGCTTACAAGTTATATATGAATACCAAACAATGATGGCATCATTAACAGGTATGGATGTTTCAAATGCATCAATGTATGATGGTGCAACTGCTCTTGCAGAATCAGTCTTAATGGCTATTCGCTCAAATAAAAAAGTGAAATCTTTAAAAATTTTAGTTGCAGATGCACTACACCCAACTTATTTAAAAGTTGTAGATACTATAACTAAGCATCAAGGTATAGAAGTTGATGTAGTGAGTTTGGATTTGAAAGAAGGTAAAACTTCAGCTGAAAATTTAAAAGCATTTGAAGGTAATCAATACGCAGCGGTAGTTATTCAAAGCCCTAATTTCTTGGGTCAAATTCCAGATGTAGATGGCTTAACTAATTGGGCTCACAATCATGGTGCTTTGGTAGTAGCTGTAACTAATCCAGTATCATTGGCAATATTAAAATCGCCTGCAGAATGGGGTGAAACGGGGGCTGATATAGTTTGTGGCGAAGGTCAACCTTTAGGCGTGCCTGTAGCTTCTGGTGGACCATATTTTGGTTTCATGACTTGCAAGATGGTTTTCGTACGCCAAATGCCAGGTCGTATAGTTGGTAGAACTGTTGATTTAGATGGTAAGGAAGGTTTTTGCCTTACTTTGCAGGCTCGTGAGCAACATATTCGCCGTGCTAAAGCTACTTCAAATATCTGTACTAATCAAGGTCTTATGGTTACAGCAGCTACTATTTATATGAGTCTTATGGGTGCTGAAGGTCTAGCTAGAGTTGCTGAAAACTGCCATGTAAATACTAATAGTCTTGCTAATAAACTTGCAAGTTTAGATGGTGTGAGTGAGAGATTTGATGGTGTACGCTTTCATGAAGTAGTTATTGATTTACCAATTAAAGCAAAAGATTTTATCAAAGAAATGGCTAATGAAGGCTTTGATGCTGGATTTGATTTAGGTCAGTTTGATGAGAATTTACAAAATTCAATAATGGTTTGCTCAACAGAAATTCATAATGACAGTGATCATGATGAGTATGTTGCGGCAGCTAAGAAAGTTTTAGCTAAAATAATGACAACTAAGGTAGGAGGTTAAAATGGTAATTTTTGAAAAAACTCGTGGTCATAACTCTCCTGCAGTTATTCCTAAAAAAGCTGATGGTGTCTCAAAGATTCCAGAAAGTATGCTTCGTGCTAAAAAGCCGATCCTACCACAGCAAGCTGAGCTTGATGTAGTAAGGCATTATACACAGCTATCTCGCAAGAACTTCTGTATAGATACAAATTTCTATCCATTAGGTTCGTGTACTATGAAGTATAATCCTCGTGCTGCTCATAAATATGCTTCATTACCAGGGTTTTTAGATAGACACCCATACTCTGCTAATGAAAGTGTACAAGGTACGCTAGAATGTATGTATGATCTTCAAGAGCTTATCAAAGAGCTTACAGGTATGACAGGTGTTTCACTAGCTCCTATGGCTGGTGCTCAAGGTGAGTTTGCTGGTGTTTCGATGATTAAAGCTTATCATCACAAACGCGGCGATTTTGAAAGAGATGAAATCATAGTTCCAGATGCAGCTCACGGTACAAACCCGGCTACGGCTAAAGTTTGTGGTTTAAAAGTTGTCGAAATACCTACTAAAAAATGTGGTGATATCGACATGGACGCTTTGGAGAAAGTACTTGGTCCTAAAACTGCAGGTATTATGCTTACAAATCCATCAACAGTTGGTGTATTTGAGAGAAATATTGGTACTATCGCAAAGATGGTGCATAAAGCTGGTGGATTACTTTACTATGATGGTGCAAATCTAAATGCAATCATGGGTAAAGCTCGTCCTGGTGATATGGGATTTGATGTATTGCACATGAATCTACACAAGACATTTGCTACTCCACATGGTGGAGGTGGTCCAGGAGCAGGTCCTGTAGCTGTGAATGATAAGCTAAAAGAGTTTTTACCTATTCCAACAGTTGGTAAAAAAGATCATGGTTTTGCATGGCTTACAGAAGAAGATGTACCTAATTCTATAGGTAGATTATCTACATTTAACGGTAATATTGGCGTATTAATGCGTGCTTATATTTATGGAGCTATGCTTGGTGGTAATGGACTAACTAAAGCATCTGAAATGGCTACGCTAAATGCTAACTATATTATGGCTCGCCTAAAAGATGAAGGCTTTACTATAGCTTATCCTGAACGAAGAGCATCGCATGAATTTATCGTAACTTTGAAGCCAGAGCTACAAAAGTATGGTGTGACAGCTACAGATTTTGCGAAATGCTTAATCGATAGAGGTGTGCATGCTCCAACAATGTATTTCCCACTTTTAGTGCCAGAGTGCTTACTTATTGAGCCAACTGAAACTGAAAATGTAGATAGTATGGAGCAATTTATCAAAGCAATGGTAGAAATTCGTGATATTGCGAAGACAGATCCAGAGTATCTAAAAGGTGCTCCGTATAATCTACCTGCTCGTCGCCTAGATGATGTAAAAGCCGCTAAAGAGCTTGATATTGTTTGGCAGCCTAAGTAATAAATTTACTTCTCTTAGAAACAATTTCCTCAAAGAGGTAATTATGTGCAACATATCTGCCTACGGGTGATAATGAGAAATATTGAACTGAGGTGTCACATATAAGTTCAAATATTGTGTTAAATTTTTTATTTTCAATGAGTTCATCTAGATGTTGGTGTAATTTTTTTTCTTCGCTGAATACCGAAGGATACTCTTTTGAGTACTTATGGAATAATACCAACCTATATATTCTAGAAAGAGCCTTAGCATCTACACCAGGTTTATTTAATTCGCTAGTACCGATATTTAATATTTTATCTTCAACCATATTTAGTGCAAATGGTGTATATAATATACTTGGTTGTTGACTATTAAATAAGCCTATTGATTCTAAATAGCAATAATTATCCTCGTGGCTTTTTATAAGGTGAGAAAAAGGATCGTATGCTTTGCTTAAAAGTTCTTTTAACTCCTTGATAGTTTTAGGTTTACCTTTTGGAAAGTTTTCAAAGGAAGTATAGTTTAATGTTAAAATATCTAAATGGTCTTTAGAAAGATCTCCTAAGATCTTAAGAGCTTTATCTATAATGATTTTCTTAAAAGAGCTTTCATCTTCAATAAATATCCTATCTTCAAGTGACTTTAGTAGTAACTTTTTGATATGTTCATTATTATTTATTACACATGTTTGTAAAGCATTAAAAATAGCTAATTGTATTTCAGGTGAGTCAAGTCTCAATAGTTTGTCAGGGTCTCTTTTTTTAATTTTTTCTACTAGTTCGTCTGTAAAGGTTTTGGATTTTGTTTCTACAATAGTTTTTGCATGACCACTAAATATAATTGAGTTTTCTTTGAAAACATCTAATATTATTTTTCTTATATTTTCTTCATCTATCTTGTTATTGATAGTGATAGTGGTATCATTACCGTTTATTTGAGTGGAGTTGTTTCCAGCTGTTTGATTAATTTTTGTCATCGTTTAGTTTATTGGTTATAGTATTGTTATTTCCATTTATTTGTATTGAGCTATTCTCAGCCTTTTGAATAGTCTTTTGGGAGTTTATTTTGATTATTATCTTTCCGAATAGTTTTTTAAGTGTTATAAGCATTAGATGTTTTATTTTTATGAAACTGTATTCTATATGTAAGGTTTAATTATGAAAAATCAAGCTCATAATTTCCAAGCTTCAACAATATCTCCCTCTGTAATCTTCTTTTCTAAATTCAAATTATCAAAATATAGCATATATTGTTTTATGAGTTGAGCAATATACATACCTTCTCCACCAATATAGAAAATATTATTTTTATCACAGTATTCTAGTAAATAGTTTTTTTTATTATCTTTCTCAGGCATAGCGTGGCAGAATACTATTTTCGCGGTTTTAGCTAGATCTATGAATTGAGTATTTTGCTCTAATTCGGGTGATGAAGATATCGGCGTTGCATCTACTACCAAATCATAAGGTCCTGCAAAATGTGGAATATTATCAATACCTAAATCTTTTCTTTTTTGAGCTACTTTATCTGCATCCCTACCGACTATAGTGACTTGTAATCCTAAATCTTGTAGTACTTTAAAGGCAACTCCAGAGACACCACCATTGCCATAAATGACAGCTGTTTTTATATCTTGTTTCGAGTCTTTGATACCTTTGGTTAAAGTTGTTTGTAAGCCGTGGCAATCGGTATTGTAGCCATATAGTTTGCCGTTTTTATTTATGATTGTATTTACAGCAAGAGTTTCTTTAGCTAATGGTTCGACACAGTCTAAAAAGGGTATAACTTTAGATTTTAAGCCATCGTGAGCTGTAACTGTGCCACCATTTACAAAAGGAGCCTTGATAGCATCGGTATAGGTCTTAGCACAAATTGAGTCTTTGAATGTGAAGTAACAAAGATTTAAGCCTAGTTTCTGTATAGCTGTATTATGGCGATGTATTGATGAATCACTACCAGATGTAGAAAGTAGAAGTTTAGTACTAGTATTTAGTGAGATTGGAATGTTTTTCATGTTCAATAATGTAAATATTTGAAGACAACTTAAGTTTATAAGAATGAATTTAAATAAGCAAATCATAATATTGCTCACTACAAGTATTACTGCTTTTATAGGATATTTATTGTCTTTTAAATATGTTAAAATTCTCATAATTATTTAAAGAAAATAACACTTATCAAATGCTTACATTTCAAGATATTATTTTAAAGTTACATCATTATTGGGCATCAAAAGGTTGTGCAATTATTCAACCATTGGATATGGAGGTTGGAGCTGGCACTTTTCATCCAGCGACAGCACTTAAAGCTATAGGCCCAGAGCCTTGGACCGCAGCGTATGTACAGCCATCAAGACGCCCAACAGATGGTCGTTATGGTGAAAATCCTAATCGTACTCAGCATTACTATCAGTATCAAGTTGTGATGAAACCATCTCCTGATAATATGCAAGAGTTATATTTAGGTTCATTGAAGGAGCTAGGTGTTGATACGCTAGAAAATGATATCAGATTTGTAGAAGATAATTGGGAGTCACCAACGCTAGGTGCTTGGGGTCTTGGTTGGGAAGTTTGGTCAAATGGTATGGAGATTACACAGTTTACATATTTCCAGCAAGTCGGCGGTATGGAGTGTAAGCCTGTAATGGGTGAAATAACTTATGGTCTTGAGCGATTGGCAATGTATATCCAAGGTGTAGATAGCATGTACGATATTCTTTGGGCAAATACTCAAAATGGTCCTTTGTATTATCGTGATGTATTTATGCAAAATGAAATAGAAATGTCTACTTATAACTTTGAAGAAGCAAATGTCGAAGAGCTATTTAAGCAGTTTGATTTGCTTGAAAAAGAGGGTTTTAGACTAGTTGAGAAAAAGCTATCATTACCTGCTTATGAATTTGTGCTAAAAGCTTCTCATACATTCAATCTTTTAGATGCTCGTCATGCAATATCAGTAACTGAGCGTCAAGGTTATATTTTAAGAGTCAGAAAATTAGCATTAGAAGTTGCAAAAGAATATTACAACTCTCGTAAAAAGCTTGGTTTTCCTGCGTTTAAGAAATAGTTGTTCTTAAAATAGCTGTCATACTACGGCTTGACCGTAGTATCCATAGAATGACACCATGAGGCTGGGCTACCCGATGAAATCTATATCTCAAATTCTAGAATTTTTTGAAAATTTCGAAAAACGATTCTGTCATCCTGAACTTGTTTCAGGATCTCATAATAATTCACAGATTAAGTCATTATATCTTGATAGCCGTAAATGTGATAAACAGTCGGGATTTATTGCACTTAAAGGTTTATCTAGTGATGGGAATGATTATATAGAAGAAGTGATGGCTAAGGGCGTGAAGCTAATTTTGAGTGATAGGTTGTTTTTGAAAAGTCTATCAGGCTGTCATTCTGAACTTGTTTCAGGATCTCATAAGAATGGTAATAGCTTATATAAAGTAGATTCCGGATCGGAGTCCGGAATGACGCTAGTTGTTTGTATCAAGGATTTAAAAGATAAATTAGCAGGTTTAGCACAGTGGTTTTATGATTATAAAAAGCCTGCAAATGTAATAGGTATAACAGGTACAAATGGTAAAACCTCTATTTCTAACTATATAGCTCAATTTTTAACATTAAATAATTCAGCTACATTACTTTTAGGTACAAATGGTAATGGTATTTATCCAAATCTTTTAGAGAGTACTCATACTACTTTGGATGTGCTTTCATTGTATGAAACTATATCTTGTATGAATAGTGAGATTCTGAATCAAGTTCAGAATGACGGTCTGTGTATTGGAGGGGAATTTAGAAACTTAGTGATGGAGGTTTCTTCACATTCATTAGATCAAGGGCGTACAAAAGGTTTAGATTTTGATGTCGCAGTTTTTAGTAATCTCACACAAGATCACCTAGACTACCATAAAACTATGGAAAACTACTTTTTAGCAAAAGCTAAACTATTTCAAAATGACACTCTTAGATGTTCGATAATAAATATAGATGATGAGTACGGCAAAAGGCTTGTGAATTTAGCAAAAGGCAAAGTTCTGACAGTCAGTTTGAAATCAAAGAATGCTGATATTTATTTACAAGTTTTAAGTGCTGATAATATGATTACAAGTTTTTCACTATATGACTCTTGTCAAAAAGTGGGTGAGTATAAAACTACTCTTTTAGGTGAGTTTAATCTTATGAATCTTGCTTTGAGTATTACGGTTTTAAAAGCTAATAATAATTTTGAGAATATCTTAGAAAATATAGCAAATATTCAACCAGTAAAAGGGCGTATGGAAGTTATTTCACTTAAAAAAAATGTTCAAGTGATCATAGACTATGCACATACTCCTGATGCGTTAGAAAATGTCCTAAAAACTTTACAGCAATACAAACCACATAAGCTATGGTGTATATTTGGTTGTGGTGGTAATAGAGATACTTCTAAGCGAGCTATAATGGCAAGTATCGCTGAGAAATATGCTGATAAAGTGGTTGTGACGGAAGACAATAATCGCTTTGAAGCAGTTCATAATATATTTGCAGATATAAAAACTGGTTTTGATAATCTAGCTAATCATACTTTTATAGATTCTCGAGAAAAGGCTGTAAAGTATGCTATAGAGAATGCTGAAAGTGGAGATATTATCTTATTAGCAGGTAAAGGGCATGAGTGCTATTTGGATAAGAATGGTGTTAAAGAATATTTTGATGAGAGGTTGGTTATAAGTAAGTATAACCAGTAAATAAAATTAGATATTTGATATAAACTAAACTATAAAAAAGCTATAATAATTTCAATAGATTTTATAAGTAAAAAATAATGGCACAATCAATCTTCCTATACAAGTAAGTTTAGTTATTCAATAAATTTCTATGCTAAAGATGCAGATGAATTAGGTGTTTTATTACCTATAAAAAACAATCAACCAAACTATGAGCTAATGGAAACACTAATTTCAGCAGTCCAAAAGCTAGTTATCAAAGATGTGGTTTTGTATGCTGATAAAAAGATAGATGCTACAAAAGGTATTGTAAAAAACACTACCCCGTCAGTCTAGTGACTGCCACCCCCTTCAAGAATTTGAAGGGGAATGTACTAAGCTAAAGTAAGATCATTCCCCTTCGAGTGTCGAAGGGGTGGGCTGCGGAGCAGGTCGGGGTAGTACTTAAAAAAAGAGTATCCTAAATATTTGTGGAGAAAACAATGATTAAATCATTAAAAAAATTAGCAATCCAAGCAGGATTTGAATATATCGGCAACGATGTAAGTATTGAAAGCATTTCTATAAATTCAAATGCCATAAAAGCTAATAGCTTATTTGTAGCAATAGTAGCAAATCGTGATGGACATGAGTTTATACCGAGTGCAATAGCTAATGGTACTAAAGCGTTGCTTATATCAAAGAAACAAGATGATATTACTATCCCACAAATTATCTGTTCAAACACGATCAAAGCACTACGAGTATTAGCTAAAGAGTATCGTAAAAGCTTAAATATGCCGATTATTTCATTAACTGGTAGTTGTGGTAAAACCTCCGTTAAAGAAATGATAGTGACTTTATTGAGTGGTAGAAAAGTTCATTTTACTCAAGGTAATTTAAATAATTATCTCGGTGTGCCGATGACTATACTAGAAACTCCTCAGGATGCTGAATTTACTGTGATAGAAGCAGGGACAAATGTAGGTGGCGAAATATTTGCTGCTGCTGAGATTATTCAACCAACTATAGCGATGATTACAAATGTAGGTGCTTGTCATTTAGAAAATCTCAAGACTCTTGATGGCGTGATGACAGAAAAGGGTGAGCTACTAAAAGCATTACCAAAAGATGGTGTTTGCATAGTAAATCTTGATGATGAGAAAATACCTCGTTATGCCAATAATTTAGATTGTAAAAAAATTACTTGTTCGATGAGTAATTCTAAAGCTGATATTTTTATAAAAAAATATACTATGAATAACGATAGTTACGATATTCAAATTAGTATTTTTGGTAAGGTTTATAGTTATAAAATACCTGCGATAGGTAAACATAATTTATTTAATAGTGTAATGGCAATAGCATCTATAGTTGCTGCAGGATTAGAGCCTAAAGAGTTTCTAAAAAACACTATTAATATTCAAAGTTATAAAGGGCGTTTTTCATCACAGAAAATCACGAAAAGTTTAATGCTAGTAGATGATACCTATAACGCAAGTGCGACAGCAGTTAAAGCAGCTATTGAAGATTTGTCAGAGTTTGATGGTAAAAAAATATTGGCTATAAGCTCAATGCGAGAACTTGGTGATGAAGCTCAAAATTATCATACGCAAATGGGTCAATGGATAGCTAAAGCTAATCTTGATAGAGTGTTTTTGTTTGGAAGTGATGAAGATTTGAACTTTACACTTTTAGCATTAAAAAATGATGCTAGAGTGAAGTTGTATAGCTCAAAAGATGCTTTAGGCAAAGATCTATTTAGTTGTATAAAGTTATTCAAAAACCAAGCTACTAAAGTAATTGTCAAAGGTGCTAGATTTTATGAGATGGAAGATTTTGTGAGGGTTATAGAAGAGAGTGCTTAATTTCTATTTCTTACTTTGAAATCTCGAAGATATGAATGCTCCTGCTAATACACCAATTACTATAATAACTATCATAATAGTTGCTAGAGCATTTATCTCTGGCGTAGGACCATTTTTAACTGTTGAATATATATACATCGGTAGAGTAGGATTATCGCTTCCTGCAACAAATTCTGTAACAACCAAATCATCTATAGATAGTGTGAATGTAAGTAGGGCAGATGCTATCAATGCAGGCAATAACTGAGGCACCATTATGCTAAAGAATGTCTTGATTGGTCCAGCTCCTAAGTCCATAGCAGCTTCTTCTTGAGATATATCAACACTAGCAATACGAGATTGCATAACTATAGTTACATAAGCTGTACACATTGTGACATGAGCAATAACTACAGTCGTAGTACCTCGTTCTGAAGGCCAGCCTATTATTTGTCCTAAAGCGGAAAACATCAGCAAAAAAGCTACACCTAAGATAATGTCTGGTAGTACCAAAGGAATAGCAACTAACCCATATAAAAAGCTACGACTTCTAAAAAAATGAAATCGAGTAATCGCATAAGCTACTATAGTTCCAAGGATTGTTGAAATGATAGCTGTTATTGATGCTATCTTTAGGCTGGTAATTGTCGCATTGATTATGTCTGTGTCATTTACAGCTTCATGATACCAGTTAAAAGTAAATCCACCCCATAAGTTAATGATTTCAGAATCACTAAATGAAAATACTACTAATACAACTAAGGGGATGTATAAAAATATCAGCCCTAAAACGAGCATGATATTACTAAATGATAATTTTTTCATGTGTTAGTATTCCTTATAAAAAAGTTTTTTTGACTTGGATTCGTTGCATCCACATAATTGGTATAGCAAGTATGATTATCAATACTACAGATATAGCCGCAGCCATACCCCAATTGTTTGAAGTGAAAAACTCTTCCCAAATAATATTACCAATCATTAGAGAATTCATTCCCCCCATGATTTGTGGTACGACAACTTCACCAACTGCTGGTATAAATATAAGTAAACTACCCGCTATAAGCCCAGGCATAGAAAGTGGTAAGGTAATTTTGAAAAATGAGTTTATAGGCTTTGAACCTAAATCTTCGGCAGCATCGTAGAGTATAGGGTCTATCTTTATAAGCGTGCTATATAGTGGCAGTACTAAAAATGGCAAGTAGCAATAAACCATACCCAAATACATAGAAAAATCATTGTATAACAACGCCATGCTTGGAAAGCCTAAGCTCATCAAAAACTTATTAAAAGTATGATTGCCTAGTAGTGTAACCCATGCGTAAGTTCTAAGTAAAAAAGATGTCCAATACGGAATAACTATCAAAATCAAAAATAATATCTGCACTTTTTGCTTCGCTCTTGATAGTGCCAAAGCCATTGGATAGCCAATCAATATACATAGCAAAGTTGTAATAAAAGCCACTTTTATAGAATTAAAAAGGGCTATAAAGATGATGTTGAAATGAATAAGTTCGATGTAATTTGTAAAATATAGCGTTAGATGTAGAGTATTGTTTTGATAGTCTAAGATAGAAGATACCGGAGGTGTGCCATTTACAGGTATAGTAAAACTTATTGTAATTACAAACAAAAATGGAATCAGTAAGAAAACTATAAACCATACAAATGGAATCAAATATACTAGCGTATGCCTAAAACTTTTCTGTAAATTTTGCATTATGAATATAGCACCATGATGTTTTGAGATTCCCAAGTCAAGTAAACCTCATCTTTCCAGGATGGATGATCGGCATTTCTCTCTACATTAAAATCAGTAGCTTTTACAATCTGACCTTTTTCTGTACGCACATGGTAAGTAGATAATCCACCAAGATAAGCGATATCTTCAACTATACCTTTGATGCAATTTACAGGATTTTGAGGATTGTAATCTGCAGGAATTTCTTTTGAAATAGATATCTTCTCCGGTCTTATACCAACCCAAATTTCTTGATCTTCAACTGCTTCGATATTTCGCTCTAATACAAATGAAGTATTTGCCTGGTCTGATGTTATAATACTTTTTGAGTGAGATATTTCATCTACGCGACCTTCAAAGATTGCACTTTTACCGATAAAATTAGCGACAAATTTACTTTTGGGAAATTCATAAATCTCAGTAGGAGGACTAACTTGCTCAAGCCAACCATCCGACATAATTCCTATACGAGTAGACATTGTCATAGCTTCTTCTTGATCATGTGTAACCATAATAAAAGTACTACCAGTTTGCTCTTGAATATCTACTAGTTCAAATTGCATCTGATCGCGTAAATTTTTGTCTAAAGCAGAAAGTGGTTCATCAAGTAGAATAAGTTTAGGTCGTTTAGCTAAACATCTTGCTAGTGCAACTCGTTGGCGTTGTCCACCTGATAGTTGATGAGGTTTTCGATTAGCTAAATGCTCCATTTTAATGATTTTTAAAGCAGAATCTGTAGCTGCTTCAATATCGTGTTTTGCTAAAGATTTTTCCTGCTTTAAGCCAAACATGATATTTTGCTTGATATTCATGTGAGGAAATAGAGCGTAAGACTGAAACATCATGTTTATAGGTCTTTTATATGGCGGCATATTCGACATATCTACACCGTCGATTATAATCTTACCATCAGTAGGTTTCTCAAAGCCTGCAATCATCCTTAAAAGTGTACTTTTACCACTTCCTGAACCACCTAATAAAGAAAAAAATTCTTTCGGATAGACATCTAAGTTAACAGAGTCAACAGCTAAGTGACCATCATCAAATTGCTTAGAAATATTCTTTATAGAAACTAAGGGCTTCTTGGATATTTTGCTCATTAGTAAGACCTGTATTTAAAGTATTAAAAAAAGATGTTTAATGATATGCAATTTTGAAAAATAAGAAAAGAAAATATTGATATTAATTTGGATTAATTGCTGGTGTTACGGACTTATACCAATCTTAATACATATTGCTACTTTCTTACTTTGTATTTCACACCTAATTTAACTCTTTCATATTTGGCAATAGCTATTGCTATTACCTGCACATTAAAACTTAAATCAGGCATAAACTCTTTTGTGATAATTATATCAATATGTATTAGGATTAGCCTTATTGTAGGGACAAGCCGTGACTTGTCCATCACAAAATGATTGCGATATTTAGAAAAAATAAAAAGTCCGTAACTTCATTAATTAGTTTCAAAAACTTTGTTTAATTGCTTTGATATCAAGCAATAGATACCAACAACAATAGTAGTGACAATAGCTAAACTAATAAATAAATTCATGTATAGATGATTTGTGCCTAAAGCGGTTATTTCATGAGCATGGAGCTTGTTGCCTATGGTATAGTTTGCCATATACCCAGAAGCGACAATACCAACAGCAACACTTACAAAGAAGTAACCGGTAAATAGACCTTGATGTTTTGGATCTATAAGTTTTCCAACTAAAGCGTAATTTGTTGCATTGATTTGTACTTCTCCACCACCAACTATTAGTAGCATGATTATTGGGAATATAAGATTTACTATACCATTGCTATCACTAAATATTATTCCAATAGGAATTACTAAAAAAGCAATTATATAAAACGATAATCCACGAATTATGGTAATAGTAGGGTAAATAGTTTTATTAAGAGCATTTTTCTTAGCTATTATTTTAGCAAGTATTATCCCAAAAAATATGACACCTATAGTTTCAAAAGTATTTATAAATGCCGGAGAAAGGTTAATGCCTAGTAATGATTTGGTTGAGTTGTATTCTACAAAATTCTCAAGAGCTGATGTTTGCATACCAGTTACAAAAGCCATAATAATTGCAGTAGAGGATAAAATTAAAAACACAAAGATTTTTGAACGATAAACAGAATCTTGCTTAACGGCTAAGTATATAAAACCTATTAAAGCTATAAAAAATGAAGATAAAATTAAATCTACGCCGTACTGTGGATTTTTTATTAAAAGTAGAGAAAATATTAGACAGATTGCAATCATTAAAGGCATAACAATAAAACGAATCTTTTTCTTAGAAAAAACATTATAAAAATAAGTATCGTGGTCTTTTACATTCTTAAAGTTTTTTAGCTGTAAAATTGATGCGATTACTAATACAAATGAAGCAATGTAGAAAGCGGTGTTATAAGCTGAATAGCTTTGTAACATTCCAGATAGTGCAAAACAACAAAGAAAGCCGACATTCATAGCTGTATAGTTTACTGAAAAAGCCATCTCTCTTCTTGTATCATCGGCTTTAAATAGTTGTGTAAGCATCATATTTAGGCAGCTAGTATTTAAACCAGCACCTGTGATAAATATAGCTAGTCCAACAACGATAGCATCATAATCATGGGGCATTGCTATCAAAACCATACTAATAGCTTGTAGAATTAGACTTGTTAAAAATAATCCTCTAAAACTAAAGTATCGCCCACCAAGAGCACCACCTAAGAAATGCAATAAAAAGTTTAAGGCAAAAAAACTTGCAGTAAGAGTATTAGCCTCTGGTTTTGTAAAGCCAGCTTTGTTACTAAGGTAAAAATTCAGCATTCCGATCAATATGGCATAACCAGCTAAAGACATGATTTGAATAATATGTATTTGGACTACACCTTTTGGCATGGTTTTTATGTAATTAGACATTAAACTCTTTTTATTTTTGTGTGTAAAAACATTATAAAGTAAAGAGTTATGGTTATAAATAGTATTTATTGTAAATGTGAATATATTTAAATTACACCTTATGAAGACCTTTAAATACTTTATTTATTTTCTTAGAGATTAAGAAAAAAATGATAGTTAGTATAGTAGCAATAATTGCTAAACAAATAAATATGTTTGAATACATTTGGTTTGTGCCTAAGGCAGTGATTTGTGAGGAATGAATCTTATTACTGATTGCATAGTTTGAGATGGGACCAGATATCACGATACCAACAGCTATGTTTACAAACATATATCCTGTAAACATACCTTGATGAATAGGTTTGATTAAGTCACCAACTAAAGCGTAGCTTGTTGCGTTTACATGTATTTCGCCAGCAGCTACCACTATAAGTAGTAAAATTGGGAATATTACATTAACAGTGCCAGTATCTTTATTTGCAAGTAATATACCTAAAGGGATCATTAGAAATGCTACGATATATAAACTTATTCCTCGAGTAATCAAGCTTCCAGGGGATATGGTAGTGCCATTTTCTAGTCTTTTTTTAGTAAAAATAGCCAGCAAAAACCCAAATACAATTACGCCTAGAGTTTCAAACACATTGACTGTAGCTGGTTCCATTGTAATCCCAAAAAGAGATTTGTTTGTGTTATATTCTACAAAATTCTCTAAGGCAGAGCTTTGCATACCTTGTACAAAAGCAAAAATCATACAAGCCGAACTTAGTATCATAAATGCAAATATTCGTTCACGATACTCGGGAGTTTGTTTTAAAGCTAGATAAATTAGGTATGCAACAACGATTATAAAGACACTTATAACCAAAAAGCTACCAAACTCAGGATGTTTTATTAAAAATACTGAGAAGATGAAGCATACTAAAATCACACAAGGAGCAGTGAAATATCGAGCTACTGAGTTTGAAAACTGATTGTGAAAAAATGTATTTTTGTCTTCTACATTTTTGAAGTTAAGTAAATGAAGAACTATACTAATAGCTAAGCAAGCAGCAGCCGTATAAAAGGCAATAGTATATGCACCGTAGCTTTGTATAATTCCTGATAGTAAGAAACTTCCTGCAAAACCTATGTTCATGCAACTATAGTTTATTGAAAAGGCTACTCTTCTATTATGGTCTTTTGATTTGAAAAGTTGAGTTAACATCATATTTATACAACTAACATTTAAGCCGGCACCAGTTATAAATAATGCCATTCCATAAATTATAATTGTTTGATTATGCTCGGCAATCATAAACATACTTATAACTTGTAATGATAGGCTGATTAAAAACAAACCTCTAAAACTAAAGAATTTGCCACCTAATGTACCACCTAGAAAATGAAGTAGGAAGTTAAGGGCAAAAAAGCTAGCTGTAAGAGTGTTGGCTTCTGTTTTGGTAAAACCACCATGATCTGTTAGATAAAAATTTAGCAATCCCATTAGTACGGCATAGCCGACAGTTGAGAAAATTTGAATTATATTTATTTGAAAAACACCTTTAGGCATTTCTTTGTAATTTACCATACTATTATTATGCTAATAAATATTGAGAATATCCAGTATAATATAAAAACAGTTATTTATACAAGATGATAATTACAATTGAACATGAAAAATATAATTTTTGACTTCGACTCAACCCTTATAAAAAAAGAATCTTTGGAGCTAATCTTAGAACAATTGCTTAAAGATAGACCAGAGAAATTACAGGAAATAGAAACAATTACAAACCTTGGAATGCAGGGGGATTTGAGCTTTAGAGACTCTCTAGAGCAAAGACTAGCTATAGCAAGTCCAACTAAAGCCAGTATTGAAGCATTTACTAAAGAGTATTGCCCTAGCTTATTTACAAGAGGTATCCAAGACTTTGTGAATGAGCTTCAACATAAAGGTTATAAAATCTGGATATTTAGTGGAGGCTTGACAGAAAGTATAGCTCCGTTTGCAAAAGCTTTGAAAATATCGCGTAAGAATATCTATGCAGTAGAAGTTGATTGGAATGATGACGGTAGTTTTAAATCCTTAAATAATACCAATGGTGCTTGTGATTCTAAACTTGCGGCTTTTGAAAAAGCTAAAGAGTTATTGCAAGGTGAAGTTATCACCGTGGGTGATGGGTTTACAGATTATCAGTTATTTGAAGCAGGTTTTGTAGATAAGTTTATCGCTTATACTGAGCATGTAGAGCGAGCAAGTGTAGTTGAGAAAGCAGAAAGCATCGCTATGGATGTAGGTGTGTTAAGGTATATATTAAAGTAATTGGGTTTAAATTTTATGAAACAAAAAGTAACAATATTTGGTTTGCTAGTGATAGTTGTTTTATCATCAGTATATTGCTACTATGCAAAAAGTAATGCTGTGGAGCTGATTGTAACCAATAAAACTATTAATATTGATGGTAAAAATGTTGAAGTTAATACCGTTGTACAGCCAGATGGTACTTGGGGGTATTATGGTACAGTGGGTGATGATTTTGATGTAAAAGTTAAAAATAATCTAAAAGAGCCAACAGTGTTGCATTGGCATGGATTATTGTTGCCAAACAAATATGATGGTACGGAGCTTAATCAGCCATATATAAAGCCAAACAATTCTTATGACTATAAATTTAAATTGACTCATAGTGGTACATTTTGGATGCATTCACACTACGGGTTTCAAGAGCAAAATTTTGTAGAAGCACCACTGATTATTTATCCAAAAGGTTATGATGCTAGCAATGATGTAGTTGTTATGTTTCAAGATTTTAGCTTTAAAAAACCAGAAGACATTATGCATGGATTAAAGCATGGTAATGGCAGTAATCATGATATGCACGATATGCATAATATGGATATGAGTATGCCAATGGATAAGGGTATGAAGCCAGACTTAAATGATGTTTCTTATGATGCTTTTCTCACTAACTATAAAACAGTAAAGAATCCTGAGATAAGGAAAGTTATAATAGGTCAAAAATACCGTTTGAGATTTATAAATGGCTCATCATCGACTAATTTTTGGATAAATTTAGGAGCATTAAACGGGACAGTTATAGCTGTTGATGGTCATGATATTAAACCTTTTGATGGTAATAAATTTCAGCTTGCTATAGCTCAAAGAATGGATGTGGAAGTCCAAATACCTAAAGATGGTATTTTCCCGATAGTAGGGCAAGTTGAGGGTGAGAAGTATCAAACAGGGATTATTCTAACTACAAATGACGATAAAGATCTGATTCTTTCTAAGAAAGCCCAAACTGACTCAAAGGCTTTTAGCTATGCTCAATTAGAAAAACTACACCCTAAAAAAGATGACTTAAAATTAGGAAGTATAGAAAAAACTATAGATTTGAAATTGACAGGCAATATGAAAGACTATATTTGGCAAATCAATGGACAAACTTGGCCTGATGTCTCTCCTATCGAACTTAAATATGGTAAAACTTACGAATTTAAGATTCAAAATGAAACTGGTATGTCGCATCCTATACACATTCATGGACATGTGTTTAAAGTCGTCAAGATAAATGGCAAGTCAGTCGATGATGGTGTAATAAGAGATACCATCTATGTTGAGCCTAAATCAAGTGTGACTATAGCAATGAAAGCAGACGCAAAAGGTAAGTGGTTTATACATTGTCACATGCTTTATCATATGCACTCTGGTATGATGACTTTTATTGAGACTAAAGAGAATTAATGTTTACTTATCTTTTTTGTTATTAATCACAGAATGAATATATGAGGTAGCTAATATCAAAATACCAATAGATCCACTAAACCATTCTGGAATATGGATAAATACTTTTAGTAATAACACACTTGCTAAAAAACCAATGGCATAATGAGCACCATGCTCAAGGTATATGTATTTGCCTAGAGTTTTTTTCTCAACAAACATAATAGTCAACGATCGCACAAACATTGCACCAATCCCAAGTCCAATCATTATGACGATAATATTTGTAGTAATAGCGAAAGCACCAACAACACCATCAAAACTAAATGAGGCATCAATTATCTCAAGGTAGATAAAGCCCATAAGCCCATTACGAGCCATAGCTCCTGTATTTATTTTTGGGTTATCGAAAAACGAGTTTAGTAAGCCAATACTTTCATGGATTATAACGCCAAGCACAAATGCTATAGCTAAATTGGCCTGTATTTCAGTATTTGCATTGTAAATGACAATAAGCCCAATAATTACAGCTATTAAAATATAACCACCGTTGTACTGGCGTATTTTTCTAACTAAAAAATTATTCTCTAAAAGTGGTAGCCAATGATGACCTTCGTTATCACTCAAGAAAAAGTTTAAAAAAACCATAAGTAGAAAACTGCCACCAAAGCTACAAATATATGGCATTGCGTTCTCTAGGATTGCTTGATACTGCTCGGGATTATTTAATGCTAAAGTGATAACTTTGCTAAAGTCGATACCACTTGAGATACTTACCAAAAGTATTGGAAACACTAACCGCATGCCAAATACAGCAATAGGCAAACCTATAAATATAAATATCTTTTGCCAAACAGGTGTCATTTCCCCAAGTATTTTTGCGTTGATGATAGCATTGTCAAAGCTTAGAGATATCTCTAGTGTAGCTAATATGAGTATAGAGTAAGTTATAGCTATGAGATTGTCTGGGTATAAAAATGCTCCTAAAAGTATTCCAACTATAGTTACAAAAAATGATCCGTAGAAGTATTTTAAAATTTTCACAAGTTACTCAAGCTTATGTTTATAACGAGTAGATTTTAACATATAATAATAATCAAAATCAAAAGTTTATAGGTTACAAATGTCTGTTGCTCTTTTTACACTTATATGTTTAGGTATAATGTTTTTAACATGGCGTAACTTTATGAAAAATAAAGAATATACAATCGCTATCGCTGAACGCTTAGCAAATAAACACAATATCGAAGTTCTTGATGAGACTGTTTGCTTGCGTAAAATTCGCATAAAACGAGAGGGTGGAGCAGTTTTCTATCGTGTGTATTCATTTGACTACAATACGGCTGTTAGTGATGATAGATACCGAGCGTATATAGTTCTTAGAAATGGCAAGTTTGATGAGCTGATTATGTCGGAATTTGAGAAGGCTGATTTAGAAAGAGAAAACATAGTTTCTGAGCAATATTCTGATACCAAAAGAAATCCAGCTAATAATGTTATAAATTTTGAGGAATAAAAATGATTCATTTATACCAGTTTCCTAAACTGGCCGGTAAAGATTATAGTTGTAGCCCATTTTGTGTGAAGATGGAATTGTATCTAAAGGCGATGAATTTAAGTTATGAAAATAATTTTAGCCTAGAGCTTAATAAATCACCGACAGGTAAGTTGCCATTTATAGAAGAAGCTGGTAGAAAATTTGCAGATAGTAATCTTATAATTACTCATCTGGAAAATGAAAATGGAATGTCTTTAAACGATCATATCAGTAAAGAGCAAAATTCTATCGGCAATGCTTTTATCCGATTGTGTGAAGACAGTCTATATTGGGTGGGTGTATATGCTCGTTGGTGTGATGGTGATAATAAATCTTGGAAAAAAGAATTTATAGAGTCTGCAAATTTGCCAAAGCTAATGTCTGGACTTGTCTATGGTGCAGCTAAGAAAAATATAACTCGTCAACTAAAGGCTAGTGGTTTATTAGCACTTGCAAATAGTGAAATATATTCACGAGCTGAAAAAGATTTGAAGTCTATATCAGATTATCTAAACTCAAGAGAGTATTTTTTTAACGATAAAGTATCTCTAGCTGATATCGTCGTATTTAGCTTTTTACAAATAATGTCTGACGGTAGTTGTGGGCAAAAATTACAATACCTGGTGGAACAATTAGATTTTTCAAACTTTATGACAGCAATGCGTAACAATTTTATGGAATAGACTAGCTTATGGATATCAATATTCTTGAAATAAATTCAGAAATTCTAAGAAACAATATTAAAGCGATCAAAGAGCATGCAAAGACAAAATTTTGCCTACCAGTAAAGGCAAATGCTTATGGTCATGGATTGGAGCTAGTAGTTCGTAATACTAATGATATAGTAGATTTCTACGCAGTGTCTTGTGCTACAGAAGCTTTAGAAGTTTGTAAACATAGCTTTGAAGTGCCTGTGTTGGTATTTGGAGTGGTTGAGGCTACTTATGTTAGTGAGCTAATAAAACGAGATATTAGATTTAGTATTCATAGTATTGCAGATATTGAAAAGCTTGAATACTACGCTCAAAAAAATGACAAGAAACTCAAGGCTCATATATTTGTAAATACAGGTATGAATATGCTTGGTGTTGATTATGTAAATGCAGAGCAAACGATAGAAAATGTTTTATTCTCAAAACACATCGAATTAGAGGGTGTATATAGTCATCTAGCTTGTGCTGATGATAAGGAGAATACTTTTAATCAGTTGCAAATTGAGCGTTTTCTTAAAGTGGCAAATTTTGCCAAAGCAAAAAAAGAAACGGTAATGTGTCACCTAGCAAATTCTTATACAAGTATAGGTCAAGATGATGTTAGTTTAGATATGATTCGTCCAGGTATATTAAGTTATGGTTTTTTGCCAGAGTTTGAAGTCGATGAAAATTTGAAACAAATCAAGCCGATAGCCAAACTTAATACGCAAGTTATTAGGATTATAACATTAAGAGATATGCTCGAAGTGGGCTACTCTATAAGCTATAAAGGTAAAGCTGATGAACAGATAGCTATTTTACCAATAGGCTATGGTGATGGCTTCCCGCGACTACTTGGTAATAAAGGCTATGTATATATCAACGATATTAGCTATCAAATTATTGGTAGGGTAAATATGGATACTATGGCGATATCTCTTGGTGGAAATAATCACGGTATAGAAATAGGAGCTATAGTCGAGGTTATATCAGATAATCCACGCAAACAAAATAGTGTAAAAAACACAGCTAAAATCCTAGGGACTATTGAGTACGATATAATCACAAGTTTAAGTAAACGCGTAGTTAGGAAGATAGTTTGATGGGGTAAAAAACTTTACTTTAGTACTAAGGGACTGTCCATAAATAAGTTGAATGATTAACTTGCTTATTTTCCGATACTTTGCGTATATAAAATATACTATAAGCACAGCTATTCTAATAAAAATCTGCCTTGTATATTATGCGTTCTTTTTGCTCAAGGTTATGTTTGGTGAGTAATATCAGTTAATAATCATTTTATAAAATTATAAAAAACTGTATTATTGTAGTTAATTAAAATTATTATTTTTTCTGTATGTTGCAAATATCTTTTCAAGGTGAGCATGGAGCTTATTCTGAGCAAGCAATCACAAGCTTTTTAAAATCTAATTCTATAGAAGATTACAAGACTATTCCATGTATGTCATTTTATGATGCGATAGTGGTAACCGTCAATCAAAAAGCTGACTTTGTAGTTATACCAGTTGAGAATTCATTAGCAGGGTCAGTGATTCCAGCGTACGATGAGCTTATAAATAGCAATCTACAAGTAAGAGCAGAGATTATCCTAAAAATAGAGCATTGTCTGATGGGATTGCCAAATGTAGATGTTACAAAAATTGAGAGTGTAATATCACACCCTCAAGCATTATCACAATGCTCAAACAACCTAAAAAAGCTAAAGCTAGAACCGCAAGTTTTTGTAGATACTGCGGGTGCTGCGAAGTATATATTTGAAAAAAACAAATCTAATCATCTGGCAATAGCAAGCAAGCTTGCTGCAGAAACCTATGGTCTAGAAATTATAAAAGATGCGTTTGAAGATGAGCATTTTAACTATACTCGTTTTTTAGTCATGGGTAGAGAAGAGTTTGCACAAGATTCTGCTAAAAGCAAAAAAACAACGATAATCTTCTCTGTAAAAGATGAAGCAAATGCTTTGGTAAATATTTTAAGTATATTTGGTGAGCATCAAATAAATCTTACTAAAATAGAATCAAGACCTTCGCGAGATAGGGCTTGGGATTACTTGTTCTTTATAGATTTTGAGGGCGATGAGGATGACGAAATCGTTCAGGTTGCTTTGTTGCAAATCCTTAAAAAAAGTACTTTCTTAAAGGTATTGGGTTCATATCAATCACATCAGTTTGGATAGTAGAATGAAAAAATATTTCAACATTATAATACTCTGTTTATTAAGCTTTCAAATATATGCTTATGACGATATGACGATTTTATCTTTAAATGATTTTCATGGTCAAGTAGAAGCTAATAAAGATATGGTGGGAGCAGCCAAAATTGCTAGTTTTATTACAGAATATCGTAAAACTCACCCAAATATAATGATAGTTGCTGCAGGTGATAATTATCAAGGTACAGCTATCTCCAATATTTCACACGGTGCTGTTGTTAATGACTTTTTTGATTATATAGGTTTGAAGTATTCGGCAGTAGGTAATCATGATTTTGATTATGGTCAGCAATGGTTTAAGTATTGGTATAATAATAGTGATGTAAGATATTTATCTGCAAACATAAGTTATAAAAATGATTCTATCTTATATGGTTTTAAGAATTGGTTTAGCGGGAGTAATATTTTGAAATATGTTAAGCCGTACGGTTACCAAACTTTTGATAATGGTAAGACGGTATATTTTATTGGACTATCGACTCTTGAGACTCCAGATACAACGGCAACGAAAAATATTTCTAATCTTAGTTTCAACAACCCTATAGCTAGTGCAAACAAGTGGGTTGGTTATATAAATGATTATCAAAGGAATGGTTTGCCCAAACCTGATGCAATAGTTTTGTTGACACATATTCCTACAGAGCAAGAAAATTCAGTAGTCGGATATTCTAATAAAATCAAATCGTTAGATAATCAATCAGAAATTGAAAGTGTTACAGCTGAAGTTAAGGGTGCATCAGGGGTGTTTTCGGGACATAGTCATCAGTTCGTTGATGGATTTTTAAATAGTACTGCGGTTGTACAAGGTGCTAGTCAAGGCAAGGATATAAGTATATTGCATTATGATTGTCATACAGCTGCTGATAAGTGCATAGTTACTCCAGAGGTTGTGAATCTAGCAGAAGCAACAAAAGATTTACCTGCAGATAAAAATGTTGTAAAAATAATCAGCAAATATAAAGACTCTATCAAAGATGAGCTAAATAAGGTTATTTCAAAGGCATCTGAACCATTGTCAAATCAGCCTCAAGATGGTAGCTATAACATTCCTTTAACATATACTCTAGCGGATATTCTTAAAAATATTACTTCAAGTAATGTTGCTCTGTTAAATAGCCATGGAGTTAGAAGTTCTTTACCTAGTGGTGATATAACTTATAGTATGATTTATGGAGTTATGCCATTTGATAATATGGTTGTAACACTAGATATATCAGGCAAGAAGCTTTTAGCGTTAATCAAGCACAGTTTGTCGTTGAAAGAAGGTGGGCAAATAGGTGTTTTTGCAGGTGCAGAAATATCTGTTGATGACAATGGTCGCATCAAGCAAGTTTTGATAAATAATAAACCTTTGAATCTTAAGAAGACTTATAAAATAGCTACCATTGATTTTTTAATCACAGGTGGAGATGGTTTTATATTTAAAGATATAAAAAATTATAAAGATAGTAGTGTCCCAGTTAGGGAGTTTATCGTAAATTATTGGAGTACGCACCCTGTAAATATTGCTAAAGGTTGGCAAGATATAAAGATCGAAAAATAATGTTTGATAATATAAACATCACATATAAAAAGGTCAAAAATATAAAACTATCTATCTCTCGTGATGGTGAAATAAACATTACTTCGCCAATAGGGGTTTCTCAAAAAGAAATTCATAATCTACTAGAGTCAAAAAAAAAATGGATACAAAAACATCAACATAAAATATCTGCAAATCAAAAATTTAATTATGAAAAATATAGTTTAGACCATAATAGTTATGTATATTTCTTGGGTAGAGCGTGCACCGTACAATTAGTTGAATCAAAGCAAAATATAGTTACAGAATCTGATGATGTTGTTTCGTTTTATATTAATCAAAGTGTGATTAATAATCAGGAATTTAAACTACTTCTTTTAGAAGAGTTTTATCGTGATAGGGCAGATATTATCCTCAATAATCTTGTAGCAAAATATCTTAAAATAACCAATCAAGAAATTGAACGAGTAACTATCAAGAAGACCAAAACTCGTTGGGGTTCGTGTAATTATGTCAAAAAAACAATCAACTTAAATTTCAATCTAGTCTTGAGAGATATCGATGCGATAGAATATGTAGTCTTGCATGAGATAGCTCATCTAACACATCCAAATCATTCCAGAGAGTTTTATATTTATATACATAGCTATATGCCTGATTGGAAGGCTAGAGAGAAGAAGTTGAAGTAGAGTGAAATTTGGTGTTTCTACAATTTCAAAGTTTATATTTATTTCCACAACAAATTAGTTATAATGAGTTTGTAAACATATATATCTTTGGAGCGTATTATGGAAAGCACATTTGAACTTTTTTCTATCGGAGTTGGACCATCATCATCACATACAATAGGGCCGATGCGAGCAGGTTGTAATTTTGTAAATATTAATGAGCATCTGTTAAGTCAAACAACTCGTGTACAGATAGATTTGTACGGCTCTCTAGCCCTTACAGGGAAGGGACATAAAACTGATTATGCAGTAGTGCTTGGTGTGATGGGGTTTTTACCTGAATCTGTAGATATCGAACTAGCAAAGAAGTTATATGGTAATTGCCTTACTAATGAAAAGCTAGATTTAAATCATGAGTACAATATTGCATTTAACTACAATAATGACTTGATATTTCACTATGATGAGTTTCTACCTGAACATGCAAACGGTATGAGATTTTCTATTTTTAATGAAGATAAGCTTTTAGCTAGTAAAGAATATTTCTCGATCGGAGGTGGGTTTATAGTAGATAAAAAGCATATCAACAAAGATGAGATACTTACGGAAGCTCTTTGCAATAAGCCATTTAAATTTAAGAGCATGGAAGATTTGCGTAATATCTGTATGCAGACAAATATGGGTATTGATCAGATAATGTTTGAGAATGAAAAGGTAGTCTATGGTGAACGAGAGTCATTGGAAAAACTTGCAGAACTATGGCAAGTGATGGAAACTTCTATAGATAAAGGTTTAAATTGTCCAGAAGCGATATTACCTGGTGGATTAAAAGTTCGCAAAAGAGCTCCTAGCATGCTTAGGAAGTTAAAAGATAAAGGTTATGATAAAAGTGATTTCAACTACCTAAACGCTTATGCAATTGCTGTGAATGAGCAGAATGCCTGTGGCGAAAGAGTTGTTACAGCACCTACTAATGGTGCCGCGGGAGTTATTCCTGCTGTTTTGAAATATTATTTGGAAAATAATGAGTTTTGTAATGACTCTGAGAGAACTAAAACCATCAATAAGTATCTTTTAATATCAGCAGCTATTGGGATACTCTACAAATCTGGAGCATCAATATCAGCAGCTGAAGTAGGTTGCCAAGGTGAAGTAGGAGTAGCTTGTTCAATGGCAGCAGGTGCTTATTGTGCTTTACTTGGTGGTGATCTTGATTCTATCGAGTCTGCTGCTGAGATAGGTATGGAGCATAATTTAGGCCTTACTTGTGACCCTATTGGTGGATTGGTGCAGATACCGTGTATCGAACGCAATGCTATGGGTGCGGTGCAAGCTATAAATGCTGCAAAACTTGCTTACTTAGATAGTGGCGAGAAACGATTTGTAGGCTTAGACTATGTAATCAAGGTTATGTTTCAAACAGGAAAAGATATGAGTAGCAAGTACAAAGAAACATCGCTTGGTGGATTAGCACTAAATGCACCAGTTTGTTAGTAGTCCTTATTTTAAATAGTTTGTGTATATGAAAAAGATTATATGCTTCCGCATAAATATACTTATTGATAATTACTCTTCTCTACTGTAAACTTTCGGGGTCTAAAATTTAAAAAAATCTTACGGGAAAAAAATGAAAAAAATAATTATATCTTTGCTATCTATCGTTTTACTAAGTACTAGTGCCTTTGCTGAAGGTTCTGCTGCTGCATCATCGGGTAATCCAATGAGCTCAATTTTGATGCTTGTAGTTTTCTTTGCTATATTTTGGTTCTTGCTTATTAGACCACAGCAAAAGAAAAACAAAGAGTTACGCAAAATGCTTTCAGAGCTTTCAAAAGGTGATGAAGTCGTTACTAATGGTGGCGTAATCGGTAAAATATCTAAAATCGACGATACTTTTGTTGATTTGGAAGTCGCTGAGAATGTAACTATCAAAGTTCAAAGAAATGCTGTATCAAATATCTTGCCTAAAGGCGCTACAAAAGCATAACCTCAAGATAGAGGTCTTTAAATACTCTTCTTTTTAATAAAGGAATCTTTCAATGAGTCATAATAAAAACCTTTCTATTAATCAATTTCCATTATGGAAAAATCTATTAATAGTTTGTATTCTAGTTCTAGCGTTGTTTTATGCTTTACCTAATATTTTTGGTAAAAGTCCAGCTTTGCAGATATCTGAAAAAGATAATGATGTAACAGAGCAAACTCTTACTACAATAGAGTCAACGCTTAACGAGCAGCACATTATCTACAGAAAAGCTGAATTGTCTGACAATAAAGGTAATATCTCAGTTACATTTGCAGATATAGAAGAACAACTAAAAGCTAAAAAAGCACTAAAAGAAGATTTAGGTAATGATTTTATAATTGCGATGAACATGCTTTCAAATGCTCCTGCGTGGATGTCTGCTTTAGGTGCAAACCCAATGAACTTAGGTCTTGACTTGCGTGGCGGTATGTATCTTATGCTTGAGGCTGATACAAATTCAGCTATAGATGCTCAGCTTGACAACACTCTAGGTGTGGTAGTCAGTGCAGCAAAAGAGCAGGGTGTAAATATACAAAGCTCAACTAAAGCAGAAGACAAAGTCATTGCAAATGCTCCACAAAAATATAAAGATGCAGGTTTTGTGTCTATTACCTTAGCAAGTCAAGCAGATACACAGAAAGTTACGCAATACTTAAACACTGATTTCAAGAAAACTCAAGATGCAGACATTTTGTATACTGTAAATGGCAATACTATATTTGTATCTTATACAAGTGCTAAGATGTTGCAGTTAGAGCAGGGTGCTATCTCTCAAGTAGTTACAGTTATGCGTAATCGTATCAATGCTTTAGGTGTAGCGGAAGCTTCAGTTGCTCAAGCTGGTACAAATCGTGTAGTTATCGAAATACCAGGTATGCGGGATGCTGCACAAGCTAAGCAGATTTTAGGAGGTACATCCACAGCTAGTTTCTATATGGTCAATCCTGTCACAGACAGGTTAGCTACAGAAGAGCAAGGCTATAAAGTATATTCACTTGATAATAGTAGAGGCTATCAAAGTTACTATAGCTTAAAAGGAGCTGCTGTTGCTGGTGGTGCTGATATTATTGGAGCTAACCCTTCTATCGATCAGCAAACAGGTACGCCAATCGTAGCAGTAGAGTTAAGTAGAAGTGCTGCTAGTAGTTTTAGAAAAGTTACAACTAAGAATGTCGGAAACCCAATAGGTGTGATGCTTGTAAATACTACTTACGAGAAAGTAAAAGACAAAGACGGCAATACTAAGAATGTTGTAAGCAAAGTTGAGAAACTTATCAATGTGGCAACAGTTCAGTCAGCACTTGGTTCACATTTTCAGATTACAGGTCTAAGCCAAAAAGAAGCAAACAATCTAGCATTGATGATTAAATCTGGTGCGTTACAAGTGCCTGTTCACATCGTACAAGAGAATCAAATAGGACCAAGCTTAGGTAAGGACAATATTGACAAAGGTGTACTTTCTATAGTTATAGCTTTGATTGCTGTTATGGTTTTTATACTTGCGTACTATAGAGTATTTGGTATTATAGCGAATGCAGCTTTGATTATGAATTTACTTCTGATTGTGGCTGTGATGTCTATTATTCCAGGAGCAACGCTTACTCTACCAGGTATAGCTGGTATTGTGCTTAATCTCGGTATGTCGATAGATGGTAATGTACTTATTTTTGAGAGAATTCGTGAAGAAATACGAGCAGGTATGCCGCGTCAAAGTGCTATCCATGTTGGTTATGAAAAAGCATTCGCAACGATTGTCGATTCAAACATCACTACGCTGATAGTTGCGGTTATATTATTTTTTGTAGGTAGTGGAGCTGTGAAAGGTTTCGCTATTACGCTGATGATAGGTATCATAACATCTATGTTTACAGCTGTTACAGTGTCACGCGCTATGACAAATTTTGTTTATGGTAAGAAAAAGAAATTAGACAAAATTTCTATAGGAATATAAGCAATGGAATTTTTTAAACAAAAAACACAAATAGATTTTTTAGGTATTAAAAAATATACGACGATCTTTTCAGTATTGATGATTGTTATATCGTTATTTTTTATATTCACAAAAGGTTTAAATCTTGGCTTGGATTTTACTGGTGGTTACCAAGTGCAGATTCATACTTCAGAGCCTGCTGATTCGCAAGAATTAGAAAACAAGCTTGCGACTGTAGGCTTTAAGCATACAAGCATCACAACTTTTGGTGAGAATAACAACTATCTTATCAAATTTGCTCCTGATGAAGTAAATGCAAAAGCTGAAAATCTTGATGAAGCACAGCAACTACTTCAAAAAGATGTTGAACAAACGCTAAAAGCAGAAGTGCAACAGGTAAACTACATTGGGCCACAAGTTGGTAAAGAGCTAGCTAGTAATGGTATCTTGGCTATCATCATTGCACTTGTATGTATATTGATATATATATCTGCAAGATTTGAGATGAAGTTTGGTATAAGCGCTTGTTTGGCTCTTTTGCACGATCCTATAGTTATCCTTGGTGTATTTGCGGTATTTCAGCTAGAGTTTGACCTTACGGTGCTTGCGGCGGTGCTTGCGGTAATTGGTTATTCACTAAATGATACCGTTGTAATCTACGATAGAGTTCGTGAAAACTTTAGAAAGATGCGTAAAGCTAGTGTGACAGAAGTTGTAAATAGAGGTATCAACGATACGCTATCAAGAACAATCCTTACTTCTGGTTTGACAATGATCGTAGTTGTAGTGCTATTCTTCTTCGGGGGTAGTTCAGTACACAACTTCTCACTTGCGTTGATACTAGGTATTATCGTGGGTACTTATTCTTCTATATATGTGGCTGGTGTACTAGCTGTAACTCTTGGTCTAAACAGAGAGTCGCTACTACCTAAGCAAATCCCTTCTGATGATATTCCGCTTCTTTAGGTTTCATGGTCGATAGACTACAATTTTTTCTACTATTTTTGTTTAAATGAACTAAATATCTTAGTTTATCTATTAATTCTGGCGCTTACTTTTGCATTGCATAAAAAGTAAGCAAAATGCTAGCACTTCGCTATCGCAGTTAAGATAAATGGAAAATAAAAAACTTGCTATGCTCAGGCAGTTTTATTTTCTGATCAGTTATTCATAAGCAACCATTTTTTTAACAAAAAACCACAAACATATAACATTGTTAATAGTGTTGATTAACTTAACAATAGTTAATAGTCGTTACCATCAAAATAGTATATAATCCTCTTTGTAACTTTTTAGGAGATAAAATGAAAAAAATAATATTAGTTTTAGGAATGTCTGTTGCTGCGTTTGGTCAATCTGTAGCAATGTCTAGTGATAAAGTAGATACTAAAGCAAATGCCCAAGTGAAAGCTAAATCATGTTCGGCTCATGGTAGGCATCATAAATCAGGCTATATACATAAGTTTGTAGATATATATGCAACTGATAATTCATCTGCAGACAAAGTCGGTATGATAAAGTTCAAAGAGCGTGGTAATTACAATATTTTTTATTGTAAAGAAAGTGACTGGTGTCAGGTGGTCAATCAAAAAGATGGTAATACTGGTTGGGTGGACCTTGAAGAGCTTAAAAAATCACAAAAACAATATGCTAAAGTTATGCAAAAAAAAAGAGGCTTTGATGAGCTTTCTCAATATGTACAGTTGCAAGATCAAAAGATAGTAGAGCTTCAAACTGTGATTATGCAAATGCAAAAAGAGCTTGGTAGAGTTTTGCAAAATCAACAAACTCAAATAAATCAATTACAACAATCTAACTATTATTAAAAATAGGAGTCTCATGGCTAAAAAAGATTATTTACCTATATCTACAAAATCAAAAACCCTACCTGTTGTCTCAGATAACAATATTAATTCGTATCTAAGCTTTGTAAATAGCTTGCCAATTTTAACTTTAGAAGAAGAACAAAGTTTAGCCAATAACTATAAACACAAAAAAGATCTTGATGCAGCTCAAAAGCTGGTACTTGCCCATTTGCGTTTTGTGACCAAAATTGCAAGAAATTTTTCCGGTTATGGATTATCAATAGCGGATCTTATCCAGGAGGGAAATATTGGTCTTATGAAAGCGGTAAGTAAATTTGACCCTGATCAAGGTGTACGATTGGTATCGTTTGCAGTGCATTGGATAAAAGCAGAAATGCATGATTTTGTACTTAAGAACTGGAAGATAGTTAAAGTAGCAACTACAAAATCTCAAAGAAAATTGTTCTTTAATCTTAGAAGTAGTAAAACCACTAGTGGCTGGCTCACTCATGAAGAAGTCAAGCAGATAGCTCAAGAGCTAGATGTAAAAGAAGAAACTGTCATTGAGATGGAAAAAAGGATGTGTCAAGGTGATGCAAGCTTAGATTTGCCGTATAAAGATGGTGAAGGTGAAGATACTTCTGCACAAAGTTTATATCTGATAGATAAAACTTCAAGTATTGAGAATCAGGTTATTAAGCAGGATTATTATGATAACTTCAAAGACATAATAAAAGATGTAATGAGTAAGTTTGATACTCGTACCAAAGATATTATCTTATCAAGATACCTTCTTGAGAAAAAAGTTACACTTCATGATTTGGCGGCTAAATATAAAATCTCCGCGGAGAGAGTTCGTCAAATAGAAGAAGAAGCTCTGCTTAAGCTTAAAAAAGCTGTTAAAAATAGAGGTTGAAGAGTCCCTTATTTTTCGTAGATGGTAAAATACCAATCATCGTTATTTGCTTCGATAAGACGGTTATCTGGGTCTTCGGCATTCAATGTTATGATAAGATTCTTCATTTGAGTATATGTATTATAATCTAAATTATTGAATGTATAATTACACATATTTATTTTCGCGATTATGTATATTTTTCCCTTAGCATCACTGACTGTACCACCTTTGAGGATTGTACTTTCAGCTGGGATAAAGTCAATTTCATTGACTTTTATAGTATTTAATGCGCTTGATGTATGTAATTCTTGATTACCTGGGTTCATCTTTATTATGAAGTCATAAGAGTAAGAATCAGAGACACTTACGATTATTGTTAATATTGCTATTAATTATTTAATTTTCATTTTTTTAATTTAAATCTATGTTTCTTTTTAAGAACACATCACTTATTTTAAATAAGGTAAACAAAAATGATAGAAAAATGATTTAGTATATGAAATTAATAAAATTGCTATGTTAATATAACTGCTATTATCCGATTAATAATTAGAGCAATGAAAAATTTTGTACCTAAGCTAAAATCAAGGTTGGACGAGAATATTTATCTCGATGGCTCAAAAAGTATAGCTAATAGAGTTTTGATAATTGCTGCTATAGCAAAAGGTGAGACTAAATTTAGTAATTTACCAAATAGTGCAGATGTGCTAACTTGTGTAGAAGCTTTAAAGAAGCTTGGCTGTGAAGTTGAGCATGATCAACAAACTAAATCGTTGACTATACAAGGCTGTGATGGAGTATTTCCAAACCAGCAAGCTAAAATTTTCTGTAATGAATCTGGTACCTTGACAAGATTTATAATTCCGATGTGTGCAGTTCAATGCAATGCTAAATACCATATAAATGCAACGCAACGCATGATGGAGAGACCGATAGCAGATCTTTTAGAGCCACTTGAAACTTTGGGTTTGAAAGTATCTTACCATGAAAAAAATTACTCAATGCCGCTTACCATAAGTACAGGCTCACTAGCTGGCTGTAATGTAAATGTAGATGGTAAAAAGAGTTCACAGTTTGCTTCGGGTTTGCTTATGGCAGCACCGTATATGCAAAATGGTTTAACACTGCAATCAATAACAAATCACAAGCAGCCATATTTAGAGATGACAGCAAAGGTTATGGTAGAATTTGGCGTACAAGTAACTACTGATGGTAATGCTTATAAAGTCTCAAAGACAAGCTATATATCTCCAAGTGAATATACTGTAGAGCCAGATGTATCAACAGCTTCGTATTTTTGGGCATTGGCTGCGATTACTAATTCTAGCATCAAAGTTATGAATATCACAAAAGACTCTAAGCAGGGCGATATTAAGTTTTTAGATGTGTTAGAGCAAATTGGCTGTACTGTGAATTACTATGATGATGGCATTGAAGTGGTTGGAGCGAAGAGTCTAAAAGGTATAACCGTAAATATGCGTAACTTTTCTGATACATTTATGACTCTAGCGGCTATCGCTTGCTTTGCCAATGGAGATACTCATATATCTGGACTTACACATACGCGAGGTCAAGAATCAGATAGAGTTGATGCAATGGCAGAGGGGCTTACTAAACTCGGTGTATATGTTGAGACAACAGAAGATACTATTTTAATTTCTCCTGTAAAAAGTAATTTACATGCTGCTGAAGTTGATAGTCACAATGATCATCGTATCGCAATGTCTTTGGCATTACTAGGTTTAAGACAAGATGGGGTTATTATAAACAATGCTCAAGCTGTGAATAAAACTTGCCCTGATTATTTTGAAAGAATGAATGCTATTGTGAGTTGATTATGCAAACAAAAGAAAGGATTATCGTTAAGTATTTGTACAATAGGTGGTATAAAAAAGCATTGATTATAAGTGATGTTGAACAAACATACCAAAATAAAATCAACTCTCTAAAGATGGTTGCTTGCAGTGGGTACTTGACTACAGATACTAAAAAAGGGTGTGTTTTTGATGTCCGAGCATGGCCTTTTTATAGTGATTATTTTGATTTGATAATTCTTGATCATGCTTTCCTGCAAGATAAGGCTGATATAAAAATACTGCTGAATCAGCTACACTTTTGCCTAAGTGATGATGGTGAGATAATAGTTGCAGGTTCACAAAATATACGCGCGTACAAACTATTTTCAAAGTTTTTGACTAATGGTTTTTTGAATAAAAAAATTGAGTTGATTAATGCTACGGAAAATATTTTTATAGATTTTTTTAAAAGGATATTGAGTAAGAATTTTGTAGCATTTTTTAAAAAAGATAGTTTTTTTAAGCTAGATCCATTAGAGATTTATAGTTTGGTAAAAAAAGAAATAAACTACAAAGTGTGTAGTAGCATAAGTATAAAAAAATCGGTGAGAGAAGAAAAATGAGTGATAGTAAATTAATTGCATACACAGATGGTGCGTGCAAAGGTAATCCTGGTATTGGTGGTTGGGGTGCGGTGCTAAATTACAATGGTGTTGTAAAAGAGATTTATGGTGCTGAAAAAGATACTACAAATAATCGTATGGAGCTTATGGCGGCAATAGAAACTTTAAAAACCCTCAAAAAGACACACCCTATAAAAATTTATACAGACTCAAAATATCTACAAAACGGTATTAAATCGTGGTTAGCTAACTGGAAAGCAAATGGCTGGAAAACAGCAGCTAAAAAAGATGTAAAGAATAAAGACTTATGGCAACAGCTAGACACTCTTTCTCAAAAATACACTATAACTTGGGCTTGGGTCAAAGGACATAGTGGTAATGCTGGCAATGACAAGGCAGATGAGCTAGCAAATAAAGGCATAACTGAATTGATGGGAAATAGTTAATGGAAAATCTAAGTCATAAAAAAATATTAGTTATCTATACGGGAGGCACTATCGGTATGGTAGCTACTGAACAAGGATATGATGTGGAGGTAGGATATTTATCAAAAAAAATAGCTGGAATAAGAGATTTTTATCACCTTGATATGCCAAGGTTTGAAGTTATCGAGTATGATGATTTGATAGATTCTTCTAATATAAAGCCTGAGCGATGGTTATCTTTAGCAAAAGATGTGATTAAAAACTATGATAACTATGATGGTTTTGTGATTTTGCACGGTACAGATACTTTGGCTTATACTTCATCGGTATTGTCTTTTATGCTTGGAGATATTCAAAAACCTGTGATAGTAACCGGTTCACAAATCCCACTATCAAAAGTTCGCTCTGATGGCATATCAAATGTTATGAATAGTTTAATATTTGCTTGTAGTGACAAGATAAAAGAAGTCTGTGTTTACTTTAATCAGGAGCTTCGCCGTGGTAATAGAATCACAAAAGTCTCTGCTACTGATTTTGATGCTTTTATATCGCCTAATTATTCAAGCTTAGCTTATGTTGGTGTTAATATTGATTTAAAAAAGAAAAGGCTTTGGAAGCGAGACGGTGATGCAACCTTAGTATCTCTTGAAAATTGTAAAATACCTAAAATTGCAATTTTGAGTATATTCCCTGGTATGGATATTGATATTTTAGATGCGATCTTAAAGCCACAATTGCAGGGTCTAATTCTTAAAACTTACGGAGCTGGCAATATCCCTAATGATGAAAATATCTTTCGAAGCCTAGCAAAAGCTAATGAAAGAGGGGTTGTGATAGTCAACTGTACTCAATGCCTATATGGAACTGTGAAGATGGGAGCCTATAAGACTGCTAGCGGTTTGGCAGATATTGGTGTGATTTCTGGGTTTGATATGACTGATGAAGCAGCTTTGGGTAAACTTTTTTATCTTTTAAGCCAACCTAGCTTATCGCAAGATGATGTTAAGAAAGCATTTATGGTATCGTTGCAAGGTGAAGTGACTATATCTAATAATTAAAAGTAGGAAGTTAAATACACGAAAAAAACTTCTTGTTTTGTGATGTTTTGTGTAGTATATTCTAATTGAATTAATTTTAAAAAAGAGAGATTATGAGCAACATTAGCGAATTGATAAAGGGTAATAGAGAGTGGGCAGAAAACATTAAGAAAACTAACCCAGATTTTTTTGAGACTCTTTCAAAAGGACAGGCTCCGGAGTATCTATGGATTGGTTGTTCTGATAGTAGAGTACCTGCAAACCAAGTGTGTGGTTTGGTACCTGGTGAAGTATTTGTACATCGTAATGTTGCTAATGTTGTGTCTCTTACTGATTTGAATTGTCTTTCAGTTTTGCAGTTTGCTATAGAAGTACTAAAGGTCAAAAAAATTATAGTATGTGGTCACTATGCTTGTGGTGGTGTTGAGACTGTAGTTAGAAATAAAAGCTATGGCTTGATTGACAACTGGCTAACTTCTGTCCATGAAGTAAAAGAACATAATGCTGATTTTATAGCAAAAACACTAGCTCATTATAAGAATGATGAAGAGCTATATATGAGTAAAAAAGTAGATATTATGTGTGAGCTTAACGCTTTACATCAAGCACTAAATCTTTGTAAAACTACTGTAGTTAAGTCTGCATGGGAAAAGAATTTAGACTTCACTATACATGCTGCCATTTACGGTATTGGCGATGGTAAGCTTTATGAGATCGGTGGCGGTGTTGGCTCAAGAAAAGAGATGGATATCATCTACGGTGAAGCTCTAGAGTCTATTAGCTCTCGTTATGCGAAATAATATTCATTCAAATAAAAAATCTTTTATTTCTCTTATAGAAAACTAACCTCTTATCTCTTATAATTACATCAAACTTAATGTCTTCACTACTAGTGAATGATATAACAGAAATCACTACAAGAGAGATTAGTCCGATGAAAAAAATAGCTATTTACCCTGGAACTTTTGATCCTATCACTAATGGACATGTTGATCTTGTTGAGAGAGCCTTTAGTATGTTTGATGAGATAATCATTGGCGTATCTACAGCCTATGGCAAAAACACTCTTTTTGACTTAGAAGAGCGAGTAAATATTGTAAGAGAAGTTTTTATGGGCAATAAAAATATCAAAGTCGTTGGTTTCTCAGGGTTGCTTGTTGATTTAGCTAGTGAGCATGGTGCTTGTGCTATTATGAGAGGGTTACGAGCAGTATCTGACTTTGATTACGAGTATCAGATGGCTGCGATGAATAGTAAGCTAAACAATCAAATACAGACAATATTCTTCACGCCGAGCGAGAAGTATTCGTGTATATCTTCAACATTTGTAAGAGCTGTAGCTATAAATAGCTATAAGAGAGTGAGTGAGTTTGTACCAGAGAGTGTCTTTAAATCTATTGAAAATAAATATAAGGACTAGCAGAAATGGCTTTACTAATTACAGATGATTGTATTAATTGTGATCTTTGTGAGGCTGAATGCCCAAATGATGCTATTACACAGGGTGAAGACTATTATGAGATAGAGCCAAGTAAGTGCACGGAATGTGTAGGTCATTTTACAGAATCTCAGTGTACAGAAGTGTGTCCTATAGAGTGCATTATTATTGATAAAGATAATATAGAAACTAAAGGACAGCTTATAAATAAATACAGTATTTTGGTTGGTTAATAACTAAGTTCAGTTGGACTGATTTATATTTTTGTATTGAAAAAACTTGAAAGTTTTGTTTAAGTGATATATTGTAATGATAAATGTTTTGGTCACTAATTGCTGAATCTTATAATTACACGAACTAATTTCATAAAAAAGTAAAGGAAAATTATTAAAATGAAACTAAAAAATATTGTTGTTGCTACATCTGTACTATTGGGTACTTTTACAGCTTCATTTGCAGCTGATGCTGTAGATGCAGATACTACTAATGTAAATGCTGATACAGTAGCTATAACTCAAGAAAGTTCTGCACCAGTAGATACTAACTTAGATTCAAATTATTTCCTTACTCCTTTTGCTAGCACTTGGAGTTCGGTTACAAATAGTGACAACACTTGGGGTCCTCAAGATAGAACTGGTCAATGGTACTTAGGTATTGGAGTTAGTGGTTTTGCTGATTATTTAAATTCTAAAGGTTCTAACTCTGGTTGGAATGGTATTGTTGGTTACAATATAAATAAATATTTTGCTGTTCAATATAATCAGTTTGCTACATATAATGGTATGTTTGGTGGTTTAGCAGAGGGTGTTATTAATCTTTCTAACGATACTATGTATACTCCTTATGCTGTCGGTGGTGCAGGTTGGGCAAATCTTGCTGGTCAAGCTACAGGTGCTTGGGATGTGGGTGGTGGTCTTAAGTTTGAACTATCTCGCCATGTACAAGCTAGTGTCGATTATAGATATATTCAAACAATGGCTCCTAATCCAACGGCAGGTCTAGGTCAGCAAGAAAATGCAAGAGCAGGTACTAATATGATTGGTGCTGGTCTTACTTGGTTCTTTGGTGGTGATGATGCAAATACTTCAACTGCTAATATTCAGGATAGTGGAGCTACAACGGCTGCTGAAACTCAATCAACTGTTGACGAAGCTAAGTATGTTTTGCCAAAAGGCATACAGCAATGTGAAGGAAACTATAACCTAACTAAAGATGGTGTAGCTTGCTATACTGTAGATGGTGATGATGTTACTGTTTATTTAGATACTAAATTTGCTTACAATAATATAGATTTGAATTCTAAAGGTAAAGATGCGATAGCTTCTTTTGTAAACTTTGTAAAAGATAGCGATATAGAATCTGTTACAGTAAAAGGTTATGCTTCTCAAGGTCAAACCGGTGATGAATTTGAAGTTTATAATCAAAATCTTTCTAAAAAAAGAGCTGAATCAGTAGCTGCTTATATGCAACACTTAGGTGTTGATGCGGATAAGATTGATACTAAAGGTTTTGGCTATTATGAAAACCTTGAAGGTGTAGCTGCTAACGACACTGCTAATCAGCGTGTACAAGCAAGTGCTTCTGCTCCTTTAAAAGAAGAGAAATAACCTCCTTTTAAACTTTTTTCTATATTCCATATATATTCCTAAATAAACTCATTTAAAAATACTTAGATATAATTTAGGTATTTTCAACTAGTTTGAGTATGAAAAAATATAAGCTTATTGTATAATTTCATTATTCGAACGATAATTTTTTTATAACTAAATGACAAATCATTATTCTAATAAAAAACTCTTTAATTCATCAGAGCTAATAGGACAAACTGTAACTATAAAAGGATGGATTCGTAGCCGAAGAGATTCTAAGGCAGGATTTTCTTTTATAGCATTACATGATGGTTCAAGTTTTGATTCTATTCAAGCAATTATTCCAAATACTATAAGTAACTACAATAATGAAGTTTTAAAGCTAACAAAAGATTGCTCTATTTCTGTTACAGGTAAGCTAATTGCATCACAAGGTAAAGGACAAAAAGTAGAGGTTCAAGCTCAAACGGTAGAAGTGTATGGTTGGGTTGATAGTCCTGAAACATATCCGGTGTCATCTAAACGCCACACAATGGAGCATTTGCGTGAAGTAGCACATCTTCGAGCTAGGACAAATATCATAGGAGCAATAGCAAGAGTTAGAAATCAATTGGCTAATGCAATTCATAATTTCTTGTGTGAAAAAGAATTTATCTGGGTGAATACCCCTATTTTAACTTCAAATGACTGTGAGGGTGCTGGCGAGCTTTTTAGAGTCTCTACGCTAGATAGCCTTAATCCTCCTTTGAATGAGCAAGGTAAAGTTGACTTTAAAAAAGATTTTTTTGGTAGTGAAACATTTCTAACTGTATCTGGTCAATTGAATGTAGAGAGTTATTGTTGTGCATTATCAAAAGTTTATACTTTTGGGCCTACTTTTCGTGCAGAAAATTCTAATACGAGCAGGCATTTAGCTGAGTTTTGGATGGTTGAGCCTGAGATAGCATTCGCTGATTTGAATGAGGATGCTGATTTAGCAGAAGAAATGTTAAAGTCAGTTATTCAAACAGTAGTAGAAAAATGTAGTGATGATTTAGACTTTTTTGATCAATTTATACAAAAAGGTCTGTTAGATAAGTTACAGAGCGTTGTTGATAAAGGGTTTGTTCGAGTTCAATACACCGAAGCAGTTGAAATACTAAAGCAATCTGGACAACAATTTGAATACCCAGTTGAGTGGGGAGTAGATTTGCAATCTGAGCACGAACGATTCTTGTGTGAAAAATATTTTAATGCTCCAGTTGTTATTATGAACTATCCAAAGGATATAAAAGCATTCTATATGCGTCTTAATGATGATGGTAAGACTGTTGCGGCTATGGATGTTCTTGTACCTGGAATTGGTGAGATTATCGGCGGTAGCCAACGAGAAGAGCGTTTAGATGTTTTAGATCAGCGTATAGCAGAAATGAATATCGATGCTAGTGGTCTGAGCTGGTATCGTGATTTACGCCGCTATGGATCTGTTCCTCACAGTGGTTTTGGATTAGGGTTTGAAAGATTGTTGGGTTATATTACAGGAGTGCCTAATATTCGTGAGCTTATACCTTTCCCTCGCACACCTGGTAATGCTAAGTTTTAGGCTTTAGGCAACTGTTCTTTTTAAAACCACCCAAAAACACTATTACAAGAGTGCAGATGATTTAAAATATATCCATTTGAAATTAATTTTATAATCATGCATGAATATTGCACATAATCTAGTTAAGATACTTAAGAGTAGAGCAAACAAACTAAATGGTTTTTAAAAAAGACAATTTATGGCTGAAGTCTCTAATGAGTTGGGCTTTGGAGGGCAAAGAGCCTATGAATAACAACTCGGATGGTGCCGAAATACAATTGGAAAAGGACAGCATGAGATAAAATCATCAGTTACATGTATTGATTATTATGCTGGTGGAGGACGAAAGAAAGCTGAAGAAAAGAATCCCATTCCATCACAAGAAACCAAATACTTACCTTAATAATATTGATAAACCTCTAGCTTTTTAGATCTTTGCACTTGAGCTATAACTTTATTGAATAACTTTCGCAATAACTTAGGATCCGCATCTATCGAGCTTTTCAAAGCACGATGATACTGTAGATAAAAGTCCCAAATACGATAAATGCTTAGATATTGGCAGCATAGGTAGAAAAATTTACGATCAAATATTTATAAAATACTTTAAAACCCTTTGTTTGAAAGCTTTTTGTTTCTTAGCGATAACTGCTGTCCGGAGTATTGTGCTTTGTAATATAGATATATATCTAAACATGTTTCAATGGCAATTTTATAGTAAATCTCTTTTAAATTGGTTAATAAGAAAGTTCCATTCTTTGAAATCTAAAATATAATTTTCTGACAATTGACTAGTTATATTTGGTAGCCCCTCGATAGAGCGGGGTAATTTGAAATTAACAAATGATTATTATTTTATGTATCATAGAAGAATTATGTTTGGCGGGTTACGGATATGTCACAAACACCTTAACATAAAGCCTCTAATAATAGGAATACAAATCTAGTAGCTATTAATTTAAATGGTAACGGCTTTGATACATTAGAATTAATTTGTATCCTAGAGGAAATTCTCCTATAGTTGCTCATGACAGTGCTAAAAATGGTTATTTTGTGGATTTAGAATCTGACACGGAACCAGGTGTTGATTTCACATGCGTACCATTATCTTTATCTACAGATGCACAGTGGGCAGGTAACTAATATCCTTCTGCTCCTATATTTTTTGCATATATATTTTAAAAACACTCTGTTTATCAAAATTCTCATACTCCCTCTAATTTTCATAAATTATTTCAAGAGTTGTTATTTTTGGAGTATTTTTTATCAAAATCTAATAAGAATTAGGTAGTTTATAGAAAACTTGAAATAAAAAGTAAAAAGATGAAGAAAGGTGTTGCGTTATGAGAAAGTGATGTGTATTATATGTCTTCAC
>JBLFYO010000002.1:0-42297 GCA_047609165.1 Francisella sp.
AAATGACAATGAATCTGCAAAGCTGTTACAATTAGAGCGTAAAAAACTATTCAAACTAAGTTTTGAACAGAATAATTGATGAGTGAATAAATGCCTCTTCTGACTCATTTGAGTATTGGAATATACTTTTTTACACGACATAGTTTTTGATTTATTGTATAATACTTTCATCAAATTATTCTAATAAATAAACATAAAAGGATCATTATGCTCAATATAATTGTATGTGCTATGTACAAATTTGTAACTCTAGAAGATTTCCAAGAATTGCGTCAACCAATCTTGAATGTAATGCTTGAAAACAATGTTCGAGGCACACTACTTTTAGCAAATGAAGGGATCAATGGTACAGTTGCAGGTTCTCGTGAAGGGATTGATAGCCTACTAAAATATTTAAAATCAGACTCACGCTTAGCAGCTCTTGACTATAAAGAGTCTCACCATGAAGAGATGCCTTTTTATCGTTCAAAAGTTAAACTAAAAAAAGAGATAGTAACTTTAGGTATAAGAGATATTGATCCGAATAAAGTCTGCGGGGTACATGTAAAACCAAAAGATTGGAATGCTCTAATTTCTGACCCTAATGTGGTATTGGTAGATACCCGAAATGATTATGAAGTTGAAATAGGCACATTTAAAAATGCTGTGAACCCTCATACAAAAACTTTCCGTGATTTTCCGGAATATGTTGACAACAACCTAAATCCTAAAAAACAAAAGAAAGTTGCGATGTTTTGTACGGGCGGTATTAGATGTGAAAAATCTACTGCTTTGATGCTAGAAAAAGGTTTTGAAGAGGTTTATCACCTTGAGGGTGGGATTTTGAAGTATCTTGAAGAAGTACCAAAAGAAGAAACTATGTGGGAAGGTGAATGCTTCGTATTTGATTCGCGTGTAGCTGTAAATCATGATCTTGAAAAAGGTATTTATGACCAATGTTTTGCTTGTCGCATGCCTATTACAGAAGAAGATAAACTAAAACCTGAGTACCAAAAAGGTATTAGTTGTCATCATTGTCATGATAATGTTTCGGATGAGCAACGCAAGAGATTTATCGAGCGTGAAAAGCAATCCCTGCTTGCAGCTAAAAAAGGCTTTAGTCATGTGGGTGAAGATGCAAAGAAATTAGCTGAAATAAATAAGATTCAAAAAATCCAAAAGAAAGAGGAAAGTAGAGAATCCTCTAAAAATAATTAAACTAAGCTTACAGACTCAAATATTTTAGATGTGGTGACCAAATTGTGTGCTATCTATTTTATAACTTTAATTTAAGCTTGAGTCATTCAAAACTACTATCTAGTTTTATTTAAATATAGCAAAAATATAGCGACTCCGGATCGGCGTCTGGAGATTCTGATTTTGTATGGACAAGTCGTAAATTGTCAGCTATAAGAATAAGCAACTAATTATGGCTTTAATAGAGGATCCATTCTTTTATTTATGGCTAATAACTTAATCAGCTAAATTATCAACCAAATAAATACCATCTGCTTTAATCAATACAACTTTTTGCCTAAACAATCCACCGATTGCTTTTTTGAAGTTTGCCTTACTTAAACCAAACACTCTTTTTATCTCGCTAGGATCTGATTTGTCATGAAATGGTGCAAAACCATTATTCTCTTTGAGGTACTCGTGTACTTTTTGAGTATTCTTATCAAGATCTTGATATGCTGACAATTGTAGGCTTAAATCAATCTTGCCATCACTACGAATAGTTTTGATATAACCCTTTAGAGACTGCCCAAAACTCAATCTTTGGAATATCTCATTATTATAAAGCACGGCCCAATGAGTGTTATTCACAATAGCTTTATAGCCAATATCTGTTGAACCACCAATAATTAAATCAACCTCTTGACCAACTTTAAAATCACCATCATCAAAATCTGAGATAAATTTATTGATTTTAGACGATGCTGTAAGTCTGCTATTTACCTTATCTAGGTATATATGCACCAGATATGATTTTTCATACTCAAAAGGTCTATGTTGCTCTGCTAATGGTACAAGTAGATCCTTGTCTAAACCCCAATCCAAAAACGCTCCTATCTCAATCATGGATTTAACAGGTAAAAAAGAAATCTCACCTACTGCTGGTACTTTTTTTGTAGTTGCCATAAGATCTGATTTAGAGTTTTCATATAGAAGTACAGTTATGCTATCTCCTACATTCAATTCATTTTCCAACTCTTTTTTTAGCAAAGTTGCTACGCCTAGATTTTCTGCATCAAGGTGCAATATATGTTCACAAACATCTATAACTCTTAAATTAAGATAGCTTCCTAAAGTAATCAATTTAATCTCTTATGTAAAATTTTATACTTAATTATAACATCAATCTCAAACTTTGTGTTTAAGCTTATAATTATTTACCGGGAAAATCATAACTAATCTCAGCTTAAAACTCTTCTTTTAGACTATTCTTTGTGTATAATTTCTCTAAACGACTTCAACATATATAAAACTATTATGAAATACACAAAACTCGGATCTACAAATATAGATATAAGCAGAATATGCCTTGGTACCATGACTTGGGGCAAACAAAATACTCAAGATGAGGGCTTTAAGCAAATGGATTATGCTTTATCTCAAGGAGTTAATTTTTGGGATACTGCTGAAATGTACGCAATTCCACCAACAGCAAAAACTTATGGTACTACTGAAACTATAATCGGTAACTGGTTCAAAAAAACTTCTAAGCGTAAAGAAGTAATTCTTGCCACTAAATTCTCTCCTCTACCATGGGCTAGAGATGAAGAAAATCCTCAAACAAATAATCAAAATATAATCACCGCTGTAGATAATAGTCTAAAGCGTTTACAAACTGATTATATTGATTTATACCAATTTCATTGGCCAACTAACCGTCCTAATTATCACTTTGGTAATTGGTGGGATTTTGAGCCTAAAGCTGGTCTTCAAGATAAAAATGAAATAGTAGACAATATCCTAGAAACTCTACAAACTTGTGACGAGCTAGTAAAAGCAGGTAAAATAAGACATATTGGATTATCTAATGATTCTGCTTGGGGTATCAATCAATTTATAAAACTAGCAGAAAAATATAACTTTCCACGACTTCAAAGTATTCAACATGAATATAATCTCACAAGAAGAAGGGATGAAACTGATATCATGGAAACTTGTGCATTAGAAGATCTCTCATATTTAGCATGGTCACCACTTGATATGGGAGTCTTAACTGGTAAATATCTAAATGGTGTACGCCCCGCTGGCACGAGAATGTCCGCTGAAATATTAGATGGTCAAGAAAATCGCTTTGATTTTAGGATAAATACCGATGATAATGCTATCTTGGGTTACCTTGATGTTGCTAAAAAGCATGGTCTTGATATTTGCCAAATGGCTATAGCATTTACTATTCGTAGAGAATATATGAGTTCAGCTATAATTGGTGCTACAAATATAGATCAGCTTAAAAACAACATCGCAGCAATTGACCTACAACTGTCTAATGAAGTATTAGCAGATATAGAAAAAGTTAGAAGAAAATATCCTGTTCCTTTTTAATCAAACTTGACATTAATAATGTGACTAACAAATCTCAAATATATACTCTTTTTCTAATTATATTTTTTAGTGTAATGGGTACAGCTATGCCTTATGCCATATTTGCACCATTATTTATAAATGATGGAGGTATATTTTCTCAAACTGTGAGCTCAAGTGTTACTTTAAACTTTACTTTAGGAGTAACTCTCGCAGCCTATCCTCTAGGGCAGTTTATAGGAGCCCCAATTATTGGAAGATTATCAGATATAAAAGGACGAAAAAAAATACTTGTTAGTACTTTATTTTATGCTGCGACTGGTTATTTTTTATCAGCTATCGCTATCTATAATGGCAACATTTATATACTGATAGCAAGTAGATTTATCACTGGTTTATTTGAAGCAAATTTTGCTGTAGCCCAAGCATTTGTTATAGATTTTACTGATAACAAACAAAAAGATCTCGGTAGGCTTTCGGCTATAATTTCACTAGCATATATCATGGGTCCTGTAATAGGAGCTATACTATGCAACGCTCATATAGTCTCATGGTTTAGTTATTCAACGCCATTTATCTTTGCAGGCATTGGTGCTATTATCTTAGGGTTTTTAGTCAATCGCCATCTAAAAGATGTTCGAATTATCAATCCGAATAAAGATACAAAAGCAAGTCTATTAGCTCAATTTAATATTTTCAAAAACTTATCTCAATGTGTAGAGACCGACTCAGTTAAGTGGCTCTTGATAAGTAGTAGCTTCCTATCACTATCAATAATGACATATTACGAATTTTATCCTATAATATTAGCCTCAAACTGGGCTATGACTAGTATGCATATAGCTTTTGTAACTGTAATCTATTCAATAAGCTTAAGTATCGGCGCTTTATATATACCGTCCTTTATCAAAAGAAATTTTTCTATCTATATTCCCATTATTCTTATACTCTCTATTATGACTATTAGTTACCTCTTTCTCATATCTGGCAGTATATTTTTAGTATATTTACAATTTGTAATACTAGGATTAGCTTATGGTACAGTCAATAATTTACAAATGGTTATGCTTTCTGATGAAGCTCGAGACGACCAACAAGGTGAGGTTCTTGGTTTTCGAATATCTTTTGCGATGTTAGGTAGTGCTATTATATGTATAATTGGTGGGCTAATCATGTCTATATCCGTAAATATAACTATAATCATTTGCTGTGTATTTGCAATGATAAGCATCATAGCTATTTTAATGCTGAAGAAATTACAAAAAACTTTAGATACTAATTAGATTTTCATTCTAATTTATCATTAGTATGTATACTATTACTAGATATAAATTTAGTATATTCTAGAAATCATAAATGCAGAATAAGAAAATCTTTTTAGTAATAATTTGGCTGACTACTGTAGCATTTTATATGTATACGCGTATGATGAATACTTCGTTATCAGCTTTTTCAATACCTTTAATTTCAGAATTTTACTTTACTAGTCTTGATATTGCTTGGGCTATATCTATTTACAGTATAGCTATGCTGATAATGAAAATACCTGTTGGAATGCTAGTAGATAGATATGGTATAGATATTCCGCTGATATTTGCGATGAGCATGGTATTAGCTGGGACAATTTTGTTTGCATTTCCACTTAGTCCATCTTTGCTTTTTCTATCACGATTTCTCATGGGAATAGGTACTGCATTTGCGATGATGAGTGCCTATAGATTGACTAGTATAATTTTAAATAAACGCTTATTTGCTATAGCGACTGGTTTTATTTATTTTTTTGGCTCATTAGCTGTTTCTATGTCCGGCTTACCACTTAACCAAGCTGTAAAAAGCTATTCTTATAGTAGTATAGTTTTATTTTTAGCTACTATCTTAGCTGTGATATTGGTTATCTATCTACTAGCAAGATTGGCTCATGGCAAGATACCTCAAGCTGGAGATATAAAAACTTTTAGGGATTATTTTACTGGACTAAAAACCGTATTTAAAGAAAGACAAATTCTATTTACAATACTCTACTCTAGCTTTTTTACTTGTGTATTTTTTAATACTATTGGCTACTGGGGTAATAACATCCTTATTCACACTAAACTTCCAAATATTGATGAAGCTGGTCTTATTGGCAATAGTATCGCTTCGATAGCATCAGGTATTGCCTCTATCATTGTCGGCTTTATTATCGCTACTCAATACCTAAAAACTAAACACATAGCTTTCTTTTCTACGCTTGCGACACTTGCTGTGATAGTTATTTTCTATACTAATATTACAAATATTTACATTCTAACTATTGCATCACTATTTTTTGGCTTAGGTTTTGGATTTACAGGGATTGCTTTTGATACAGCAAATAAATGTAATCAAACTTATTTAGTTAGTATACTCTCGCTACTTTTTCTTATTGAGTACATTTTAAACAGTATAGTAAACCCACTAGCAGCATATATCCAAAAGACTCTAGTAGCTAATGACTTTGATACTTTTGTGAGCTATCAATTTGCTTATGGGATATTCTTTGGCTTGCTAATTCTTGCAAATATACTTAGTTTTTATATAAAACCACAGAAAGCTTAACTAATCTTTAGAAAGTTACCTAAAACTTCTAACCCATATTCTGTGAGATAAGCCTCCGGATGATACTGTATACCAAAGATATTATTTTTATTATGCTTAAATGCCATAATTTCATTATCTTGAGTTTTTGCTACATTAATAAGAGGCTCTTTAATTAAACCTACGACTAATGAATGATACCTTGTCACTTCAAATTGCCTAGGCAAACCTTTGTATAAAACACAGTTATTATCTGTAAAAATAAGAGAGTTTCTACCATGAAATATAGGTTTTGATTTTATAATATCGCATCCATAATATTGACCAATTAACTGGTGACCTAAGCATATCCCTAATAGAGGTTTATTAAAATTCTCACAAAAATTTATTATAAAATATAAATCTCTTAATTCATTGGGATGTCCAGGACCAGGACCAATTACTATGTGTGTATATTGATCCAAATTATCTATGTGTTCATCAGTCTTTTTAATACAAACCTCAAAGCCTAAATATCTGACATAATCTACTATCGTATTAGTAAAAGAATCATAATGGTCTATGTATAATATCATTTCAATTATCCAAATATGCAGAGATCAAACCTCTAACACTATTTATAAGATAGATCTTATCTGCAGATTTAAGTTCATCTAAATTAATATTTTTAGGAATAAGGTTTTCTTTAGCTATCATAATTTTTCTAGCTACACCATCAAGTATTCCATCAGTAAGTAATGGTGTATACCTTTGACCATCTTTTTCAATCAAAATATTATGAAACCTAGTTTCTGTGATATTACCAAACTCATTTAAAAACAAAAGTTCTTTATCCTCTTGATTTGATATATATTCATTATGCATTTTCGTATAAAAGCCTCTAGTAAAGTCATGAGTTGTTTTATATCTAAAGAGTTTATTTTTAGAATCAATTTTTTCAGGACTGATTATCAGTTTAATAGGCTTTATATTAGAACTATCAATCATAGTGTGACTAATCTTAATATTTTTATTATAGTGGTATTCTAAACGAATTTTATATTCTTTATAGCAATCCAATTTAGTAGTATATTCATGTAATTTATTACCAATGTTTTCAATATCTATATCAAAAAACAATCTTCTAGCAGAATTCTCTAGACGCTTTAAATGCAGATCTAAATTTCTAAATATTCCTTTAAGATAGATACTTTCAACTAAAGTGAAATCTGGCTCATACAACTCTTTTATAAAACTAATCTTAGTATCCATCTCCTGCCATTCGGATTGACATTCGGAATAAACTGTAATTCCACCACCAACCCCGAGCTTTATACTATCATTTGTTTTTTCTAATGTTCTAATAGCCACATTAAAACACATATCATTATTTGGCATTATGTAACCAATACAACCAGTATATACTCCTCGATTAGTCTTCTCAGTATTTTTGATAAGCTCTATAGTACGATGCTTAGGTGCTCCAGTAATTGAACCACAAGGAAATAAACTATCTAGTATTTTTTTAAAAAAAATATCTTCATTAACTTTTGCAGATAGCTGTGAAGTCATTTGTAGTAATGAATTATATTTTTCTATATTAAAAAGCTTATCTACATTTACTGTATGATTTTTTGCAATTCCTGCCAAGTCATTTCTTAATAGATCTACAATAATAAGATTCTCAGATTTATTTTTTTGACAGGCTTTTAACTCTTCATATATAGCTTGATTTTTTTCTATATCATTTGTTAATCTAGCTGTACCTTTCATCGGTCGCACAATTAAGTCCTCACCCTCCTTCTTAAAAAAAAGCTCTGGTGAGATTGATATAATATCTGGCTCTAAAAAAGGTAAATATGCAGCATACATAACCGATTGTAACTGCTTAAGTTTACTATACAATTGATGACTTGAGTGTTTAGTTTTAGCATAAATATTTTTTGTTAGATTTATCTGATAACTCTCTCCATTTATTAAAGCTTCGTGTACTTTATTAAAACTTTGCTTATAGTCACTTACACTAAGCTCATCAATCATCAAATCTATAGTCTCATCTTCTAAAGGCATACTAGGAGTTTTATTTGAATAGCTTTCAAAAGCTACAAAATGAAGAAGTTTACCATCATTTTCTGAGCGTAAATGGGCTAGGTTTTTATTTAAGTAATAGCTCGCTTCATAGCTTATGAAACCTGCAAGATATAAACCTTGATATTGAAGATATTGTAATTTATCAAAAGCTTGTTCTAATGATTTTTCATCATAGGCAATTATTTCTGCAACAGGGTTATAAAAATAATAGCTTAAACCTTTGGTTAGCGTATCTTCAAATATAGCGTACGGTGGTAAGTTATAATTCATTATTTGCAATCTGTTTAAGCTTTTGTCTATCAGTCTTGCCTGTACTTGTTAGAGGTATTTGGTTAATGTGAATTAATTTATCTAATTTTTTATAGTTAGCCACATACTTAGCTAGATGTTCATTTACTTCATCCAATGAATAATGGTTTCCAACTACAAATCCACAAATAGTTTCTCCCCATACTTTATTAGCTTTACCAATCACTACACAATCTTTTATATTATCAAAGCGTAAAATTGCATTCTCTAGCTCTATTGGAGAGATATTCGAGCCACCTTTTATAATGATATCGTTATATCTACCATAAAAAGTTAGCTCTCTTGTTTGGCTATCAAAACTTCCAATATCACCTGTTTCTAGCCATTGAGCAGTTATTTTATGTTTATCATCACAATCAAATACATTCAAAGGCTGCATATGATTTTTTACAAAAATTTTTCCATATTGACTATCTTTAAACTTATCTATTCTAATCTCTGTATCTTCAAAAATTTTCACCGTATTAATATTATCATTTGGAGTAACATTCTGTCCATAGCCATACAGCTCTGTCATACCGATACCATTTAACAGGTTTATATTAAATTTTTGTTTCACAGCCTTGTATAAATCTTTAGATGCTACATCTCCAGCTACACTCAAATACCTTAGATTATGCTTTACAATATCTTCTTTAAGAAGATGATGATACATAGTTGGTAAAAGAGCTAAAGCTGTAATTTTAGATTTATTTACTAATAGAGATATTTGCTTTGGGTTAAATTCTGTAATAATAGTTAAATCTAAACCCATAGCTAAAGCTGGTAATAGCTGATATGAAAATGCAAACGCATGATTTAATGATAAAGCTATCAATAAATGTTCATTATCCAATAGACCTAAATACTCTTTTGTGAGATTTGCATATTTGCATATTTGATTAAGATTGTGATAATGCTTATTATAATTTCCTGTTGTGCCTGAACTAATATGAGCTACTATAGCTTTTTGATGAATTTCTTGATTATCAGTCTCATCAAGATTATTAAGAAAATCTATTTCATTTGTTATCTGTAAAGTTTCAATACTATTTGCATTACAGAACTCATCTAAACCAGCATCAAATATATGGGCTATAAACAAAGAATTTGGTTCAAGTATAAATTCTATTTCATTTGTTATAAGACGAGGATTAATAGCTACAATCAACTCAATATCTGCAATAAAACTTGCTAGATAAATACATATAGACAATGGAGAGTTCTTAAGGTTAAAAAAGATTTTTTTTGTCTGATATGTTTCTAATTTTCTTGCTAATGCAAAACTTTTGGATAAAATTTCACTATAGTTATATTCTAACTCATCAAAATATATTTTTTTATCCGTATGACTATTAATTTTATCTAGAAACTCTTTAATCTGATTCATTACTTAACCAATATATTATCTCGCTAATATATGCTATATTAGCAGATTAAATAGTAATTTTTATTAAAAAATATGCAACAATCTTATATTTACAAAACATGCAAATATTCGTAAGCTTAGGCTGTTCCAAAGAAGAGCGAGCTCATAAGCAACTTATCTAATTAGATCTTGAATTATTATTTCCAAAAAATCAAATGCCTGATGCTCAACCTCAAGAATAACTGCCTTTATATACTAGATATTAGTAGTTTAATATCTTTCTTTAAATTCATATATTTTAGTATAATTACAATCACTTAAAAATAAATTCTACTATACTTCTTTATACCTTGTCTCTGGCATACTCATGACTATAGGAATCATAATAAGCGAAGAAACTATCAAAAGCCAAGCTGGTGCATTAACTCCACCGAAAACAACTATCATTAAAGTTGCAATAAATGGTATAGTCCCACCAAAAAATGAATTGCCAACATTATAACTTAACGCATTACCACTATAACGATACTTCACATCAAACAATTCCGGTGCAGCTGCTCCATAAGAGCCCCAAATAAGCATCAAAGGTACGCTCAAAATTGCTACTGATAAGAATAGATAATATTCACCCATACTCATAAGCATAAAAGCTGGATATGAAAGGAAAATATAAATCGCAATTGCAATTTTAATCAATGGTTTACGCCCCACCAAATCACTAAATGCTCCCCATAACGGTGCTGAAAAAGCAAATATCAAACTAAAAACTGTAACTACAGATAATGCAAAAAATTGACTATAACCTAGCTCTACAAAATGTGTTTCTAAATATGAAAGTACTAAGTAATATGCAATATTTCCATACGCTGATAAAGCTATTGCATAAAATAGCGGTTTTCTTTGCTTTTTAAGCATAGACCTTACTGGTGTATCAGATATATTATCATTTTCCTTTAACTTCTTAAATGAGGCACTCTCTGGTATAGATAATCTCATCATCAATGCCACAATAGCTAAAATCAACCCAATTATATAGCCTAATCTCCAACCCCAATCATTTAGCCCTTCACTACTGATAAACCAAGATAGAAGCATCACAACTAAAGAAGCCAAAAAGACTCCTGTCCCTGAAGACATAGTCGCAAAACTAGCTATAAACCCTCGACGATTAGGCTTAGCTGACTCTATCATAAACACCATTACACCACCATAAGAGCCACCTATAGAAAACCCTTGTATTAACCGCATTAGTATTAATATTACCGGAGCTAAAACACCTATCGTCTTATAGGTTGGTAAAAAAGCTATTACCACTAAAGGAAAAATCATCATTATTATAGATAAAACAAGTGCTTTTTTCCTACCTAAACGATCTCCAAGACTACCCATAACCATACTTCCTATAGGCCCCATAAAGAAGCCTGCAGCAAATACTCCAAAGGTCATCAATATACCGCTGACTTTATCTGCTGTTGGAAAAAAATTAAGAGCAAAAATTGGTGTCAAATACGCAAATAGCATAAAGTCATACCATTCTACAATTGTACTCGCTGATGCAAAAAATATATGTTTTTTAGATAATTTCATTAAAACTCCAACCTTATAAAATGCTCATACTTATCACTCTTGTTTAAACGCATTGGATGATTAGTATAGTTTCCATCAAAAGCTCCTACAAATTGTGGCTCAAAGCATATAGCATCATATTTTTTAGAAGGTTTACCACTACTTAGTGCTAGCCCATCAGGATAATTCATAGTATAAATTTGCACAGCTGGATATGAACTAGTGACTTTCATTTTTCTACCACTATAATTATCCTCAAGAATCACTTTACCATCAACTATATAACAATGATCTATACCACCATTACTCAAATACTCACAATTAGCATTAAGTTTTTCACCGATTCTACAATCATCAAAAATCATTTGTTGTGGTAAATTAATAATCTCATAAGAAATTTGATTATCATCAACATTTACAAACTGACTAGCTGGAACTTCTAAAATATGATTTTCTATGGTAGCTTTATAATCACCCGAAAGGTTATAGTAATTATGATTAGTCAAATTTAAAATAGTATCCTCATCCGCAATAGCATCGAAGTAAATAACTACAGCATTATCTAACAATTCATAACTTATACAAATATCAACATTCGCAGGAAAACCATCACCTATATTTTTTTGTGTATGCTTAAGCTCTACTTTGTTTTCAGCAATTAATTTATAATCAAACGGCTGGTATGAGATGTTCTTTTCACCACCATGAAGAGTGTTTATGCTCTTTTCATTAGTTAGAATGTTATATTTAGTATTATCTAGCACAAACTCGCCATTTTTAATTCTACCGGCAACCCTACCTATTGTAGCTCCAAAAAATGATGGATTATTTGTGTAGAGATTTATATCAGCATACTGTAAAACTATATTTTCAAGATTACCATTTCTATCTTTTGTTTTGATAGAATAAACTGTCGCACCTATGTCTAGCACTTCTAATTCAATATTTTGATTTTTTAATGAAATTATAGTTATAAAATCTTTTGAAGTTTTTACTTTTCTAGTAGATATCTCTAGCATAATCTAATATATATTTAGCAATTTGTGATTTTGATTTATTATTATACTCTTTGGTAGCTTGCTTGTATAGTATCGTCACACTAGAATTATCATTACCAAATACTGCAGTAGAATTTGCAACTATCATGTTTAGATTTTTATTTACTAATTTAGCTTTTGCATATTCAATTATATTCTCGGATTCAGCAGCAAATCCTATTGCAAATATGCTAGGGAATGATCTTTTACAATTTGCGAGAATATCTGGGTTTTTTGTAAATTTTAACGATAGAGTCTCACTGGTTTTTTTGATCTTATTTGTAAATTTATCTTTGATTTTATAATCTGCGACTGCCGCACAGCCTATAAATACATCCGCATCTTTAGAATGCGCAAGCATTGCTTCATTCATTCTATCAGCACTTAGTGTATCTATTACGACTTGTCTTTTATGTCTGATATCAAAATCTATAGATACTTTAGCTTTAAGCACAGTCACAAAGGCACCTCTAGCTAAAAGCTCCTTGACCAAAGCTAATCCCATCTTCCCAGAACTATAATTTGACAGATATCTAACACCATCTATGTCTTCTACAGTAGCTCCTACCGTGATGACTATCTTTTTATTACTATAATCTTGTGGTGTGTTAAAAATCTCATAAAGCTCTTCAGCCTCAGCTAAACGCCCTCCACCTACATCTCCGCAAGCTTGTAATCCATTGATTGGGTTGATGATGTTAAAGCCTAGGCTTTGAAGTTTTGAGATATTCGTTTGTGTCAGTTTATTCTGCCACATATTCACATTCATAGCCGGAGCTATAGATACTTTAACGTTATCATCATTTGCCAATAAGCACTGACTTAGAAGATCATCAGCTAATCCATGGGCAAATTTTGCTATAGAATTGGCAGAAGCTGGTACTATGATTATCTTATCAGCCCAACGAGAAAGGTTTATATGACTCATATACTCATTATAATCAGTCTTATCAAGACTATCATCTGTATAAACTTGACAGCCCAAAGCCACTAAAAGCTCTGCTTTTATAAACTCTAAGCCACCTTTAGTAATTATAGCTTTACACTCAGCTCCATCTTTTATAAAAAGACGAATTAATGATATCGCTTTAAAAGCAGAAACACTTCCTGTTATTCCAAACAATATTTTATTCATAAAAAGATCTACTCCTTATCAAAACATGAACATCGAGACTTTGACTCCGCTCAGCCATCTTCTAAAACAATCTTCCTCTTATAGAGGAAAATTATAACTAAAACCATTATAGCAACACAAACTGCCATGATATTTATATTATATCTAAAACTAGCCTCATCAGAAATCCAACTTGCAAATATTAATCCAAAAAATATACTACTAGTCCTACCTAATGCAAATATCATATTAGTAGCTAATGAACGCACTTCTGTTGGAAACTCAGTCGCAGCATATTGAGCCCACATAATATTGTAACCACCACCAGTTAAACCAATCATAACTCCATAGATAAATATCGTGTTTGAATCGACATATTTATACATAAAGATACTAGCTAAAAATATAACTATATTTACTACAAAAAATAAATTCGGTGATTTGAAATATTGATTGTAAAATCCACTAATAATACAGCTTATAATATTTCCAGCAAAAAAACCAAACAGAAATATTTTTACTAAAGTAGCAAAATCAACATCATTTGCGATAAATTTTACCAATGCAAACATCACTGTTATTACAAAAAAATACGGTATTGTTATTAGGAAATTCAAAATTAAGGGCTTACTATAATTCCTAAATAAATAAAAAATATTACCGGCCTTCTTGAATTTCTCCGAATCATACAGCTCGATAAAGTACGGTGATTCCTCTAGTACTTTTCTAAGACTAAATATCAAAAGTCCTGCTACCCCTCCAAATACAAACATAACCTTATATGAGAATATTCCAAATAAAGTCGCTGTAATACCACCAAATACACCCAGTATATATAACAAACTCATACCCCAAGCAGCAAGCTTAGGTGGAAAAAACTCAACTATAAGTACAGTAGATACTGCAAATTCACTAGCTAACCCAAGGTAAGATAAAAATCTCAACCCCATAAACAAATAAATATTTGTCATAAATATAGCAAGTATAGTCGTTACAGAATAAAGTAAGATACTATACTTAATCACTGTAATACGCCCAAACTTATCTGCTAAAGAACCAAACAATATAGCTCCAACAAGTATCCCAGCCATTTGGATATTGTTTATAGTGAAATACATTTTTTGAATATCTATAGAATTTGTAATGCCAAATTGCTGTTTGAATAAGTCCACATACGAAACACTCATCACACTCAGGTCATAAAAGTCTATAAAATAACCCAAACAAAGTATTAGAAGTATCCACTTCGAATTTTTAGACATAGTAAAATATCAATCAATTGAACTAAAAGAGATTATATTGATAAAGTAGTTAGATAACTAGAGAGAATAAAGAAAATAGAAAAGTTTTTAGTCAATAATTATATTTTTATCATTTGCAGTTTTTTTGCAAAAAGCCACATATCTTTTATCAGTAACAAACCAATAAAATATAGCCCCTACAAAACCTTCAAATACATACTGCTCTATTGGTGAAACAATAGCAACAAATATAATAAAAGGTAATACCAAAGGTAAAAGGTTTCTCATACCTATTCTTCTATATTCTATACTGCCATAGATAGTCATAAGTATTATCAGGATGATGCTCATGTGTACATTTGTTTCAATTTCCACTGTATTTAAAAGCAGTGTGAGTATTACAAATACAACTAAACCAAAAATTCTAGTCTTAGGAGCCAAAGCACCCATACTTATCGGTGCTGCCATATATCCAATTATGTGAAATCCTGTAACTACAAGCATTAACGCTGTCCAGTTATCAGAGAAGAACAAAAATACTGCTGCTAATAAAAAGTTTGTAATAAGTGATCTTCTTGAAACATTTACTATGGGTGTGATTTTTGCAAAATACCTTGGCACCTGTCCTTCTGCAGACATTGCATAAAGCATTCTTGAAGAAGCGCCTAAGTACATATATCCAGTAGCAGATGGACTGATTACACTATCAATAATAAGTAAGACAGAGATATATCCTAATCCTAGCAAGCTAGCTAGTTGAAGTAATGGAGATTCGAAGTCTAAGCCCGACCAGCCACCTTTTGATACAAGATAATCATGCGGTACAGCTTGCATAAATGCATACTGTAAACCAAGATACAAAACCAATACCAAAGCTAATGATATTATAATTGCTAAAGGTATATTTCTACTAGGATTTTTAACTTCACTGGCATAAGCAACAACTGTCTGGAAACCATTGAATGTATATATCAAACCACCACCAACTATAGCAGTTAAAGCAGAATTAAAGCCAAACTCACTATTACCAGGGATATCTGCAGCAAACATATTTACATGGTCACTACTATGTGTGAAAGCATATATGATAAATATAACAACAATAATAACAGGCACTGTTATCTTGAAAACAGTAATACCGTTATTAACTTTTGTTAATAGCTTTACTCCATAGAAATTTACCAATAAATACAAACATAATATGAATAGTGAGAATGCTGTCCCTGAAATAGTAAGAACATGGTCGACCATTAGCCAATCCATCGATGGGACACCTGCTAAATACTGCGTAGTAGCTAATGCCTCGGAAGATATAACCACTACTATACCAAACCAATTTGCAAAAGCAAATGGCATAGCAAATATACTATTATGAGAGATAGCACTAGCGCGGGTTGTGGCACCTCTCACAGGATGCATTGCTATAACTTTTGCATAACACAATGCTATCAATAGCACTAAGCCAGCTGTCAAGATCCAAGCCATAAATGCCCAGTTACCAGCATTTTTAGCTGTTAATTGCGCACTAAAGAGCCAACCTGATCCAACCATTGATGTCATACCGATTAAGATGGCACTAAACAATGACATTTTTTTAACCTCAGAATTATTACTCATAGTTTTTCCTTATAAGTTTATTTTAATGATTTTCTTCTATTGGTATACCATTGCTTTTTGAATTAGACAAAAAACAAAATAAAAGATTCTTTAGTTTAATTTAAATAGATCTAAGCATAATAACTATAGTTATCACTATGAAAAGTTCATTGTAATAATTATTATTCTTCTAAGCTCATTAAAGATGCATTACCTCCTGAAGCAGTTGTATCTACACTTACAGTTCTCTCAACAACAAAGCGACGCAGGTAAAGTGGTGATGCTGTCTCAATAGCAAGTTTTGTACTATGCCTACCAACCTTTTCTACACTTTCAGCTATTAGAGGAAGTATACCCCCTCTTCTTAATGCTAATGCTTGATGTACTTGTTTAACAGCATCTGTATTACCAGAAAAAGCTACTAAAGCAACCTTAGAGTTAAACAGCATCGCTGATGTTATCTCTTCTGCATCACCTGTAATTAGCTGAATAACTTTAGTACTAACGCCAGCTTTTAGCATAAGCTTAACAACAGTATATGCTAAAAGATTGCCAAAGTATGCAGCTTTTGTAACTACAGTATTACCAGCAAGTAAAGACGCTGCTGCTTGCCCTACAAACCTAATTATAGAATCATCACTTGAGCATATACTTACTACCACACCACGACCTTTTAGACTTATTTCATCTATCTCACCTGTTGGACTAGGTAGGAGTTTTGGATGTGCAAATTCATTTCTCGCTTGTAAACAGTAATAAGATACCAGCTCAATAACTTTATCTATCTGAATATGAGCATCTTCTGCTGTAAGCTCTGATTCAACCATCATACATGAAGCAACCATATTTCTTTGCTTATCAAAAGTTTCTATAAATTTCTCAATAATTTCTGATCTTTGCTCGGCATTGGTATTATTCCAGTTATCAGCCTCACTATAAGCAATATCTATAGCTTTATCTACTATCGCAGAATTAGCAATATACATATTACCTATATTGTTACCAGATTTACTCATCAAAGTCATTGGACTAGATAGTTTAGACTTATCGCCATTGATAATGTTTGTAATAGAGTATTTTGATTTAATTAGCTTTTGAGTTTGTTTATTTTGCTCTGCTAGTTTTTCAGGGTTATAAATCTCTTCTATAGCTCCCACATTAGAAAGCTTCTCATTCGCAAGCCTATGCATATAGAATGGTCCGCCGGCTTTAGGTCCAGTACCAGACTTACCTTGCCCACCAAATGGTTGCACCCCTACTACTGCACCGACAATATTTCTATTTACATAGACATTACCAGCTTTTATGTGATTTTTTACATAATTCATTACTTCATTGATTCTACTATGTACGCCTGCTGTTAGACCATAGCCTGTTGCGTTGATATCTCTTACAAGCTCTTTAAGCTGATTACCTTTAAATCTAATTATATGCAACACAGGACCAAACTGCTCACGACCAAGATCTGAAAGCTTTTTAATCTCAAAGGCTACTGGCATTACAAATGAGCCACTTTGAATAGATGTATTTGAAGATACTTGATATATAAGCTTAAACTTTTTCTTCTTCTCTTCAATATAAGCATTAAGATTATCAGCAGCTTTTTTATCAATTATTGGTCCAACATCAGTATCTATAAACTTGGAATCCCCAACTCTTAATTCTTTCATTGCTCCAACTATCATCTTGATATAGCTATCTGCAATATCTTCTTGTAAGCACAGCACTCTAAGAGCTGAGCATCGTTGACCTGCACTATCAAAAGCCGAACGCATTACATCTGTTGTAACCTGCTCAGGTAATGAGGATGAATCAACTATCATAGTATTTTGACCACCTGTTTCTGCTATAAATGGTACTATCTCACTATCTTTGTTAGCTAGCGTTTGGTTTATAATTGCAGCAATCTCTGTTGAGCCTGTAAATATAACACCTTTACAGTAAATACTCTTTACAATAGCTGTACCTACCACACCACCTAAACCAGGTACAAATTGCAGTACATCCTTTGGTAATCCTGCTTTAAAAAGCAACTTCACAGCTCTATAAGCAATGATTGAAGTCTGTTCGGCAGGCTTAGCTACTACTGTATTACCTGCGGCTAGCACTGCAGAAACTTGCCCTAAGAATATCGCTAATGGGAAATTCCATGGACTAATGCAAACCATAGCCCCACGACCAGTAAACTCTATTTGCTTAAGATTCTCTGACAAGGCAGGTAATTGTACAGGACCACTAAACTCTGCTCTAGCTTGAGCAGCATAATAACGACAAAAATCTACAGCTTCTCGAACCTCATCTATAGCATTTGATATTGTCTTACCCGCTTCTATCATCGCTATAGCTATAAATTCTGGAGTTTGTTTTTCTAACAAATCCGAAAATTTCTCTAATATATCTGCTCTATCACTCGCAGGTGTCGCATTCCAACCATCAAATGCATTATGAGCATTTTTCATAGCTTTTTTTGCTAGTTTTGCATCTGCATTTATTACCGTCCCAATTATTTCGCCATTATTTGGATTGGAGACATCTTCTATAGCTTCCTTATCTATTTTAATCCCCGAAACTATAGGTTTTGCCCTATAGTTGTTCTTTGTTGTATATTTGCTAATTTTGCTATACATATTATCAAGCTCAGCAAAATCATTTATATTGTAACCTTGCGAGTTTACTCTAGGAGCAACTATATCTTTTGGATAAGGAATATTTGGGTGTTGGCTACAACCATAGTCTAAAGCTTTTTTAACAGGATCCTCTATAAGCTCTTCTATAGGTAAGTTTTCATCAACAATTCTATTTACAAATGAGCTATTTGCACCATTTTCTAATAACCTTCTCACAAGATATGCAAGTAAGTGCTTATGACCACCAACAGGTGCATATATTCTACATGGGATATTTTCAAAATCTTCTTTACCGACAATATTGTCATACAAAGCATCACCCATTCCATGTAGACACTGAAATTCAAAGTCAGTAGTCCCATTAGCAAGTTCCATTACTACTGCTACAGTTTGAGCATTGTGTGTTGCAAATTGCGGATAGATATATTTATTACTCTCAAAAAGCTGTTTTGTACACGCCTGAAAAGATACATCAGTATGGTACTTACGCGTAAATACAGGATAACCATCAAGCCCCATCTCTTGAGCATGCTTGATCTCAGCATCCCAATAGGCACCTTTCACAAGCCTAACCATAAATCTTCTATTAGTTTTCTTTGCCAGATTTGCTAGATAGTCTAGTACAAAAGGAGCTCGTTTTTGATAGGCTTGAACTACAATACCTATACCATCAAAGCCCTCTAAACTAGGCTCATATGCTAGTCTTTCAACCAACTCTAATGACAATTGTAGCCTTTCTGTCTCTTCGGCATCTATATTCATACCGACATTTAGTTTCTTTGCAAGCTGTGTAAGCTTTAAAAGCTTAGGATAAAGCTCTGTATGCACTCTCTCGTGCTGTGCAACTTCATAGCGAGGATATAAAGCTGATAATTTAATTGATATACCTGGGTTCTTTTTTATCTCATCGTTTATAGCATATTTAGCAAGTTCGTTTATCGCATCATAATATTGCTTATAGTACCAGTCTGCATCAGACATAGTCATAGCAGCTTCACCAAGCATATCATAAGAGTATGTATAACCACTCGCCACTTTCTTTTCCGAAACTTTCAATGCTTCTTGTATGGTTTCACCAAGTACATATTGCTTACCTACAATTTTCATCGCTTGCTTCATAGCTTGACGGATCAATGGCTCACTAGATTTTTTGAGCATCTTTTGAAATACATTTCTAAAGGAATTTCTTTTTTCTTTTAGAATACTTCCTGTCAGCATCAAACTCCATGTAGCAGCATTTACAAACAGATGTTTCTCTGTACCTACATGCTCTTTCCATGCAGCACTTGTAAGCTTATCTTTTATCAAAAGATCTATCGTATAGCTATCTGGAACTCGAAGTAATGCTTCTGCTAGACACATAAGCACAATACCTTCCTCAGAAGATAAATCGTACTCAATCATAAAAGCATCTATACCAGACTTTTTAAGTCTATTTTTTCTAACTACATCTACAAGTTTATATGCTTGCTCACGAATCTTTGTTTTTTGAATATTTGTGACTTGTGCTTTCTCAACAAGCTTAGTTACAACCTCTTTTTCATCTGTCAACCAATGAGCTGAAATACTCATTATATCTTTGGAAATAGGGAAGTTACCAGTGTGATTCAATAAATTATTCATACAACCTCTTTTTTATTTATTTATTTATTTATTTTAAACTTATTTAAATTTGTTTTGATTATCAACTTTCTTTTCTTGGATAATCTTGTGCACTAAAGCTTCAAATTTGGCAGGAGGTGTTACACCTTTAAATAGCCAGTCAAAGATATCATTATCTTCACTAGTTAAAAACTCTATAAAAAGCTTCTTATCTTTTTTTGCTTCATTTAAATAACAATTATTTAAATACGGTGCTAAAAGAATATCTAACTCAAGCATCCCCCTACGAGCAGAATACTTTATCTTACCTAATGAGCTAAAAATAGGGTCATTATCTTTTATAATCATAATATTAAAATAGGAATTAAAACATAGATAAAGCTAGTTTATACTATCAACCAATAGCTACCAAGCATCATAAGCCAAATTTTTAAAAAAATACACTTTTAATTAGCTCTACTATTAGGTATTATTTGATTAAGCATATAAGTACTTCAAATGTTATACTAATTCTAATAAAAATTGGTGCATTTATCACAAAGGTGTTTATGCTTACCTTAAGTTTTTGATGTACTGCCAATAGCAATAGTTATTGGTAAATATCAAAGGATTAAAATAGATATGAAATGCAACAAGAGAACGCATTAATTTGTGTTGGGATTTGTATTACTTATTTCAAAGCTACTCCACCTAAATAAATACAAGGATTAAAATCTAATGGCTATTAGTCAAAACGCAATAAAAATATTATCTGAAATCGACGATTTAGAACTTTTTAGCAACATCTCAGAAGAATGGTCTACGCTACTAAACGAAACCAATGAAGATATAAAAATCAAAAAATTATACTCTGCCTTAGTAAAAGAAAGTATCCGTAGAGAAACAGCTGAAAGATTAGCTAAAGATGCAAAATCATATTGCGACCTAGTACAAGAGCAATCTAAGCAAAGAATCATAGATATGAAAGAAGGTCTAGAAAGCCAAATAACTTTCCTTACTCAAAAGATAAAAGACCTAAAAGATGAGTCTACTAAAAATCTTGATCACTATAGAGATGAGCTAAAAAAAGCTACTAAAAATTTGATTGACAACAAAGTTTAATCAGCTTACAAAATCAAATGCCCTCACTTACTCTCTAACTATTTAATTGCGTGTTTATTTAATGGAAAACTATTCAGAAGTTTGATGTCAATAATAAGTATCGTAGTTTTAATAGCTATAGGTATTTTCTAAACTGGTAGATTCCCTTTTCTAGTAGCTAAGAATGTAGCCACAGTAATTGAAAATATAAAAGGTATTATCAGAGAATCAATAACGGTAACGATTATATTTTGAATACTAGTTTCTAGTGGGTTTATTTCCACATTCATACTTTTTAGCATATAAACTAAGCCAAAGGTTAGAAATGGTTTTATAACCATCAAAGCTAATACTACTAAGGTTAATTTCATCATATAAAAAAAGTCTGATTTCAAGATAATAAAGTTTTCTCTAATTGCATCAACAGCACCTTTTTGCCCTAGAAGTACTGATGGCAATACTGTAAAGAAAAGCAGCGTAGCTACAAACATCCCTAAGTATTGTAAAAATATTGAAAGCACACTCATAACTATCATTGATAAAAAAAACATTCCTATAAAGGGAAATACTCTTTTAGAAAAAACTTGTAGAGATAACTTAAAAGCATCAGAATTTTTTATATCCTGCTTGATAATTAGACCTTGTAGCAAAATTATCATCGCATAAACAAATATTGTCGCTACGATTATAACGAGTATCATCAGAGCCAATATATCTCCAGATGGAAAGTTAACAGGTATCTCTTTACCGTTACTCTCTATATAATCTAGCATTCCATGTCTCATAAGATACACAAAACAATACTCTGATATAAACGAAAGCATAAATGCTAATACAAATGTTAGCTTGAATGACTTTTTATATATCTCTGTAGCTAGTGATATAGTTTCTTTAAATGTTAGATTGTTCATAGATTGAGTTATTTGTTATATTATCAGCAGGCTAAAATATACCATAATTTTGAAAGATTGTGGTTAGATTTATGTCTTTTATACTTAAAAACCCTTGTAAAAAATACCACCCCACCCCATATCTATTAATAAGCTAATTATAAACCTACAAACAAAAATAAGGTGATAATATGGAAATGATGAAAGGCACTACTATTCTTTGTGTAAGAAAAGATGGCAAAGTAGTAATGGGTGGCGATGGTCAAGCGACTATGGGACACACTATTGCAAAAGACAATATCATAAAAGTTAGAACTCTTAATAGTGGCAAGGTACTGACAGGATTTGCTGGCTCTACTGCTGATGCATTTACATTGTTTGAAAAATTTGAACAAAAACTAGAATTTTATCATGGCAATCTTGAACGAGCTGCTGTTGAAATGGTGCGTGAATGGCGTCTTGATAGAATGCTTAGTAAATTAGAAGCGATGATAATCGTAGCTGATGAAAACAAATCTTTACTAATATCTGGTGTAGGTGATGTAATGGCGGCTGATAAAAATGAGATAATCTCAATAGGCTCTGGCTCTACTTACGCTCGCTCAGCAGCAACAGCTTTAGTTGAAAACACTGATCTTTCTGCGGAAGAAATAGTTCGCAAAAGCCTTACAGTAGCTGCAGATACTTGCATATATACAAACCACAACTTTACTATAGAAAGTTTAGACAGCAAAAAGGAAGGCTAGACTATGACTCAAGCAATGACTCCAAAACATATCGTAACAGAACTAGAACGCCATATTATTGGTCAAAATGATGCTAAGAAAGCTGTAGCTATTGCCCTGCGTAATAGATGGCGTAGAATGCAACTCAAAGGTGCTATGCGTCAAGAAGTTACTCCTAAAAATATCCTAATGATAGGTCCAACAGGTGTTGGTAAAACTGAAATTGCTCGTAGATTGGCAAAGCTTGCTGATGCTCCATTTATAAAAGTCGAAGCAACTAAATTCACTGAAGTTGGCTATGTAGGTAAAGATGTAGAATCTATTATCCGCGACCTAGTAGAGATGGCTGTCAAAATGAAACGCGAAGATGCCAAGACTCTGTACGCTGACAAAGCTGCTACTCAAGCAGAAGAGAGAGTGTTAGATGTACTTCTACCACCTGCTCGTGCTGCTGAATCAAAAGTTGGCTTTGCAAATGAGCCTACTGAAGAATCTGCCAATAAAAAAGAAAAAGAAAATAAAACCCGCGAGATTTTTAGAAAGAAAATCCAAACTGGCGAATTGGATGATAAGGAAATCGAAATCGAAGTTTCTGCAGCACCTAAACAAGTCGGTGTAATGGGACCTCCAGGTATGGAAGATATGACTAATCAAATCCAAGATTTATTCTCAAATTTGAGTAGTGATAAAAAGAAAAGTAAAAAGATGAAAATCAAAGATGCTATCAAGCACCTTAGAGATGAAGAAGCTGCTAAGCTTGTAAATGAAGAAGACATCAAAGCTCGCGCTCTAGAGTCTGTTGAGCAAAATGGTATTGTATTTTTGGATGAGATAGATAAGGTTTGTAAAAAATCTGGTAGTTCTGGTGCTGATGTCTCTCGTGAAGGTGTTCAGCGTGATCTTTTACCATTAGTCGAAGGCTGTACTGTCTCCACTAAGTACGGCATGATCAACACTGATCATATACTATTTATAGCTTCTGGTGCTTTTCATGTGGCTAAGCCTTCTGATCTTATTCCAGAGCTACAAGGTAGACTACCTATCCGTGTAGAGCTTAAATCTCTTGAGATAAATGACTTTGTAAGAATTTTAAAAGAACCTGACTGTTCAATCTTGAAGCAATATGTTGCTCTTATGCAAACAGAAGGCTTAGAGTTAAAATTTGAAGATGATGCTATCCAAAAGATTGCTGAGATTTCCTTCAAAGTAAATGAAGAGATTGAAAATATAGGTGCTAGAAGACTTCATACAGTCATGGAAAAACTTCTTGAGGAAATATCTTTTGATGCTCCTGAGCTTGATGATAAGATTATCAACATCACAACAGAATATGTAGACAATAAACTAGGCAATCTAGTAAAAAACAAAGATCTAAGTCAGTATATTCTTTAATTTCTTTAAATAATTCCTAGAGTTCTAAACTGTTTCTCCCATACTTGATAAAACCACTAATTCTATAGTAGAATAATCAAGTAACTTATAACATCAACAACAAACAGGAGAAATAATATGTATAAATCAATAAGCTTAATCTGCGTAATAGCATTTCTAGGAGGCTGTATCAAAACTTCTCAACACCAAATACCAGTAAAAAAACAAAACTTCTAAAACTACAAACCAAGCACTACCACCAAAGTATCTTAGTATTGATGGTTTCAAAGCTTGTCTCGATACTCAAACAAAAGGTTCTGCGTTATTTTACTGTATGCCTGATTCTAAACCTGATACTTGTTCTAATGAATCTTGGACAAAGTTAAATGAGTTAGAAGGTTCTGAAAAACTACCTACTTGTGGCTAAGTTTATTGGAAAAAAAGACTTTAGTTCCATTATATAGCCAAACCACAATCAAAGCGTCATGCCGAATTCGGTTTCTGAGCGTAGCCGAAGTACAGCATCTTATTATAAGTATTGATTTTGTTGATTACCTGAAACAAGTTCCACAATGATCAGTAATACCAAATCAAATTAGCCATAAACTCCTTTGTGATCATTGCATTAATTTGTATTGAGATTGGTATAACTGTAGTGATAGCACATTGTGCTGTCAGGCTAAAAAGACAGACCTCTGGTCTGTCACTACACTAGCAAAATAGTCATGCCCATGCAGACGGCCATCTTTTGAACACCTATCCATACTGTAGAGATTACCACCTGCGTAAGAATATCTAACTGACCTTACGCACTCAAGTGAACTTGTGTATAGTTTTTTTAGAGCTACTTATCTGCATCTATTTAAATTTAGCTGATATAAAGAGAGTCCGGAGATACGTGATCTTTTGTAGTGACAAGTCCATCATAAAACAATAACTCATTTAAAATCTAATGGTGCCATCAGTGTACAATATCTTTTATAGAGGATAACCCTTAGTTACACCCTATTTAAAACCAGCCAAACAATCTATCAAACATACTTGGAACCGTGCCATCTACATGCATATTTATAAGGTATTTATTCTTAGGATAGTTTTTACGAAGAACTGATATATTTGCTTCAGCTTGGCTCTTTAACTCTAATGTTTTATATGCTCTTATAGTAATTACCAATGCATCTTCTGTAGACTCACTCTGAGGATAGTCTCTCACAACCTGCGCAGCTCTATCAATAGCTGCATTATATGCTCCTCTTTTAAAGTAAAAGTACGCTATCTCATAATAATGCTTTGCTACTGTATTATTTATATAAACCATTCTGCGTTTAGCATCAGGTGCAAAAGCACCTTCTGGATCCAGTACCAAAGCTTTTTCAAGATTTATATATGAATCAGTATAACCTGCTGGATCATGATGAGTCATATCATAAGGAGCATAGGTTTGTAAAAGCCCTCTACCATCATCAAACCCAACTACTCCAATCATGTAATAAACATAACCTTTAAGCTTACTGTAAGGATACATTTTTATAAACTGTTGAGCTAATGCTAATGACATTGTAGTTTCATCATTCATATAGTACACATATACCAAATCAACCATGCCTTTTTCTGCTATTGGCGTAAATGGATACTGTGCAGCTAAGGACTTATAAGAACGAGTTGCATCAAAATATTCTTGATTTTGCATCTGCTGGTGAGCTTTTGCATAAATAAAACTTGCTGTATAGCCCGTATAAACTTGTGGTAACTCACTATCTTTTTTAGCCCCACAACCACTTAATGAGAAAATAAGTGCAATAATTGCTAGTATTGATAAAAACCTAGTCATTTAATTAACGATCCTTTGAAATTTTTTATATAATTCATTATCAGTAGAAATAATTACGAGATTTTCGTACCAAATATGAAAAATAATAATACACTATCAAACAAATTTGAGCAAAACATTATTCTTACAGCGGAGCATGCAGGTAAGAGATTAGATGTTGCGATCAATGAGTTATTTGATGAATTCTCCCGTTCTCAAATCCAAAAATGGATTAAAGATGGTTCTATAAAAGTAAACGGAGCTAGTAATAAGCCAAAATATATAGTCCTTGGTGATGAAAATATCAGCATCGATATTGAAATATTGCCTACAAATGAATGGATTGCTGAAGATATTGCACTGAATATTGTTTTTGAAGATGATGACATTATTGTTATAGATAAAACTGCTGACATGGTTGTCCACCCTGGTGCTGGCAATATGACTGGCACTATTTCAAATGCCCTACTTGGTATGTATGAGCATCAAAAGACTCTTCCTCGTGCAGGTATAGTACATAGACTAGATAAAGATACTACAGGTCTTATGGTTGCAGCTAAAAGTAGCCTCGCTTATCACAGCCTTGTCAACCAACTATCTGAAAGAACTGTATCACGCAAATACATTGCTATAGTTGATGGTGATGTTTATGAAGATGGTACAGTAAATGAACCAATAGGTCGCGATCCAAACAATCGCATCAAGATGGCTATAAACAGTAGTGGTAAAGAGGCTATCACAAACTATATTCCTTATGAAAATTATGAGGGTTTTACTCTGATTGAATGCCAACTTGAAACAGGTAGGACTCATCAAATACGAGTACATATGCAAAGTATTAAACACCCTCTTGTTGGTGATCAAACTTACAACAGACCTTCAGCAAAACTTAAAGAACTAGGTATTGAAGACTTTCCAAGACAGGCTCTACACGCCTATAGCCTTGCATTCATCCACCCCAAAACAGGTGAGGAAGTTAGTTTCAAAAGTGACTTACCTGAAGATATGTATGAATTAACTGTTAAACTAGCAGATGCTATACAAGATGAAGATGACATGGATTTTGAATATGAAACTTTTGAAGAATAAGGTTGTTACACTAATTATAATCGTATGTGTTTTTATGTTGATTACAGTTGCCTTATCATTGAAAAATTTGGTAGTAAACCAAAGTGATAACTATAATCTCGCGACTAGCACTCGTGCAACTGCAGGTATAAAAAAACCAGATTTTGCCAATATGCAAGATGTTAAAGAAAAGAAAAAAGTATTTATAGACTATATGCTAACCTCTATTCGCAATGCAGATAAAGAAATATGTGCAGAAAAAAATGAGCTTGAAAAACTAACTCAATCTTTCCAAAAAAATAAAGCTCTTAATTCTATAGAGCAAGCCAAATTAGATAAATATAACGATTATTACAAAATCAAAGATGCTGACACTATACAAAAGCAGTTGGAATTGTTAGACATAAAAATAGGTGCTGCACCCACTAGCTTTATACTTGCTCAAGCAATACTTGAAAGTGGCTGGGGTAGCTCCAGATTTGCTAAAGATTATAGCAACTACTTTGGACTACATTGCTTTAAAGATGGTTGTGGTGTAAAAGCTTCTGGAGCAAATGTATACTTAGAGACTTTTGCTAATGCTACACAAAGCGTACTGGGCTACTATCATAGGCTAAATACCGGCACTAAGTTTCAAGATTTCCGTGAAGTCCGTCAAAAAGTCAATCATGGCGAACTTTCCTCAACAAAACTCCTTGATACTTTAGAGGACTATTCTGAACTTGAAGGTGATGAATATAAAGTTCGACTTGAAAGTGTTATTAATCATAATAAACTAAACCAGTACGATGATATTACAGCTTGTTAATATAATTGGCAATAATTAGCATTAATAGATATTTTTTAGTAGTATTAGTAGCAGGTAATGCTTAGAAAGCGATTTATTAAATGAATTTAAAAATATCGGACAATACTTTATATTTTAACGGGTTAGTTACTCTTAAAAGCATAGATACAAAACAAATTGCAAAAAAACTATCTAACCTATCAAGCAAAATAACTCAGGTTGATGTCTATGAAATACAAGAATTAGACACTTCTGGTGCGTATATCATACTAAAAACTTTAAGAGATATTGACTTAACAAAAGATAATCTAGTTAATTGTTCAGAGAAAAACAAGAATCTTATCGAACTAGTAAGTACAAACCTCCCAACAAAAAAAGATGAAGAATTTCAAGAAAAGTCGAATATGGTTTTTAATAGCATTTATATGCTCGGCAAAAACACCAACAGTTTACTAAATGAAATTAAGATCAGTATATCTTTTTTAGGTGCTATAGTAATTGGCTACATTAACTTTCTTAGACGACCTTACAAATCTTTTTTTTCTATCGTTCTTGGTATAACTTATGACTCTACAATCCGGGCATTAAGTATAGTTATATTACTTTCATTGATTATTGGACTTGTACTTACCTACCTCCCTCTTAATATGATGATGCAATACGGCACACAGATATTTGTGGTAGATATGCTGGGTATTTCATCCTTTCGGGAGTTTGCTCCTCTGTTTACTGCGATAATCATAGCTGGTCGTAGTGGCTCAGCATTTACTTCTGAAATTGGTATCATGAAAGTAAATGAGGAAATAGATGCTCTACAAACTATCGGTGAAGATCCAATGCAACGACTTGTACTACCAAGAATTACTGCTTTGATGATAAGCCTACCAGTACTTACTGTTGTAGCAATGGTGGCAAACATAATTGGAGGCATGATTATTACTGATGTTATTGCAGGAATTACTCCACTACAGTTTATTGAGAGATTATTTAGCAATGTAAATGTAAATCATTTTTATATTGGCTTATTAAAAACGCCTTTCTTTGCATTAGTAATAGCCGGTATTGGTTGCTTAAAAGGCATCTCAGTTAAAAGAGACTCTCAAAGTGTTGGTAAAGCTACTACTGAGAGCGTTGTGTACTCAATATTTTTGATAATCATAGTCGATGCGATATTTGCAGTTGGCTTAAGCGGAGTTGCTTAGGAGCTATATGATGTCTGTAAATTTAATTGAAATAAGAAACCTTAGTACAAAATTTGGTAAAGAATGGATTCACAAAGACCTTGACCTTGATATCCCTACGAAGCGAATCAGTTGTATAATCGGAGCAAGTGGCTGTGGCAAAACCACTCTTATGCGAGAGATACTTATGCTTCAACCAATATATTCTGGCAAGATTTTTTTACAAGGGCAAGAAATATCACGACTAGTCGATAATCCTATAAAACGCAAAGAAATATCTGCAAATATGAGTATGATGTTTCAGCATTGTGCTCTTTTTTCATCATTGACCAATTTACAGAATGTTATATTTCCATTAAGACAGCACTCTAAACTTCCTGAAGATATTCTCACAGATATAGCTATTATAAAGCTAAAAATGGTTGGCTTAAATGAAGATGCATTTAATAAGTATCCTTCTGAAATTAGTGGTGGTATGCTTAAAAGAGTAGCCTTAGCTAGAACTATAGTCTTAGACCCCAAAATCGTGTTTTTAGATGAGCCTAATGCAGGACTTGATCCCTATTCTGCTAGAGCTATGGATGAGCTTATACTTTATTTAAAAGAAGAGCTTGAAATGTCTGTTGTAATGATTACCCATGATCTAAGTACAATCTGGAATATCGTTGATGATATTATATATATGGACGAGAAAAAAATAATGATTCATGACACAGTAGATTTCGTATCAAAACAAACACAATATGAAAGTATAAAGAAATTCTTTAGTTCGCATGGTGACACTAAAAACAAGGAGCAAAATTAATGAATGAAAATAGTGTAAGAAATCTAATCGCAGGTTTATTTGTAATTTTCATGTTGTTTGTGATGATTTTTATAGGCTTCTTTTTATCAGGAGGATTTAAAACTCAAGCATCTAGCACATTTGTAACTAATTTTAATAGTATCTCGGGGCTTAATGTTGGCTCAGATGTATCCTATAAGGGCTTTAGTATAGGTAAAGTTTCTAATATTGCTATAAACAAAAAAAACCCAAAGCTTGTAAGTGTATATTTACAGATAAATGACGATATTCCTATTTATAAACAAACAGTTGCATCTCTTCAAACACTAGGAATTACAGGACAGTCAAAAGTTGAATTATCTTTAGATATTAGTAAAAATAATATTGGCCTAGATATTGTTACAAAAGAAAAAGGGAAAGTTTTAGAGATAAAATCTAAACCATCTAAATTAGAAAGCATATTTGGTAAGGTTGATGGAATTGCTAACTCTCTTCAAGAGATATCTAAAAAAATCAACAAAATGATGTCTCCACAAAATTTAGATAGATTTAATGAATTTACTGACAGTATTAACATACTACTATACAATCTCAGCAACTCTTCTATATATTTCAACAAGACACTGCTAAATTTTAATGAAACAATGACTGAAAGCCAAGAGACTATCACTCGTTTAAATGATGTGATGAGAATGCTTCAATACGATCCATCTATTGTAGTTAGAGGCGTAGAACATTAAGGAAACTATGATGAAACAATATTTATTACTTTTGACTGCTTTAATTTTACCAATACAGATATTTGCCTTTTCTCTAGTTGGAAGCCCTGTGAAAGTTCCAGGTGAAAAACAATATATTATTTACAGCAATCAGCTTGAACAAAAAGCTTTACCAAATACTAAAGATGCTGCTATAGCCACTACTTTGCTTGTATATAATATACAAACTCAAGCATCTAAATCTACAGAAATGTTTTATCTGAAAGATAACCAACTACACAATTTTAGTGATAGTGTATGGGCTATACCTGTATCAAAAATGTTGACAGTCGCTATATTTGAGTACCTGCTTGATCAAAATGTAGTCGATAGCTTAGCATTCCAAGATATAAATATCCGCCAAGACTTTACTTTATCTGGCACAACTTCTTATGGCCCAATTATCGACTTAGATAACAAGCAATTTTTATTTCATATAACATTCTATTTAAAAAATGAAAAAACTAACGATACAAAAATCAAAACGATAAAATATCAAGAAAAGCTAATAAGTGATGATGTATCTGCAGACCTCTACGCAAAACTTACAAATCATGCTTTAAGCAATATCTTAAAAAATTTAAAGCCTTGGCTAGTAGATAATCTAAAAATTCAAAAAACAAAAAGTAAAAATACTGCAGGGACACAAAACTTGTTTAACCTAGAAGAAAGTATCAAGAAATAAAGCTAGCTATCAAGCCTATTATTCCACCAAATATACCACCCCAGACTACTAGCCAGCCTAGATGGTCACGGATTATTTTTTGGATTAATTCTTTGACCATATCAGGAGTAAGCTCATCCAATCTAATATCAATAACTTTTTCAATTTTTGCTGTTGCTTGAGCTGATATCTTTGAACCATCTATATTTATACCCGCTATTACTTTTTCAAGATTACTATCTATTTTTACAATAAAAGGTTCACGCAAACTTTCAAGCCCTTCTCTACCTCCAAGAAACATACTTATCATGGAGCTATATTTACTTTCCATAAGCATATCTACAAAGCTTTCAAAGATTTTATTGTAATCAATTTTTTTAGTGATAGTTTCTTTAACGTATTTCTTAATATCATCGCCATTTAAAAATTTCTCTAAATTATCTGATGAAAAAAACTGTTCCATAATCATTTTTTTAATTGCAGATTTAAAGCTCTCAAATTTATTCGGAATAATTCCGGAACCATACACAAAAGGTATTTTTTCAAAAAGCATATAAATAGCTATCCAATTTGTCAATGCTCCTGAGAGTGCATAAAACCCAATGTTTTTAATATGCTGATCCGCAATATAAATTCCAATCACTGTAATGGTCAACGCAACAATATTTGTCATCAAACTTTTATTTAAAAAACGCATTTTAACCTACTTATTTTGTTGAAAATTCATACACAAATCTGAGTTTCTAGATGGTTTGTGTATATAATAAGATTAGTATTCTATCAAATAAAAACAATATGAGAACTATTAGAGCTTTTTTTGCTGATATTTCTAGCACTATGTCAGAAGTGGCTATTACTAATGACCACTACAATTATTTTAAAAATGTCTTACGACTAAAAAAAAATGACAATATAGTACTTTTTAATAATCTCGATGGACTTGAATACAACACAGAAATAATAAGCATAACGAATAAAGCTATTGAGCTTAACATTACAAACTCAATCAAAATAGATAATGAGAATGCATATACAGTTAATCTCTATCAATCACTTATAAAGATTGAGAACTTTGAGTTAGTAATTCAAAAAGCTACCGAACTTGGTGTAAATAATATCTACCCTATTATTACAGACTATACAAATCTAAAATTTGATTTTAAGAATATCGAGAAAAAACTAGACCGATGGCAGAAAATAGCGGTAGGAGCTTCTGAGCAATCAAGACGGGTTTTTGTACCAAAAATACATGCTCCAATAGAACTAGAAACTTTAAGCATGCCTAAAAATCAGTTTAATATCACACTTTGCCCTTATGCAAAAAATGATACTTCTTTTCAATATAAGCTCAAAATCGCTGATAATATAAATATATTTATTGGTCCTGAAGGTGGCTTTAGTGAAACAGAGATGAAGTTATTCAAAAATAATGATTTTGAAACTATAAACCTAGGTAAAAGAATATTAAAAGCTGAAACAGCCCCTATAAACATCATATCTATTATAAACTTCCTAAAACAGTAACTTTCATATTGAAAACTAGGTTGTACAATGCTTTAATTGCTAATCTACATTTTTAATTTAAAGGACTCGCTTTTTATGCAGCAACAATACAAAACTTTATCAGCACCCTTTTGGATTGTATGGGGAGTCGAATTTTGGGAAAGGTTTGGCTTCTACGGTTTCCAAGCAATCATCGCATTATATTTCACACAAAAACTAGGTATGAGTGAAAAAGAAACAATCTACCTTATGGGCTCTTTTTTTGCTTTTACTTTTGGTTTTATCTGGGTTGGTGGGCTTATTGGCGACAAAATTCTTGGGGCAAAACGAACTATAGTTGTTGGGGCAGTAATTCTTAGCGTTTCATATCTAAGTTTCATGTTTGCAAACAAAGAAACTATCTACTATATCTTTGCAGGAATTATAATTGGTAATGCCATATTCAAAGCAAACCCTTCTTCGCTAATATCTAAGATGTTTAATAAAGGTGATGGTAAATTAAATAGTGCAATGACGCTATATTATCTAGCAATAAATATCGGTGGGCTTATCTGTATGGCTATCACTCCTATAATTTCTGAAACTTGGGGATATACTCAAGCTTTTGTGTTTTGTGGAGCTGGGTTACTTGTGGGGCTATTTGGGTTTTTGTTCTTTTATAAGAAAATGGATGGTTTAGATACTCAAGCTGGTAGCAATGAACTCAATAAGACTTATATTGTCTATGCTATTGCAGGTACTATTGCCGCTTTTCTTATTATTGCAAATATTTTACCTAATATAAAATTATGTATTGAACTAACTGCTGTTGTAGTCAGTGTTGCAACAATTTACTTTCTATATATAGCGTTTTCGCTAGAATCTTATGAAAGAAATAGAATGCTTGTAGCTTTAGTATTGATTATTGAAGCTATTATTTTCTATTCTTTATACTTTCAGATGCCTACTACTTTGACATTTTTTGCTGAGCATAATGTTGAGCTTAATATTTTTAACTGGCATGTACCTGCAGCTCAGTATCAGTTTTTTAATCCTCTTTGGATACTTATACTATCTCCTTTACTTGCAATACTTTATAAAAAAATAAAACTTACTCATGCAACAAAATTTTGTATTGGTACTGTGCTAATGTTTGTATCATACTTGACTTTGTACTGCACTAAATACTTTGCTGTAGATTATATAGTCTCAGGTAATTGGTTGATACTTTCCTATGCAAGCTCTTCTCTAGGAGAATTATTGATTGGAGCTCTTGGTTTAGCTATGGTAGCTGAACTTTGCCCTAAAGCTGTTTCTGGATTTGTAATGGGCTTTTGGTTTTTAGCGACTATGATTGCATCATATATCTCTGCATTTATAGGTTCTTTTATTGCTTTACCAAGCAGTGATGCTGTAATCACTAAACAACAAAGTTTAGAAACTTATACAGATGTTTTTGGCTATATAGCACTAAGTATCTTGGCTATATCGCTGATTATGATTTTAATAGCTCCTACTCTAAATAAATACATCAATAAAACTCACATACCTAAGATGCAAGTACTTGATAAAGATTAAAAGCAAAGAGAAAAATCTATGTTTTAAGTAATTTGTATATAATCACTATCAAAAACATTCTAAATAAATTCTTTTTTGTTAAAATAACCTCTAAGACTTAATAATTTGTAAAACAATGAGTAACTTTTCTAATCAAACATGGCTGAGTAACTACCCTGCCCATGCCCCAAAAACTGTTGAAGAAAATGGACATACTATTCTAGATATGTATGAAAAAGCCATTATTGAACATCCTTATCAGATAGCTATTTCTTGTCATGAAGTAAATTTCTCATTTAGTAAGATAGATAATCTCGCTACAAGCTTTGCTAGCTATCTACAAAATGATTTAGGTGTCAAAAAAGGTGATCGAGTTGCTATTGTGATACCTAACTGCATACAGTTCACAATTAGCCTTTTTGCTTGTATAAAAATTGGTGCTGTATTTGTAAATACAAACCCACTTTATACTGCAGATGAATTAGAGTCTATTTGTAACAACTGTAATGTCAAGGTAGCTATAGTGATGGATATGTTTGCTCATCATATTCAAAAAGCTAGAATGAATATCCATTCATTAGAAAATGTAATAGTTACAAATATCGCTGATGTATATCCATTTCCAAAAAAGCAAATTATTGGATTCATATCTAAACGACTTATAAAAAATAAACCTAACTATAATAAAAATACTTTCATACAATTTAGTACAGCATTAAAAGCAGACAAAAGACTATATGTAAAGCCCATTATTACAAAAGAAAATATTCTATGCTTACAATACTCAAGTGGTACTACTGGCAAGCCTAAAGGTGCTATTCTGACGCACGACAATCTTGCTTCAAACATCAAGCAGGTTTGGGCGTGGGTCAATACCGACATGAAATTTTCAGAACAAGTTGTTGTGACAGCTTTACCGCTCTATCATATATTCTCTCTTAGTGCTAACCTACTATGCTTCTTCTTTGCTGGTGGTAAAAATATCCTAATCCCAAATGCTCGAGATATAAAGAACCTAATCAAAACGATGTCTAAAAATGAGTTTACAATTTTTAATGGTCTTAATACTCTCTATATGGCAATGCTTGATCATGCTGATTTTGACACCATCAATAAAACTTGTTATAAATATTCTCTAAGTGGCGGTATGCCAATTTCACGCAAAGTATATTTACGCTGGTTAGACAAAACTGGTGTCGAGCTAAAAGAAGGTTATGGAATGACTGAGATGTCTCCGGCTATATCTTTGAATAAATTTAATGAATCAGAAGATGATTACTTTGGTACTTGTGGCTACCCTATCCCAGGCACTCAGCTTAGCATTAGAAATCTAGATGATAATGATATAGAAATTACAGAATGCTACAAAGAAGGTGAAATTTGGTTAGATGGTCCTCAAAAATGCCAAGGTTTTTGGAATGATGAAGAAAATAATAAACTCTTCTTTAGTGAAGACGGCTGGTTAAAAACTGGTGATATTGGTTATATCGATAAAAAAGGTCGGTTGACTATTTCTGATAGACTCAAAAATATGATTATAGTTTCTGGCTTTAACGTATATCCGCGTGAGATAGAAATTTGCCTACTAAAGCATAATTGCATAAAAGAAGCTGCCGTTACAGGTACCAAATCAGATATTTCTGGCGAACGAACTTTTGCATTTGTATCGCTAGAAGAAGGCTCTACCACTTCTGAACAAGATATCATCAACCACTGCAAAGAAAAACTTGCTAGCTACAAAGTTCCAAAATCTGTAATTTTTGTAAAAAGTCTACCAAAAAACAATACTGGCAAAATAGATATTCAGAAATTAAAAAAAGAGCATCTATAGTCTTTTAACTCTAATTTGCAACTTTACTTTTAGCTCTATATAGCTTATTCTTTAGCTATATTTTTCTATTTAAAATTCCAACTGAGAAATCATGCAAGAAGCTACCACTACACAAAGCTTTTGGACCCAAAAACGCTCAATTGTCGCTATAGCGATAAGTTTGCTTGCTCTTGCTGAAATTGTTGATTTAACTATCGTTGCTGTTGCTATCCCCCAAATTATGGGAGCAATCGGAGCTAATGTAGAGAGTATCGCTGATGTGACTACTATGTATATAGTTATGGCTGCTATCTTTATCCTACTGTCTGGGCTTATGATAGATAAGTACGGAATCAAACGCGTAGCTTTATTTTCAGCGGTTATATTCGGCATTTCATCTATTATGTGTGGACTTTCTACCTCCTTGACTGAGATGGTTATTTTTAGGGCATTCCAGGGTATTGGCGGGGCATTTTTACCATCTGCAGCTCAAACATACATCGCTCAGAACTTCAAAGGTAAAGATTACAATAAAATGATGATTATCTATACACTAGTAATTGTTATGGGACCTATCCTTGGACCTGTTCTTGGTGGGGCAATTTGTGAACATATGTCTTGGCCATGGATCTTTTATGTAAATGTACCTTTATGTATCATCGCATTTGTAATTATCTTTTTCTATATGGAATTTGAAAAAGTAAAAAACATAAAAATCGATTATACTAGTTTTGCATTTTTAGCTATAGGGATTGGATGTTTAGAATTGTTTTTTGATAATGGTAATAAAAACGATTGGTTTAACTCTTTAGAAATGATTTGTTTACTCAGTGCTGCTATTATTTCTTTAGGATTTTTTATATGGAGAGGATTACTTGGTTCATCTGTAGTTAAGTTAAGTGTTTTTAAAAACCTAAACTTTGTTATAGCCTGTTTCTTGGTTTTCACATTTATACTACTTTTTACAGCTGCCCTTGCCTATTTCCCGACTATGCTACAGCAACTTTATGGTTACCCTGTTGATTTAGCTGGCTATATAACTGCTCCAAGAGGCTTAGCAGCCATAGTAGGTGCAGTTCTTGCTCAAGGTATACTAGTCAAAAGAATTGGTGTAAGAAAGACTGTAAGCTTGGGCATATTATTATTTTCAATTTCATGCTTTATGCAAGCTTCATTTTCAACTATTGCTAGTGAATCGCAGATATTGATGTCAATGCTAGTTCAAGGACTTGGTATTACAATGTTTTTCCTGCCGATTATGCAGGCAATCGTAGTTGGTTTTGATGATGATGACTTTGCTGATATGTCAGGAGTATTTAACTTTTTTAGAAGCTTTGGGGGATCCGTTGGTACAGCGTTTATCGCGACTCTTATCACAAGAGGTCAACAAGTACATTATCAAGAATTATCTTCAAACATATCTTCTTTAAATCAAAACTTTCAAGGCTGGATGCATAATCTACCCGCCCCTGAGATAACAACTATAGCCATTGCAAAGCAGCAAATAGTCCAACAAGCTAGTTTACTTAGCTATTTAAATTCTTTTTATCTAGTTGGTGTTCTAAGTTTGCTTTTGACTATAGTTCCATTCTTTTTAAAAGAACCTCCAAAAGATGCCCCTGCTGTAATGGCACATTAGTATAGGAAATAAAATGACAGAAAAAAAATCAGAAAATATAGAGAAAAAAAATCCCAAGCTCTCTCCAAAGAAAATTATTATTGGCTGCAGTATCATTGCGGTAACAGCTGTAGGTATCTATAGCTACTATAAGTATAATAAGGTGTTTCCATCTACGGACAATGCTTATGTAGATGCCGATGTAATCAACATCTCAGCAAAAGTTGGTGGTTATATACAAAAAGTCTTCGTAGAGAATAATCAGTTGGTACACAAAGGCGATAAGCTAGTTCAAATCGAACAGATAGATTATAAGCTACAAGTTGCTAAATCTCGTGCCGATATTGTCCAAGCAGAAGGACAATTAGCAGTAGCAAATGAGCAAGTTGATGTAGCTAAATCAAACATTACAAAAGCAAAAGCATCACTAAATACTGCAAATGCTATGTCTGATAGATATGTAAAACTTTATAATGAAGATGCAGGATCATTACAAGATGCTCAAAAGTATATTGACCAAAAAATTCAAGCTCAAAAAGGATCTGATCAAGCATTATCATCTCTCAAACAAACGTTGATACAAGTTGAAGTCGCAAAAGCTCAAGTTGATGCTGCAAAAGTAGGAATTGATAACTCTAACCTAAACCTAGGCTATACAACTTTAACGGCACCATCTGAGGGTTTTGTATCTAACCTAAAAATATATAAAGGGCAATTAGTAGCTCCTGGGCAATCATTATTTGGCTTTATAGATACTAAAAAATGGTGGGTAAATGCAAACTTCAAAGAAACCGAACTTGATAGGATAAAGCCTGGGCAAAAAGTAGATGTTGGGCTAGATATGTACAATCATACATACAAAGGTACTGTTGATAGCATAAGCTACGCTACAGGATCTGTATTTTCATTATTACCTGCAGAAAATGCAACAGGAAACTGGGTTAAAGTTACGCAACGCTTCCCTGTAAAAATTACTTTAAAAGACAGTTCTAAATACCCTTTACGAGTTGGTGCAAGTGCTACTGTTAAAGTTGACACTTTAGGTGGCAAATAAATGAAAAAAAGAATACTACTATTATCTCTACTTGCAAGCACTGTAATAATTTCAGGCTGTAGCTTTTTTAACCCAGATTACAAAAAACCAAAAATTGAAACACCTAAGCTTTGGAATGATCAAAATAAAAATATAGAAAAAACCAAAGATTGGGATTTAACAAAGGTTGCTTGGTGGCGCCAATTTAATGACCCTGTCTTAAATAGCCTTGTAACTATAGCCTTAAAAGATAACAATAAAATACAAGTTGCTCTTGGTAATGTACTACAAGCAAATGCTGAGATCAATAAGGCCAACTATGGTTGGTTGCCTACTGCCAGTGTCGGTGGAGGTGGTTTTATAACACAAGCCTTTGATATTACAGGTAGTACAAATGTACCAGGTCTTGATTTACCTCGCTCTCAAAATGCTGGTGGTGCATTAGTTGGTATAATTCCAAGTTATACTATTAATATTGCTCGACAATTTAAGCTTGGTGAAATCTCTCGTCTCTCTAAAAAAATGCAAGTTAATCTCAAAGATGCTACAAGACTGTCTATTATTAGCCAGACAAGTGCCGCATACTTTTCATTTATAACTGCAAAAGAGCAATTAAGACTGCAGACCATTATAGTTAAGCAACTTGAGTTAATGCTTCATTACTCGATTGAGCAACATAATTTAGGTGCTACTTCTCCTATGCTTACAGAGGTTATCAAGCAACAACTTGAAATCCAAAAAGGTAAAATTGCAAGTATCAATAACGATATTGTTCATTTCCAAAATACTCTTAAAATACTTATGGGTGAAAATCCTGGCAAGATTCTTACAGCTAGAACTCTAAATGATATAAATGGTAATATCAAAGTACCTGTAAATCTACCATCTCTAGTACTACAAAATCGTCCAGATGTGGCTATTGCTGAATATAAGCTTATGACTGCAAATGCAAATATTGGTTTAGCTAGATCACAATTCTTCCCAAGCATCGACTTAACAGGTACATTTGGTAATGCTACCTTAGCACTTGGCGAGCTTGCATCTATGAATGCTTGGGCATGGGTTGGCGAAGCTGTAGCTGCTGTACCCATATTCAACATGAGTATCTTTGCAGATAGTGACAAAGCTACAGCTCAGTTCTACCAAGGCTACTATGACTATGTAAATACTCTGCAACAAGCATTCCAAGAAGTAGATGATAGTTTATCTGCGCGTACTGCTAATAACACCAATTTAAAGAAACAAAAATTATCTCTCAAATCTACAAAAAGACAAGAGCAAATATTCAGCAAAAAGTTCCAATCTGGAGCAATAAGCAAAGCTGAGTATACAGGTATTACTTTAAATATTCTAAACCAACAAATGCAAGTCAATCAAGCGAAACTAAAATCGCTAATTAGTGTCATTAACCTATACCAATCTTTAGGTGCCGGTTATGATGTCGATAACTATGTCGATCCTCACTATGACAACCCAGCTTTTGAAAAATAAATATAGCGTCAAACTTATGAAAATATCTAAAAATATTGATTATAAAAACTATTCTATAGAAATAACTAAATGGCTAAAAAAAACCTGTATCAACTACCCTGCAAAAGGTTTTGTGATAGGCATAAGCGGTGGCGTGGATTCTGCAGTAGCTGTGACCTTAGCTACAATGACAAACCTACCTGTAACAGCATTGATAATGCCATCTTCAAATAATCAGTCACAAGATATGATTGATGCTTTAGAGCTAATTAAGAAATTGAATATACCTTATCATATAGTTTCAATCCAGCCTGCTTATGATATATTTATAGAATCGACAAATAGTTTTACTAACTCACAAAATGACCGTCAACATGTCATCAAAGGTAATGCTCAAGCTCGCTTAAGAATGATGTATCTATATGCCTATGCTCAGCAAAATGAACGCATAGTTATAGGTACTGATAATGCTTGTGAATGGTATATGGGCTATTTCACAAAATTTGGAGATGGTGCCGCGGATATATTGCCACTGGTCAATCTTAAAAAATCTCAAGTTTTTGAGCTAGGTAAGCATCTAAATGTCCCTGTGAATATATTAGATAAAGCACCATCTGCTGGACTATGGCAAGGGCAAACAGATGAGGATGAAATGGGAGTCACATACCAAGAGATAGATGCTTTTTTAGATGGTGAAGAAGTTTCAGAAAAAGCAAAAGAGAGGATTGGTTTTTGGCATAATCGCTCACATCATAAGAGAGTTGGTGCTTTGGTTCCAGATATTAGAGTCTTTTCAAAAAAAAATGAAAACACTCCTAAACCTCTTGGGCTATTTTTTTGCTTATACCATTAACCTTTGCCATCTCGTCAGCTGATGCTTTACTTAGCTCCTGCCAACCACCAAAGTGCATTATCAATGCTTTTCGTCCTTAGGTCCTGCTCCCTCAATTTCTTCTATTATAGATAATTGGCGATTAGAATTCACTTTTTTTCGTTGAGCCTTTATAGCATGATCATGAGCAGAATCTCGCACTTGGCGTAATAGTAAAAATCCAGCATCATGCGTATATTCAGTATTATCAAAGCCTTTGTAGATCTTCTCTTTACCGCTAATTCTTTCAACACCCTTACCTAAGCTTACAAGCTGTATTTTACGCTCTAAACCAAATTCTTTAACTATGTTCTCAGCTTGATGAATCTGCCCTTTTCCACCATCTATAATCATTATGTCTGGTAAATTGTCCGCTTCTATCCCTGAGCTTAGTCTACGAGAAACTGCTTGAGCAATCGCAGCATAATCATCACCTGCTTTTACATCTTTGATATTGTATCTACGATGAGATTTTCTATCCTCACCTTCATCTGTATACACCACACAAGATGCGATAGTCGCCTCACCTTGAAAATGCGATATATCAAAACATTCTATCCTCTTAATATCTTGCTCTAAATTCAGGAATGCTTTCAATGAGTCTAAACGCTTTTGATGCATTGTATGTAGTTATAGCTAATCTGAAAGAGTTTTATTCCAATTCCATGCCGCTTTTATAGCATCTTTAAAATCACTATATTTGTGCCTTATTCTTCTTAAAATATTTTTAAAATTAGCCCAAACTTTTTCTATTGG
>JBLFYO010000003.1:0-36299 GCA_047609165.1 Francisella sp.
AATATTTAGGTCAAGGTATTGGTAAAACACTAATGCAATATCTAATATATGAAAGTGATAAAAATCAAGTTGTTAGATTATATTCTCATGTTAGTATTACAGCAAAACCATTTTTTGAAAAATATGGATTTTATGTTATTAGAAAACAGCTTATAGAGATTTGCGGACAAAAACTTGATAACTATGTAATGGAGAAAATTTAAAGTTGTCAGCGAACAAAACTTATGATATTTACAGAAAATAAGCAGAGTAGTAGGGTTTAGATATTAAAAACCCAACCCATCCAAATACTTCTCAGCATCTAAAGCAGCCATATAGCCAGTTCCGGCAGAAGTTACAGCTTGCTTGTAGATATGATCAGCTACATCACCAGCAGCATATACGCCTTGGATATTAGTTTGAGTAGCATCGCCTGCTAGACCTGACTTTACTTTTATATAGCCATTTTCCATATCTATTTGCCCTTTGAAAATACCAGTATTTGGCGTATGACCAATAGCTATAAATACACCGTGGACATCAAGCTCGGCTTGCTTTTGGAGGTTTTCCATAAGTTGTGGACCCATTATACCATCAGCTTCGCCTGGTCAGTTGTCTACATCAGTCGTGGTTGTAAGCTTACCACCGGGTTGCATACCTGTGATGATTACAGGATTTAAGTTTGCACGAGCTGCATAAATTGCTGCAGGGCCTGAGCCTAGGATTATTAGTTTGTGATGAGGTGCTTTTTGGCACCACATGTTCAACATTTTGAAAAGTTGTCATTATTTCTGTCGGAATATTTGATTTATCCATTCCTTTGCATTTAATGCTGGGTTTGAGAATATCACCATTATTATCAACTGGCCAATTAATGTTTATACTGCGTTCTGGAACAGTCTTTAGTGCTGATTCACGAACAACTGGGGTGTCGCCGGCTTTACGTCCTTCTGATATTCCACGAGCCTTAATTTTAGTTGTATTCTACTCTTATCCGTTATATAGCATATTTTATGGAGCTGAGTTTAATGATCAATTAGAAAAGCATAGTGTGAATTATTTCCTTACTAATATTAAGCATGGAACATCATAACTATCTAGTTAGCAGAGAAGTTATAAAAACTATCCTGAACTTAAGGAATAGCTTAACATTAACACTATATAAAAAATTTAGACTATAATCATAGCTTATGAATTTACCTATAAATAAATTAACAAAAATATTTACTATTATACTTTTACTATCTCTTGTACTTACATCAATGGGTCTAAATGATGTTTTTAGAAATGATGCTTTTGTTACTCCTTTTAGTATTCTATTATCTCAAACTATATGGAATGCCGCGAAGGTGTTTTTTTATTTACTCTTGGTTTTAAAGTTTGTTACTAATAAAAATATGTTGCTTAGGGTACTTCTATTGTTTACGATAGTATTTTTGCCTTTTTCTCAGTATTTGCTATGCCCAGGCGGATTAATTTTATCTGTTTTGATGCTGTGGATGTTCTTATTTGAATTGCGAAATGGACCACAAATAATGTATGTAGAAATAGACGAAGGTAAAAATGATCATCGTTTCTCTATTCAAAAGTTCGAATTACTTGGTTTTTTTGCTGTTTGTTGTGCTCTCTTTATAATGCAAAAGCAAGCACCTCATGCTAATATTCAAAAATTTCTTTGTCTTTTCTGTATTTTCCATTTTTTGTTTTTAACAAATCTAGTTGGCTATAGGTTTTCTCGAGGCTGAGATAGTTATTATGCTGAATGGTTTCATTGGGGTGAGAAACTTTCCTGGGTAATCGCAATATTACTCACAATCTATCAGAATGTTCTTAGTGGGTTTTGGAAGAAGAATTTAAAACTAACCCCTCTACATTTATTAATGGTGAGCTTGGGATTGTTTTTTTTAATATATCAATTTTTAATTTATGAGGTTTTGGCATTTACATCTTTTATGAAAGAGAATATGTACTTTTTTTGGTACATTTAGACAATATGGACTTTATCATGTAGCACTTATACTTATGAGTTTGTATTATTTGTTGAGACTTGTTTTTAACTCTAAAAATCATTTGTGGATTATCAGGAAGACGGATTCTAGGTAGGGATAAGTTAAGAGTCACTCATCATAAAAAACTAAAAGAATAAAGTGTTCCTTATTAATCATACTCAAGGTATGTTAAAATTTTAGCAAGAAACTTAACAAAACTAAGAGCTTAATTCTTATATGAGTAATCAAACTTTCTTATTCTATGATTTAGAAACTACAGGCATCAACAAAGCTTTTGATCAGGTTTTACAATTTGCTGCGGTCCGTACAGATTTACAATTTAACGAGATCGAGAGATTTAACTTTTTTGTAAAGCTAAATTCTGATACTACACCTAGCCCGATGGCGTGTATCACACATCATATATTTATAGCACAAGCTAATACTGGTGTATCTGAATACGCAGCTATTCGCAAAATCCATAAAATCATCAATGAAGCAGGCACTATAAGCATAGGCTACAATACTCTTGGTTTTGATGATGAATTTCTTCGTTTTGCATTTTATAAAAATATGCTACCTCCATATACGCACCAATTTAAGAATGAGTGCTATCGTGCAGACTTGTTTCCTATAGCTACTTGCTATCATCTTTTTTGTAATGAGGCTTTAACTTGGCCTATGGTTACAGATGATGAGGGTGTTGATAAAGTATCGCTAAAACTAGAGAATCTTAATATAGCCAATAAATTTTATAGTGGCGGTAGAGCTCATGATGCTATCACAGATGTATTGGTAACAGTTGAGATGGCAAAGAAGCTATACTCAGCAAACCCAAAGATGTGGGAGTTTTTATTGGCTAAATTTGACAAAAAGAATGACGAAGAAGTATTGACTAAACTAGATGTAGCTTTGAATATCAATGACAGAGACTATAGGCAGGCAATAGCTGTAAGTGGGATATTTGGTTACAAGAATAACTTTATGTCGGCGATACTAGATATTGGTCAGCATAGGCATTATAAAAATCAGCAGATATTTGTGAGATTAGATAGTCAGCTATTTGCAGATTTCATCACAGAATATGGCAGTTTAGAGGCAGAGCATTGGCGTCTAACAGTAAATAAAAAATGGGGCGATACACCTCTCATATTACCAGCTAAATCACGATTTGTTGGAAAGTTACCGCAAGAGCGACTAGAGCTTATAAAATCTAACAAAGAGTTTATTGAGCAGAACAAAGATTTGTTTTTGGATTTTGTGGAATATGTGCTTGAGTATAAGTATCCAACTGTAGAGAATGTAGATGCTGGTGCAGATATTTATCAAGCAGGTTTTATGACTAGTGCCGATGAACGAGGTTGTGATAAATTCCATGTGTCTGATATTGTTAAAAAAGCTCAAATGCTTAATCAGCTTCCAAAAGATTACTATCAAAGAGCAATGCGAATAGTGGGGCGATTGGATTATTCTAAGCTACCAGATAACGCACAAATGGAATTTCAAGAATACTTAAATAAAGTGGTAAGCCTAGAAAGTGATGAGATGCTAATAGATCATCGCGGTAAGCCTCGTAAGTCTTTACCTGATATTTACCAAGAAATGCAAGATGTGCGAACTAATCGAGAGCTAACTGAAGAGCAACAGGCTTTGTTACATGAGTTAGAAGAGTATTTGTTTTAGGATATAAATAGTTGTCTTTTCTAAAGAAATGCTTTTAAAAACTATATGCTTTATAATAATGATTATATATTATTTTTAGTAACTAAATATGCCAAGCAAATTTTTTACGAATCAAGACAATAACACTCTTGAAAATAGATTAACAGATATATTAAAAAACTATGATATCAAAAGCATAGAATTTCTGTTGGGTTACTTTCGTATTAGTGGATTCAAGAAAATATCACAATACCTTTCAAACATCGAGAAGACTAGAATTCTTGTAGGTATCAATATAGATAAGCTAACTCTTGATGCTAAAGAGAGAGGTAAGACACTCAATATCAATGACAATTCAAACTTCACCAATGAGTTTAGAAGTGAACAAGAAGCGATATTGAAAAAGTCTCAATACTCAAAAGAAGTAGATGAGAGTATGCAGATACTATCTGATATGCTAATAAATAATAAGCTAGAAATAAAGATTTCCAAAGAGAAAAACATCCATGCTAAAGTTTATATTTTAAGAGAAAAAGATATACAGAGACATAATGGTACTGCTGAATATAGAGGTTCGATAATAACTGGTAGCTCTAACCTATCAGAAAATGGTCTTACAAAAAACTATGAATTTAATGTAGAGCTAAAAGACAGTGATGATATAGAGTTTGGACTAAAAGAGTTTGACAAGCTATGGGATGAGGCTGTAGATATATCAGAATCTGACATTGAGAGTATTAAAAATGATACATATCTTAAAGAAGTCTCACCCTACGAATTATATCTCAAATTTCTGATAGAGCATTTTGAAAATAGAGTTGAATACGACCCTAGTGTAGCTAATGATTTGCCTAGTGGGTTTATGAAACTTGCATATCAGATAGATGCTGTAAATGATGGTTTAGATAAGATAGCAAAGCATAATGGGTTTTTCTTGTCTGATGTGGTGGGACTTGGTAAAACAGTAACTGCAACTATGATAGTGCGTAGACTCTTAGAATCTACAAAAGGAGCTATTCTTATAATTGCCCCGCCGTCTATCAAAGATGAATGGGAAGAGACATTTAACTTGTTTAAAATAAAAAATATGCGAGGTTATAAATTTGTTTCAAATGGTTCATTGAATAAGATAAAAGATATTTCAAGTTATGAAACTATCATCATAGATGAATCACATAAATTTAAGAACTGGTCTACTAATAGGTACTCTGAGCTAGAAAAAATCACAAAAGAAAATTCTCTGTATACTAAAAAAGTAATATTAATATCTGCTACTCCGTTAAATAACAAGCCAGAAGATATTGCTAACCAACTGTATTTATTTCAAGATAGTCGCAACTCGACTATAGACTCATTCCCCAACCTTAAAGAGTTTTTTGCAAATATAAACGAAAGGTTTAAAAAAATCATAGGTAAAAAACCTGTTGATAGTTTAGACCCTAATTTTGTAAATATAGAACTTACACCTACTGAAAAAGCTGATTTAGAGGACTTATCTAAGGAACTAGGATCTAAAATATTACGAGAGGTAATGGTCAGAAGAACTAGAACAGATATTCAAACCAATAAAAAATACAAAGAAGATATGGAATCTCAAGGATTGACTATACCGAAAAGCAACCCTGTTGAGATGGTAGAGTATCAGCTTGATGACAAAACTTTAGTGGTATTTAATAGAACTATAGATATTCTTTCTAAAGAATTAAAGTACGCTAGATATATGCTATTAGCTAAGCTTGGAGATACTGCAAGAGCAGAATTTAAACTATCGTCTAACAATATGCCTGACAATATTTTTGAAGTTGGTGCTAAAAACCTAGCTGACATTATTAGAGTATCATCGTTAAAAGCTTTAGAGTGCTCATTTGTAGCTTTAAAATCTATGTTGTCAAATCAGAAGAAGAGCTTAGAGCATTTGATTAAAATGTTTGAGAGTAATGAAGTGTATGTATCAAAAGATGTAAACATATACGATATGTTAGACAAGTATGGTGATGATTTTGCAGATAAATATGATGAACTACTTAGCTCAGACAAAAAAGTTTCAAAATTTTCAAAAGATGATTTTGCAGAAGACTATGTTGATGATTTAAAATATGATTTATCACTAATAAATAGTATGCTGTGTGATTGGAAATCTATAACCGTAGACCCAAAATTAGAAAAATTAAATGATATTTTAGATCATAACAAAAAACAGAAAATAGTTGTGTTTACAGAGTCTAAGCAAACAGCTTTATACCTAGGTGAGCAACTAGGTAAGAATAATACTGTGCTTACTGTAACTGGTGATAACAGAGATAAGTTGAAAGATACTATTCGTGAGAATTTTGATGCTAACTACAAGACTCAAAAAGATGATTATAATGTAATAATTACCACAGATACGCTAAGTGAAGGTGTAAATATGCACCGAAGTAATATCATATATAATTACGATATTCCATGGAACTCTACTAGGCTAATGCAAAGGATAGGTCGTATAAATCGCATAGGCACAAAACATACAGAGATATTTATATATAACTTCAAGCCAACAGCAGAGAGTGAGAAATATATAGAATTATCTAAAAAAGCATTTACTAAATTACAGACATTTCACGATGCTCTAGGTGAAGATAGCCAGATATATTCCACAGATGAAAAAGTTGGAAGCAAATCGTTGTATAATCAAGATAGTTATGTAGATATAGATAAGGAACTAAAGTTTCTTGAAGAAATTAGAGATGTTGCTGAAAATAATCGTACAAAATACAATGAAATAAAAAAACTTTCTAACAAAATTAGAGTACAGAGAAAGTCTACTGATAATAATGCAAAATCTTTTGTATTTATAAAAAACAACAATTCTAAAAACTACTATAAAATATCTGATGATAACAAAACTGATTTAGACAATAATGCCATAGCTGTTGATTTTGTAGAGATGGCAGAAAACTTACAAGCTGAGACAAAAGAAAAGCCTGTTTTACCTATTCAAGAGATTCACTATACCCATGTGTCTCAAGCTTATCAGAGATATGATGATGTAATTAACAATCTAATTCAAAAACAGAGTGTAGATGTCTTGCAACATGAAAAAAAATCAAAAGATAAAAAATCTCTACAGTTTATCAATAAGTTATTTATGATTAAGCACATAGATAAAAGTTTAAAAGATACTTATGCAGACCTTCTAAATGCTGGTAGATACCAAAATTTATCAAAAGATATCAAGGCTATAGAAAAAGGTAATAATTTTTCAAAAGCCCAGCTAGACTTAGAAAACTTATTAAAATCAATGAATATTCAAACAAATAATGTTGTTAAATCAAAAGTAATTAATGATATGAAAATAATTCTTAGTGAGACTTTTGTTTAGAACATAAACAAAAAAACAGTTTATATATAAAAAGATTAGCTAGTTTGGTATACTTATATTAGTTAATTTATGAGGACTATCAAGATATGTTATCTAAAATAAAAATATCTAATTTTAAATCTATAATCAATACTGAATTAGACTTGTCATATACTGATAAAAAAGCTCCAAATGGTTATAAAGATTCTGAGGAGTTATACTTTTTAGAGCCAACCAATAACACAAAAAATAGACTATCTACGATTATGTGTCTATATGGTGCAAATGCAAGTGGTAAGAGTAATATTATTAAAGCAATTCTTGTACTTAAATCAATTATGAATGCTGGTATTAGAAATAATCTTAACAATATGCTACAGCCATTCCATAATAAAATAAATGTTTCTGATAATGGGTCTAAGATTGAATTAGAGTTTTTTTCCCAACAACAAAGGTATAAATATGTATTAGAATTTACTACTAATAAAATTTTGCATGAAAAGTTAGTGTGTAATGAAAATGTTTTGTTTGAGATAAAAAATTCTAAAATAATTGATATATCAATTCAGTCCGAAGTTAATAATAATCAATTTTTAGAAAAGCTACTATTTGAATCTTTAGATAAAAATAATCAAGTGCACACATTTTTGAAATTAATATATGACAGATTACCAAATTTGAATGATTATATGAGTTGTGCTATAAATTTTTTTAATAATATATCTATAGGTGATAATAATCATATACAACCAGATACGGCACTGAAAATATTAGCAAACTCATCAAATGATACTAAAATATCTGAATCATTAGACAAAATTTCTAATATATTACAGAAATTAGATATAGATATATGTAAATTAGAATTTCGTAAAAAACTATTACCTAAAGGGATAGTATTTGGTACAGTGCAGTTAGAAGAAAAAGATATGTTTGAGTATTATGACATAATAACTACTCATAAAAACTATGATGGTGTTGATGTGAAGTTTTTGCTTACGGAAGAATCAACAGGTACACAACTTTTATTTGGAATTATAGCAATTATGTTGGCAACTCTAGAAAAAGGTGGGGTTATGATTATTGATGAGCTTGATAAGTCACTACACCCAGTAATTACAAAAGTTATTTTAGAGATGTTTAAGTCTAAAGAATATAACAAATATGGTTCTCAATTAATAACTACTTTACATACTACGGATGTCTTAGAGCATTATCTAAGAACTTATGAAGCTAGCTTTGTAAATAAAAGCCTTAAAAAAGGTACCACTATAAATCGTCTGAGTAAATATGAATCTAGACAAGAAATAAACTTTCGAGATAGATATATTGCTGGTATGTATAGGGCTAAGCCAAATACGCAAATATAACTATGAAAAATATTACTGTAATATGTGAAGGATATACAGAGGCTAATTATATTTCAGCTCTTAATGACTATGTATGGGCTATTTCTCAAGAGATTAATTTAGATGAGCGAAATTTAAAAGGAATAAATAGAAATAATTATATTTCTAAGATAAGAAAATCACTAAACACATTAGCTGTGCCAAACATTACAACTTATATTTTCTTAGATAAAGATATTTTCATTAGAGCAGGTGATAATATAAATGATGTAGTCGCTGAAATAGAGTCTGTTGCTAATCAGGTTATTGCTAAGTCAAAGAAGAAAGCAACTATTGTTGGAGTAATAAAAGTCATATTCAACACTATGAATGGTGAAGATATGATGATGCTACATGAGAATGAAAACATAGCTAAACAATGGCATGAAATAATGAAAACAAAAAATCATTTTACAAGCCCTTTGGTTGCAAAAGATTATGAGCCATTAGTAAAGTCGATAAATTCACAATATAAAAAAAACCAAAAAATTGTGCTTAATAAATACAAACTACAACAGTTTGTAGACAATAATAAAAATAAAGAAATATCAATGCAGAGTGACATAGCAAAGCTAGTACAAATTGTAATAGAACAGGAGCAATAAAATGATAGACTTCATAAAAAAAGCATACAATCAAACGGATTTTTTAACATTTTTACAAAGCAAATTTCCAAAGTTTGAGAAATTATCATCAGCTGTTATTACAGATGATAATAGTGATAAAGTGAAATCATGTACTTTTTTCGGAGATGTAGAGTTAGCTGATGATAGCAGACTAGGTTTTTTTGAATTTGAAGTATCAGATAATGTAGATATTGAAAATAATCGTGTTGGATTTAGTTCATTTCTTAAAAAACAAATTCAAGAAAATTTTCTCAATGGTGCAATCGCTATTTTTTACAATTCAAATAAAAGCAATTGGCGACTCTCATTCATCAAGATAGATTATGATATAAATCTAAAAGAATTTTCAACACCACCTACCAGAGCTAGTTTTATATTAGGTGTAAATACCCCATTAAAAACAATTTCTAAGCAGATTGAAGATTTAAATACTAAATCTATAGATGATATATCACAAGCATTTAGTGTCGAGCCAGTATCTAAGAAGTTTTTTGTTGAGTACAAGGCATTGTATAAAAACCTATGCGAAGATATCCAAACATATCCTACAAAAGGCAAAACTGGCTTTGATGATGAAAATAATGTTTCATTTTTTGTAAAAAAATTACTTGGTAGGATAGTATTCTTATTCTTCTTGCAAAAAAAAGGTTGGCTCGGAGCTACTGATAATGCTTGGACTGATGGTGATAGAAAGTTTTTGATATCTTTGCATGACAAATATAAAAAAAATTCAAAAACTACCCCGTCTTGCTCTGCAAGCCACCCCTTCAAGGAAGGGGAATCATCAAACTTCTACAACAACATACTAGCACCGTTGTTTTTTGATGCCTTGAATAATGACCGTAGAGATAGCAACGACTATTTTGAAATATTAGATTGTAAAATACCATATTTAAATGGTGGTTTATTTACTCAAGATGCAAGAGATTTGGAACTTGAATCTAGCAATATAAAAATAGAAGATGAGCTTTTTGAGAAAATATTTGAATTATTTCGTAGTTATAACTTTACAATTATTGAGGATTCTCCAGAAGATGTAGACATAGCAATTGACCCTGAGATGCTTGGTAAGGTTTTTGAGGATTTGCTTGAAGACCGAAAAGATAAAGGTGCATTTTATACACCAAGAGAAATTGTGCACTATATGTGCCAGCAGTCATTAATAAACTATCTAAAAGGTAAATTCACTAGCGAAGATGATGAGCAAGATATCAAAGATTTAGTACTAAACAAAAAAACTGATAGTTCTGATTTTATAAATAATAATGCAGAAAATATCATAAATGCTGTTAAAAGCATCAAGGTGCTTGATCCTGCAATTGGTTCTGGAGCATTTCCTATGGGTATGCTCCATGAAATATTGGCTGTATTGTGTAGTTTAGATAAATCAAATTTTGCTAAAAAAGCAAAGCTTAAAAAAGAAATAATACAAAACTCTATCTATGGAGTAGATATAGAAGAGTCTGCTGTAGAGATTGCTAAACTAAGATTTTGGTTATCAATAGTAGTAGATAGTGATACTCCAGAGCCATTACCAAACCTTTTTTATAAAATAATGGTCGGCAATAGTTTGCTTGAGACTATAAATGGTTTTGATCCTATACAAGATGTTCATGCAAATAATAATGATTTAAGAAGAATATTATCTGATATTAAAGATTATTTTGACTGTAATGATAATACTAAAAAAAGTGCTATCAAAGACAACATTCAATACAATGCAATAAAGCTAATTAGAGAAAAAGCTACTAATCGTTTTGGTAAGGATATACTTCAAGAAAAACTATATTTTGATGATAAAGTGTTATCAAAAAAAGAGCAAAAAGAAAGAGATGAATTACTAGCCACTCAAAAGCTAGTACAAAAAGTCATTGGTGATTTACAAAATAAAAGTCAATCAACAGAACTATTTTTCTACAAAATATACTTTGCTGATGTGCTAGATACTGGCGGTTTTGATGTGGTAATAGCGAATCCTCCTTATGTGAGACACGAGAAAATCAAAGAGCTAAAAGCTAAACAAGAAATCCAAAATTTTCAAAGTTATGCAGGAACAGCTGACTTATACATCTATTTTTTTGAGAAAGGTTATGATTTGCTTAAAAACAACGGTGTATTGACTTATATTACATCTAATAAATGGACTAGAGCAAAGTATGGTGCTAATTTTAGAAAATTTACTTTAGCTAATACACAACTCATAGACTATATAGATTTCAATGAAATTAAAGTATTCGAGAGTGCAACAGTTGATACAAGCGTGATGACTATCAAAAAATCACAAATAAAAGATACAAGTTTTAAATTTTGTCTGGTGGATTCTAGTTACAACAAAACTGTAAACTTGGACAATCACATAGCTAATAATAGTAGTTACATACCACAGTCAGATATGTCAGAAGAGAGTTGTGTGTTTTTAGGTAAAGAAGAACTAGAAATAAAAAAGAAAATAGAAGCTATCGGTACACCCCTAAAAGATTGGGATGTGGGAATATACCGTGGTATACAAACAGGCAATAATGATGTTTTTGTTATTGATGAAGAATTGAAAAATAAAATGATTGAAGAGGATAATAAATCAAATGAAATTATACTTCCTATTATAACAGGCAAAGAAATTAAGAAATATAGCTTAGAAGGCAAGAATAAATATCTTATATATACAACGAATGAAACAAACATCCAAGAATATTCCTCAATTTATAAATACTTATTGAAAAATAAAAATAGTCTGGATAAAAAAATAGAAGTAAAGCAAAATAAAATGCAATGGTATGCTTTATATCGTCCAGCAAAAAAGCATATTCCAAAATTTAAAGATGAAAAATTATTATGGAACTTTGTGACAGAAAATCTTACCTTTAGTTATAACAATACTAGTTCATTATTACTAAATAGTTGTTTTATGATGATTGGTTCTGATTTAAAATATTTATCTGCTATTTTAAATTCAAAACTCTCAAATTTCTACATTCAATTTGTTTCATCTGCTCCGAATATTGGTGCAAAAGCATATGTGGAGAACTTAAGAATACCTAGTATTACAATAGAACTACAAAAATATTTTGAGAGATTAGTTGATGAAATTATTCGAGCAAAAGAGCAATGCATAGACACTACCAATTTAGAAGCAGAGATTGACCAGATGGTTTATAAACTTTATGAGCTAACTGATGAAGAGATAGCTATAATTGAGAAGAGTGTTGGGTAGTATGAGACCACCCCGTCAGTCTACGACTGCCACCCCTCCATAGAGGGGAATTTAAGGAGGTCGTCATACTACGGCTTGACCGAGTATCCATAGATTGGTTTTGATATGGCTTAAAAATTGATTCCATGGTCAAGCCATGGAATGACAAGGTGTATAGTTATTCCCTCTGCGGAGCAGCCGACTTGTCGGTGGAGTGGTTTTATACAAGAAAATAACAAATAACATATCTTAAAAAAGGTTATGCAAAATGCTTAAAAACAAACTAGGTATAAAAAGCGAAATAGAGCTAGCTAAAGAGGAAGAAAGAATTAGCAAGCTTAAAGCTAAAAAACTTTTTGAAAATGGTTTTTTTGATTCTTTACAATGCGGAACTTTTGCTAGCTTAGCAACTATACATAAAGAGCTTTTTATAGATATTTATGAGTTTGCAGGAGAGGTTAGAAATGTTAATATTTCTAAAGGAAACTTTAGGTTTGCTCCAACCACATACCTAAAACCAGCACTTGAAAATATAGAGAAAATGCCACAATCAACATTTGATGAAATAGTTGAAAAATATGTAGAGATGAATGTTGCTCATCCATTTAGAGAGGGCAATGGTAGAAGCATGAGAATTTGGCTTGATTTGATATTAAAAAATGAAATAAAAAAAGTAGTTGATTGGAACAGTTTAGATAGAGATGACTATCTGTTTGCAATGCAACGAAGCCCTGTAAAAGACACCGAAATAAAGCTCCTCATAAAAACAGCTTTGACTGATGATATAAACAACGCTGATGTGTTTATGCAAGGTATAGATGCTAGTTACTACTATGAGGGCTATACTTTATATATAACCAAAGATTTAAAGGAAATAAAATGTTAGATACAAAGACAGTAATAATTAATTTTTCTGAAGATGACCTTCTTGAACGCGGTATGTCTGATATGAGAAAAGTGTTGAACAATTTTTCAAATCAGAAAAAAATAAACTTAAGTCAGTTAATTCAATTAAATCATATATCTAGTTATTATATGTATTCAGCAATATTTGAAATGAATAAGATGCTAAATCCTAATTATGATGAAAGTAAAGGTAGCCCTTTATTAGACAGTTGTAAAGATTTTATTGATATATGTGAATTGCTAGAAGATCCTCTTCGCATAGATAGTATTAGAAGTATGACAGACAAAAAAAGATTATCTGCTTCGAGAGTGCCTGTTACTTTTGAAGATAACCCAACTATGGAACAGTGTATAGCAGATATAAGAGAGATTTTGACATCGTTTAAAAAACACAATCAAGCTTCACTGTATGATGTTTGTATATTGAGTAGATCTTGTAATTATTTATTAGGTAATGGTGTATTGAAGTTATTTCAAATATTGAATGGTTCATTTGATGATAGAAAGCAAAAACATCCAGTATTCAATATACTTGCAGAATATTCTATGATGTGTGAATTTCTTCTAATACCTGAAAAAGCTATGCAAGATTTACCAGAATTTGAAGATGATGATTCTAGTAATGTGATAAAATTTCATTAGAAAATCGAAAAGAGGCAGGTCAATGATAATACAAGCAACAAAAAAACTACAAGATATGTTGAAAATAAAAACAATGGTCAAGCCAATTGATGACAATAATTTTAGTTGTTGGCACGCAAATATTTTTAATGTTGGTCGTAAAAAAGGGTTGTTGGTTACACATAATACGAGTCTGTATTCTGTGTTTATATATGGCATAACTCAAAAAATATTAAAAGATTTACCAAATATTATCAAACAACGCTTAGAACTGCATTTATCAAAAGACTTATTTACCAAGACTTGCATTGATGAGATGCTTAAGTCTATAGGTGATATAGAGTATATGAATACATCAAAAAGATCTGTTACTGGTAGTATGAATGAGATGACTAAGTTTATTGATGGCTTTTTTATTGAAGAAGATGAAGCAATTGGTGTAACACAAGATATAAACAATATGATATATGGATATTTGGATTATTTGACACCACATGAAAGCTTAAAATGCGATTTATTAAATGTAAATAATAAGAGTGAACCACTAGACTCAAATTTCCCAAAAGAAGCTTTATTTATAAAAATAGAGTGTATAAATGAACATCACTATCATAAGAGCTACAAAAAAGTCGAAATTAAAGCCGATACGACTTTATTAGAATTATGTGCAGATATTTTGATTATGTTTAATTTTGATAATGATCATATGCACCAATTTTACTTGTCTAAGACAGGGGCTCCATACAATAGAGAAAATATCATATTAAATGGTGCAACTGATTCTGATGATATGGATTTTATGGATCCTGAAGAGCAATATGGTTTTGAGGAAACAATCACAGTCAAAGAGGCAATGGATATGGAGCCTTCGCGTTTTTTATGTATGATATTTGATTTTGGTGATGATTGGGTATTTAAGATAAGTAAGTACAAAAAAGAAGTAGAGTTTGACTCTAAAAAAGAATACCCATTTGTAGTGAAAGCTGTAGGAGATAATCCTGTGCAGTATCCTGACATTGAAGAAGACTTGGATGATGAATAACAAAATGCAAGACAAATTCAACCTAGTAACAAAATACCAGCCAGCAGGTGACCAACCAGAGGCTATAAAATCTCTAGTTCAAGGTATAAACGATGGTTTACAACATCAAGTATTACTCGGAGTTACAGGCTCAGGTAAGACTTATACAATGGCAAATGTCATTGTACAAACGCAAAAAGCTTGCTTACTTGTAGCACATAACAAAACTCTAGCAGCTCAGCTCTACTCGGAGATGAAACAGTACTTTCCTGATAATGCTGTAGAGTACTTCGTGTCGTACTATGACTACTATCAACCAGAGGCTTATGTCGCGGCATCTGATACTTATATCGATAAAGATTCATCAGTAAATGAGCATATTGAGCAAATGAGACTATCAGCAACTAAAGCACTGCTTGAACGAAGTGATGTGATAATCGTTGCGACTGTCTCGGCAATTTATGGTCTAGGCGATCCTGAGCAATATATGCAAATGATACTTCATTTAAAGGTTGGTGAAATCCTAGATATGAAGCAAGCTCAAACAAAACTTATAGATATGCAATACTCGCGTAATGATATGGATTTTTCTCGTGGTAGCTTTCGTGTACGAGGCGAAATACTTGATATTTATCCTGCAGATTCTGAACAAGATGCTATTAGAGTAAAGTTCTTTGATGATGAAATAGAAGAGATAAATACCATTGATTCACTTACTTCTAAAAGAATCAAGAAAATGCACCGTGCAACAATATTTCCATCAACTCACTATGTAGCTTCAAAAGAGCGTAAAGAGTCTGTAATAGAAGAGATAAAAATTGAGCTAAAAGAACGAGTAAGGCATTTTGAAGAAGAAGGTAAGCTCCTTGAAGCTCAAAGGATTGATCAACGCACAAGATACGATATGGAGATGATTGGAGAGCTTGGTTATTGCAATGGGGTTGAGAATTATTCTAGGCTACTTTCTGGGCGTAATCCAGGTGATCCACCGCCGACACTTTTAGACTATCTACCAGATAATTCTTTGGTAATAGTAGATGAGTCTCACGCAACACTTCCACAATTTGGAGGTATGTATAAAGGTGATAGATCGCGTAAGACAAACCTTGTAGAGTATGGTTTTAGGCTACCATCAGCACTTGATAATCGTCCGCTTAAATTTGAAGAGTTTGAAGCGATGCTTCCACAAACACTTTATGTGTCAGCTACTCCGGCACTTTATGAGCTTGAGAAATCACAAAATACAGTACATCAAATAATAAGACCAACAGGACTGTTAGATCCAGAAGTTTTTGTACGCCCTGTGACAATCCAAGTTGAAGATGCACTATCTGAGATAGGTAAGTCTGTAGCAAAGAATGAGCGAGTGATTATCACAACTTTAACTAAAAAAATGTCTGAAAATCTTACTGAATATTTATCAGAGCATGGAGTAAATGTGCGATATTTACATTCAGATATCGATACTGTAGAAAGGGTACAGATAATCCATGACTTACGCAAAGGTGTATTTGATGTGATAGTAGGTATTAACCTTTTAAGAGAAGGTTTGGATATGCCAGAAGTTGGTATATTACTTGTGTTTGATGCTGATAAAGAGGGGTTTTTGCGTTCTGAAAAGGCTCTTATTCAAACAATTGGACGAGTAGCAAGAAATGTCAATGGTAGAGCAATACTATATGCCGATGTAGTCACAAAGTCGATGAAAAAAGCAATGGATGAAACTGCTCGTAGGCGTAAACTCCAAGATGAATTTAACAAAGCAAATGGCATCACACCTAAGACAATTATCAAAGATATAGATGATATGCTCGATAGTTCTCCAGAGATGCAAAGGCGAGAATTTAAGAATAATGCTCGATTAAAGGTTGATGAAATCGAGGTTTCATCTATACTAGGTATGAGTGAAGCTACTAAAGTTATAAAAGCTTTAGAAAAACGAATGAGAGCTCATGCAAAAGAGCTTGAATTTGAGCAAGCTACTCTTATTAGGAACAAAATTTTAGAACTAAAACAGAAGTTTTTGCAACTTTAAAGATTATTAACAAACTATGGCTATTGAAAGCAAATTAAAAAAAGACAGACTTTTCTTACGATTTACATGGGCTAGATTAAAAAACTATTACCATCGAGCTAAAAAAAGTCTATATGCATCAGTTATACTCTGTGGATTTATAGTAGCTGTAGACTTATATCTTGGTAATACAGAGTTTGTGAAACAGTCGATCCAAGTCGGAGTGACTCTATCTAGTATATTGTTTGTATTTTTCTTCCTTGTTACAAAAGATGATAATCCTGTTGATATAATTATCTCTGGTGCAGAAGGTGAAACAACAGTCCTAGATGAACTAAAAAAATTAGATAATAAATTTGTACTTTTTAATAGAGTGATTCTTCCAGATAAAAAGTCTACAGTAGGTACTCGAGAGCTTGATTTTATTGCAGTTTCAACGAAAGGTATATTTATCGTTGAGGTAAAAAATAATAGAGGAAATATTCGCGTAGAAAACATGGCAGATAGATGGCATGTAGAGAAAACTTCTCAAAACAACAAAGTCTACGCAAAGACTATCAAAAACCCTATCAGACAGACTTTTGCTCAAAAGAAAGTCCTACAAACATTCCTATATAATGAAAAGGTTTTCATCAAAGGTATACCTATTGTAACGGTGGTTATATTTGCAAATGATGATGCTAAGCTAAGTGATAGTTTTATAGCCGCGGATGCAAATCAAGCAGTACTAGAGCTTGATACGCTATTGCCATTTATACATGCAAAAGAGCAGTATCTTGAAGAGATGCCATCTCGCTCTCGTAGTAAAATCATCAAGAAACTTGAGAAAAGATAAGTGTCTGACAATAGACCTATAGGCGTATTTGACTCGGGTGTCGGTGGGCTTACAGTTGTAAAGAGCCTTATGGATATATTACCTCGTGAAAATATAATTTACTTCGGTGATATCGCTCGGATACCTTATGGGACAAAGTCTCAAGCTACAATCCAAAAATTTGCTGCAGAAACTGCAAGATTCCTTATTCAAAAAGATGTAAAAGCAATAATTATCGCGTGTAATACAATATCTGCAGTAGCAAAAGACATAGTGAAAGAGATTGCCGGTGAGATTCCTGTGATAGATGTCATATCTACAGGGGTTAGCTCGGTGGCTGATAATTTAAATATCGGTGTGATAGCAACCCCTGCAACTATAAATAGTAATGCTTACACCGATCAAATAAATCAACTATATCCAAAATCAAAGGTCTTTACGCAAGCGTGTGGTCTTTTTGTGTCAATGATAGAAGAAGGGTTTGTTGATGGGGAAATAGTTGAGCTTATAGCAAAAGAGTATCTTGGTTATTTTGAAGATAAATCTTTGGACTGTTTGATTTTGGGATGTACGCATTATCCTATGATAAAAAGCAGTATTACAAAGGTGTTAAAAGATGTAACTCTTATAGATCCATCTCAACAAGCTGTAAAAATCCTTATGCAATTACTTGCATCGCAGAGGATCCTTAATGATGGTGTGTGTAGTAGTCCTAAATATAAGTTTTATGTGACAGATATTCCTTTGAAGTTTAAGTTAGTTGGAGAGATTTTTCTTCATGCAAAGATGACTGATTTAGAGATGGTTAGTTTAGATGGCTAGTTATTTTGTAAATACTAGCTTCTAAATGCTTATAAAAGCTAGTATTATGTTTTGATATAGAAAAAACAACAGTGAAAAATGTACGATAAAAATAGCAAAAATGTAATACTATTAGCAGGTATAGGTGCGGTATTAGAGTTTTATGACTTTGTACTGTACATGATCTTCTCAAAAGAAATATCAGTAACTTTCTTTGCGGGAATAACTAATCCCACTATCAAAAGCTTTCTTACAGTATTGATATTTTCTATAGCATATCTGGTTAGACCATTTGCAGGAACTATATTAGGTATAGTTGGTGATCTGATTGGTAGAAAACGCTTATTGCTTTTCACGATACTCTTAATGGGAACTTGTTCGCTATGTATGGGTATTATGCCTGGGTATGCTCAGTGGGGCTTATTTGCAAGTTTTGCATTTGTGTTTTTACGCGTGATGCAGGGTGTGGCTTTAGGTGGCGAGCTACCAGGTGCTTATGTAATAGTTTATGAGTCTGTAAAAGGCAAAATAGGCTTCGCTACAGCGATATTGTTTACTTTTGTGACTTGTGGATTCTTATTCTCAGACATAGTTGGATTTGCCCTTCAATACGCATTTGGCGATTATGCTTGGCGAGTAGGCTTTATAATTGGTGGATTATTAGGCTTTGTAGGATATTACATCAGAAGAAACTTACATGAAACTCCACAGTTTGAAAATATCGATAAACAGCAAAGACTTTCTTTTAGCTCACTAATTTCCACTTATAGATTAAACCTTATTGCTGGGATTTGCATAGTAATTATTGTTGCTTTTGGTGGGGTGATGCTTACTTTATATATCCATAAATTTGTTGAAGATATTATCCCAATGTACAATTCTGGACAAATATCTCTTATACTTACACCAAGTGTATTTGTACTTACTTGTTTTGTTTTTATTTATGGATATTTGTCAGATAAATTTGGTATTGCTAGAATGTTTAAATTAGGCTCAGCATTGGTGATGATAATGTCAGTGCCTGTGTTTTATTTAATGAGTGCTTGGGCATCGCCGTTAGGTGTGATTATTACATCGATAGCAATAATGCTTTGCTACGCTCTTGTCGCTAGTACTTTTATATTTTTACTTTGTGATTTGTTTCCTACTGATGTGAGATTATCAGGTGTGGGGATTAGTTATAATCTAGCATTTGCTATAGTTGGCGGTATTGCACCGCTTGTAAGTACTACTATCATTACTATGACAGATTACAATTTCTTTGGACCTGCATTGGTGGGAATAGTTTGTGGAGCCGTGGGTTTGGTTGGTGTCGCTATTTATATGAAAAAAGGTGGGTATCATAAAGACAATAAGGATATGATAGTTAAGTTGTGATCTACTATTACAATGAGATTTATCTTTGAGAGATCCCCAGTCGAGCTGAGGAATTCGTTCTGTTTTATTGTTAAGTAAGCTATTAATACCAATTTTAAGCGGACTTGTATAGTTTTCAAATAAATGTAAAATCTAAATATTCTTTATTTATATAATCAATTATGCAAGAATCACTTAAACTAAGCGAATTCCTAGAACTTATAAAAAGTACTATAGAGATGGGCTTTGGTTATGATGGCTATTGGGTGAGGGCTGAGCTGTCTGAATGGCGTATGTCTGGTAAGCATTATTACGGTGAGCTGATTGAACACGATGGTCTAAGTAAATATCCAGTTGCCAAAGTTAGGTGTAATTGTTGGGCAAATAAAGCTGGTTTTCTGCATAGTAAGTTTACTTCTGTGACAGGTGAGCCACTTAAGTCGGATATGAAAGTGATGCTAAAGGTGGCAGTAAGCTATCATGTAAGTTTTGGGCTTAGTCTGAATGTGATTGATATCGAGCCAGCATTTACATTAGGAGATAGGCAAGCTCGCAAGTTAGAAATAATCGAGACTTTAACTACTAAAAAAATCATCAATAAAAACAGAAGTTTAGAGTTACCTAGTGATTTTACAAATATTGCTGTTATTACGAGTATTACAGCAGCAGGTAAGGGAGATTTTTTTGAAGAAGCTGATAAGTTACAAGATTTAGGTTTATGTAAGTTCGATATCTTTGAGGCTAAAATGCAAGGTCAAGATTGTGCAGTTTCTGTAGCAAAGGCATTTGATAAAATAGCCATGAAAGCTGATAAATATGATGCTATTGTAATTATCAGAGGTGGTGGTTCGCAAGCTGATTTGGATTGGTTTAACAATATCCTGCCAGCTGAAAGCATTTGTAATAGTGAAATCCCTGTAATGGTCGGCATAGGGCATGAGCGAGATAGTACAGTCCTCGATGATATTTGTACCAAGAAATTTGATACCCCATCAAAAGTGATAAATTTTATTACAAATACAATAATTGATAATGCAACAAATGCAAATCACAACTACCAAGCAATTGTAAATATAACTAAAAATCTAGCAAAACAAACAAGCTCAAACCTTGAGAATCTTTATAAAGATTTTAGGACTAAGTTAGGTCACTATTTACAAAATGTAGATTATCAAGTAGAGCAGAATTATAAGAATACAAAATTTATCGCAACTAGCTTTTTGAAGCTTTATACAAACACAGTAGAAGGTCAGTTTGAAAATATCACAGTTGCAACTAAAAATTTGATTAAATATTATCAGCATAGTCTTGATGAGTATTTTAAAAACACCAATACAGTTTCAAAAAATATGCTCAACCACTATACTCAAACTAGTGAGTATTTGTATAAGCAGATATTATCAGTATCAGTAGAACCAACTTTAAAGAGGGGTTTTAGCATCACAAAATCAGATGATGGTAAGTACATAACTACACAGGCACAAGCATTAAAACATTCCAATTTAAACATAGTCTATAGTGATGGGCAAATACAAGTAGAGGTAAATAAAAATGGCAGTACAAAGTAAAAAGTTTGCAAAAAATTATGAAATTTTAGAAGAGATAAACGAAAAGCTACAAGATAGCCAAGATAACCCAGCGTTGCTTGACGATCTAGCTCCGATGCTTGAGCAAGCTTCAAAATCTTACAAAGTCTGTAAAGAAAGAATCCAAGCGGCTCAGAAGTTTATTGATGAGTTTGAGGGTGAGTGATTTGATGGAGGTTTATAAGTGATTTTTGAATACCTGAAAAGATTATCTCGTAAATCGTTTTCTAAATTTTCAGTTGTAATTGGTATTTGTGGTTTTATAACTTTTTATTTAGGGTATGACCCTAGTAGTGAAGTTGCTAAATTCATAATTGATAATTTGCTATATGTATCATTATTATTTCTAATAATATCATCTTATCAGGTTTGGCGAGAGTTAAAGCTAGAATTAGATGAAATAAAAAAGAATCCTGTTGATTATAAGGTTACTGCTAAATTACAGAAGGTTTTTATTGACTTAGATGAAATTAAAAAAGGCTATAAAACTAAAGAAGAGATAACAAAATTATTAGAAGAGTGTTACAAAGGTAAGGCTACTTCAAATAATCCATTTTTCAATCCCGTATCATGGATGGGTAAGCCTAATCTAAATAAATATTTGGATGAATTAGATATATATGAAAATGAATTAAAAAAATATTTGAATAGATTACAAGAAAATTTTTCACAGTGGAGTATGTTTTGTGATTTAGAAAATATTTATGTGGTTGATTTCTATATAGAAAGTATAGGCAATAAATCTGATAAAAATATAGATGTAGAAATACTACTAGAAAGTAATAGTTATATACAAAATCTGTCTAAGTTAGAAAGTTACCCTGATTTTTTAGAAGTGCCTGAAAAGCCAAAAGCAATAGATATTCCTGTGCTAAATTCAGGAATTTCTAACATACATAATTTAAATAGATCTTTATATCAGAATATTAATAAAGATGCTTATCGTAAATTCAAAGAATTTAATAAAAAATTTATATATGTTAATTTAAGAGATATGAATGTAGGTGATGATATCCCTGTTTTCAAAGAAAAAGTTTTAATTGAATTACCAAAAAAAGAAGAGATAAAAATTGTCATTAAATCTGAAAGTTCAAATGCAAAAATTGAGAAAACAGTTGAGTTTGAAATAGAACAAGAACCTGTAGAATATTATTATTATTTAAAGAGTCAATTAGACGAATAAAAAATGTAGAGGTCGAATCCATTTCGACCTTAATTTGAATGTGTAAAAAATGGTATAAGAGCAGATATAGAATCTGTCTCCCATAATAAAATAATTTTATCAAAAAAAATTAAAAAATCATCCCGAGATTTGCTGAATCCAGCAGTTCTAAAAGTATCAATTATAATTGATGATTTCTCGTGATTTGAGATTATATTATATTCTCAAGAAACATCTATAACTACTTCTCAAAAACCTTTAACGCTTCTAAGAAAACATCAACACTAGCATCTTTTTTAGTAGCATTTTCACTTAGGTATCTACGAAATACTCTAGCGTTTGGTAAGCTGTTGAATAGATTGAGAGTATGCTTAGTTATGTTGTTGAGTTTAAGGTTTGAATCATTTTCTAGCTGATATTTTATGTATTCTGCCATTTGGTAAGCAACCTCAAGTGGCGAGTTATCTGTAGCTTGATCACCGTAAAATTGGCTATCAACATCAGCAAAAACCATCGGATTGTGATAAGCTTCTCGACCAATCATTACACTATCAACATGACCTAGATGTTCGCGAGTATCTTCAATAGTTTTGATACCGCCATTTATACCTATTTCAATGTTTGGAAAATCTTTTTTTATCTGATAAACCATGTCGTAATCAAGCTCTGGAATAGTTCGATTTTCTTTTGGAGATAAACCACTCAGCCAGCCCTTACGCGCATGAATACAAAGATAATCAGCACCAGCTTTTGCTTGGTGTTCGACAAAATTGTAGAGCTCTTCATAGCTATCATTGTCATCATAGCCAATTCTGCACTTTACAGATATTGGTATATCCAAATTATCTTTCATCGCTTTTACACAGTCAGCTACAAGTTGAGGTTCTGCCATTAGAGATAAGCCAAAGTTACCTTTTTGTACTCGCTCACTAGGACAGCCGACATTGATGTTGATCTCATCATAGCCCAAATCTTTAGCGAGCTTGCCGCAAGTTATAAAATCTTTTGGTACGCAACCACCAAGCTGTAGAGTGACAGGGTGCTCCACATCGTTATAGCCGAGCAAATAATCTTTATTTCCATGAATAATAGCGTTTAGAGTTATCATCTCAGTATAGAGCATAGTTTTTTTTGTGATTAAACGCATCATGTAGCGATAGTGTCTATCTGTCCAGTCAAGCATTGGAGCAATACAGATTTTACGGGGAGAAATTAGTTTTTTCATAGAAACACTTTGTTTTGTTAGGTTTATAATGGATCGTCTTCATAGTTGAGACGGTGAATGATTCCATCTATTTGAGGTCTATATTGTTCGGTGGTTTTTGAGTATCTTGCATATCTAGGGTTTGTTCTGTCATAGAGCCAATTTGCCAGATCCCAGTTGTATGTTGTATTAAAACAAAGTTGTCCAAATTCTGTAAGATTAAAGTCTGCTTGAGTTTGAAGGCAACCAGTCATAAACACATCAGCATAAGTTTGTAATATGGGAAAGTCTCTTGTAGGAAACTTGGCATCATTTAATTCTTTCACATACATCCAGTAATCACCTTTTAGTAAGCTTTTTACGCCAAGTGGTAGCAGGTCTTTACTTGGAATTTTCACTCTACAATATGATGCTTCTCGTAAGTCAGTAGCGGCTATATCTCTAGCCTTAGCTTTATAATAAATTGCATTCATCACATAACCTTTATTGGGAATGGCTAGTAGGAATGTGGCACCAGATTTTTTGCCTCGTGAAGCCCATATTCTCTCAAAGTTTTTCACTAATATCGGTGATGCGTATTGAGCCTCTGGTACGGTGATTCTACGAGAATCTTTGTTCATCAAGCTACCATAACCAATTACAAAATTAGTATGTTTTGAATTTACACCGGGTCTACAGTTTTTTTGTGGTTTTGTATTTTGAGTGTGGTATTTCTCTTGTAATGTTTTAATTTCATTTTCATGTATTGAAGAAGCTTTACTAACACCTGTTTTTTTACCCATAAAAAAACTAGAGCATATCGCAATTATGATTATTATAATAAAGGCTATGTTTTTCTTTTTTATCAAAACTAACTACTTATTTATTATCAAATCTATAGCTATATTAGCTATTTTTGTTGAAAATGAAAAGGCTTTAAATTAAGAAGTTTAAAGCTGATTAATATCAGAGTTTATTTATGTTATAATATTTGTTAGTAATTCTAAGTATAATAGTTAATCAAATTGGAGTTTATTAATGTCTGAAAATCAAACTTATGACTCGACGAGTATTAAGGTACTCAAGGGACTTGACGCGGTTAGAAAAAGACCAGGTATGTATATCGGTGATACCGATGATGGTAGTGGTTTGCACCATATGGTGTTTGAGGTTGTAGATAATGCAATTGATGAGGCTTTAGCTGGCCATTGTGATGATATTAAAGTTATTATAAATACTAACGGTTCTGTTTCTGTATCGGATAACGGTCGGGGTATTCCTACGGATATCCATAAGGAAGAGGGTCGCTCAGCTGCTGAGGTTATCATGACAGTTCTTCATGCTGGTGGTAAGTTTGATGACAATTCATACAAAGTATCTGGTGGTCTACATGGTGTAGGTGTATCTGTTGTAAACGCACTGTCAGAAAAGCTTATACTAGATATATCGCGTAGTGGTTATAGATACTACCAAGAGTATACTCACGGTGTGCCAGACTATCCCCTAAAGCAACTAGAGGCGACTACACATACTGGTTCTATAATTACATTTAAGCCAAGTAAAGATACATTTTCATTTGTAGACTTCGATTATGAAATTTTGATGAAAAGAATTAGAGAACTATCTTTTCTTAACTCAGGTGTAAAAATTGAGCTTATAGATAAAATTTCAGATAAATCTCGAATATTTAAATATGATGGAGGTATCAAAGCCTTTGTAGAGTATTTAAATAGAGCAAAAAAACCAATCCATCAAGATGTGATTGCAGTCAATGGTATTAAAGATGATATCGAAGTTGAGCTAGCTTTGCAGTGGAATGATTCATATACTGAGTCTATCTTCTGTTTTACAAATAACATCCCACAACGCGATGGTGGTACTCATCTATCCGGTTTAAAGTCTGCTATTACTAGAACTATGAATAGCTATATCGAATCAGAAGGTCTAAACAAGAAGCTAAAAATTAGCTTAACAGGTGAAGATGCTCGTGAAGGTTTAGCTGCTGTACTATCAGTGAAAGTGCCAGATCCAAAATTCTCTTCTCAAACAAAAGACAAGCTAGTATCTTCTGATGTGAAGTCTGCTGTTGAAACTTTGGTTAATGAAAAGTTACAAGAATTTTTACAAGAAAATCCTAGAGAATCTAAAATAATATGTGAAAAAATATTAGATTCTGGAAGGGCGCGTGAAGCTGCTCGTAAAGCTCGTGATATGACTCGCCGTAAGGGTGCGTTAGACATTGCAGGTTTACCTGGTAAATTAGCGGATTGCCAAGAAAAAGATCCTGCATTGTCAGAATTATACCTTGTGGAGGGAGATTCTGCGGGTGGTTCAGCAAAACAAGCTAGAGCAAGAAAAACTCAAGCAATTCTACCACTTAAAGGTAAAATTCTAAATGTAGAAAAAGCTCGTTTTGAAAAAATGCTTGGTTCAGTTGAGGTGGGGACTCTTATCAAGGCTTTAGGTTGTGGTATCGGTATTGATGATTATAATCCAGACAAAACAAGATACCATAAAATTATTCTTATGACAGATGCCGATGTCGATGGTTCACACATTAGAACGCTACTTTTGACATTCTTTTATAGGCAGATGCCTGAGCTGATTAATAGAGGTTATCTATACATAGCTCAACCACCTTTATATAAAATAAAACGAGGTAAGCAAGAGACTTATTTAAAAGATGAAGATGCTCTAGGTGAATATCTTGGTAATATTGGCCTTGAAGGAGCTGATATTGTCGCTGATGAAGGTGTAGTGATAAATGGACAGATACTAAATAAGTATTATGAGCTTTATCAAAAATCTGAAAAGGTTATCAATAAGTACGCAAAAATCTACCCAGAAAAATTGCTTAGAACTATGGCTTATAATGCTAAGTTTATTGGTGATGATATCTCTAGTTGGTGGAATGGTGTAGTTGAGAAGTGTAATGAAAAGGCTCTTTCTTATGAAAGATTTAAATTGCTAGAGCGTAAAATTACTGATGAAGAGGGTGTTGAGGTCACTTCTTATGGTGTAAATCATTATATAAATGGTGATGATACTGATTATCTTGTGAAAAATAGTTTCTTTAGTACAAAAGACTATGAAGATTTGATCACTTATGGTGAAGTTTTATCTGATATATCTTTTAAGGGTGCTTATGTGGAAAGAGGTACTAAAAAGCAGTATGTTGATAATTTTGAGGCAGCGATTACTTGGTTGCTTACAGAAGCTCGTAAGGGACACGATGTACAGCGATACAAAGGTCTTGGTGAGATGAATCCAGAGCAGCTTTGGGAAACTACAATGGATCCTGATAATAGAGTGCTACTTCAAGTTCGCGTAAAAGATGCCGTTGAAGCTGATGCACTATTTACAACTCTAATGGGTGATGAAGTAGAGCCTCGTCGTGACTTTATCGAAGCAAATGCTTTAAATGTTATGAATTTGGATGTTTAGTTAAAAGTTTTTACAAGATATTCCTCAATTACTTTCAATGGATACTCTATCTTAATTTAATAGCTTGAGAATTAAAATCAAGCTTTATTTTTCATCATTTTTCACATCTTATTTTATCAACAATTGCTAGAATAGAATCATTAGAAACTATAGTTTTATTAAAAATGATACAAACTAAATCAGAATGCACAGTGACACTAATTAACGAATCAGTTTTCTATCGAGAATTTACTTTTGATAAAAATAAGTTCTATCCAGAAGATGGAGCAAAAGAATTGGCTGACAATGTAATGATGCTTGACGACTTACTTTTTATTATTCAAGTTAAAGAGCGTAGTTTAGATAGATTTACAGAGAGTACGGATAAGTGGTTTGCAAATAAAGTCTTAAAAGGTGCAAAAAAACAAATAGGATCTACTTTAAAGTATTTAAATAAGTATGATCAAATTTCTATCAAAAATAGAAGAGATCAAACTATAGCTATTCCTAATGTAAATATAACTGAAATAAACAAAATTATAATTTATGAAGCTAATGAAACATTAAAAGATGAATATGTATTGATGAAATTTTATGAAAGTGAAGTTAGTGGGAACATACATCTTTTCAATATAGAAGACTACAACTATATATGTAAGTATCTAATTACACCAACTGAATTAGATGAGTATTTAAAGTTTAGAGAGCGTATTTATCTAAATGATAAAGAAAAACTGAAGCCTTGTTCGGAAAAATATATTTTATGTCATTTTTTTAATACAGCTGAAGATTTATGTATTAAGGAAGAATATTTAGATACTCTCTCAAGGTTAGTAGAAGATACTGAGAGTTTTGATGTTGCATTTTTTTTAAATAATTTTTTTAACAAAATGTATGTTGAAGAGCAAAAAGAAGCTATGGATTACCATACGATTTTAAAAGAAATAGTAAGTTTAAAGCGATACGAATTACTAGAATTTAAAAAACGATTCAAACAGATGTTTGAAGATATCAATTACAAAAGATTATCTATGCCATATCGTTTTGCAAGTTATAGACTGAATTGTGGGTTTGTTTTTATCCCATTACTTGATGATAAAGTTGAATATTGGCAAAATATTCTGCAAAACTCTATGGAAGCGTTTAAGTATAAGCATAAGTTAAATAAGTGTATTGGTATGATAGCCTATAAAGCAGAAGGATGTTCTGATATTAATTGGGGATTTATGCAAGGCGATTATGCTTATAATGAAGAGTTAGAAAAAGCTCTTAAAAGCGAGGAAGAATTTTATGGTGAGGGAGAAATTAAGCAATTGGAAAGATACAATCTAAAATAACTAGTTATAGCAGAATAAAGAATCATCCTTGACACATCTTGTAATAAAGTATTTCTTTGGGCATATACAGCGTTTAAATATATATAATGAGCGTATGTATAATATTATCCCAAATAAAATATGTTGTCCTTAATAGGTAATACTTCTATCATAAAATTTAAAACAAAGTCGAAACATAATATTTTTGCAAAATGTGAGTTTTTAAACCCAACAGGAAGTATAAAAGATCGTGTTGCGAAATATATCGTTGAAAAACTAATTCTAGATAAAAAACTTCTTCCTAAACAACCGATAGTTGAGGCAAGCTCTGGTAATATGGGTACTTCTTTAGCAGCTATTGGTAGATTGTACGATCATCCTGTATATATTACATGCCCAAGTAAAACAGGGAATAATAAAAGGCAGTCGATAGAGAATTTTGGTGCAGATTTAACTATATGTGAAAATACTTCTGATAGTGAAGATCCTGAGTTTTATGTTAATAGAGCTAGGCAGATTGCCAAAGATGTAGGCGGGGTATTTATTAATCAATATGATAATGAGTTAAATACTTTATGCCATTATGAAACGACAGCTCAAGAGATAGTTGATTTTTTTATTAAAGAAAATCTACAAATTGATTATTTTGTTACGGTTGGTGGCTCGGGTGGTACAGTGACTGGTTGTTCTAAGAAAATTAAAGAATATTTTCCTGCAGCAAAAGTTATTATGCCTGATCCTAAAGGCTCTGTGTATTTTGATTTGTTTTATAGTGGAAAGGTTATAAAAGAGAATATCCATAGTTATAAGGTCGAAGGTCCAGGTAATTCAGTATTCTGTAAATCAATGGATTTGAGCTATATAGATGAGATAATTCAGTTTGAAGATGACGATGCTATAAATTCGTGTATCAAGCTTGCTCAAGAGCAAGGAATATATGCAGGACATAGTAGTGGCTCTAACTATTTTGTAATTGATAAAATGCTTGCTAATTTACCTAAAGATAAGCCTTGTAATATTGTGACTTTAATTTTAGATAGTGGAATAAAATATTCATTTTAAAAAATAGGTAATTTTAGGGAGGATTACTCTTTATTTTTATCATTTGACTACCTCTGACATTTCTTGCAAAAAAAAGTATTTCTTTGGGCTATGACTAGGCTATCTATTTCTGATTTGCAAACATAGCAATTTTGTTTGGCTCTACCGTATACATTTAGTTGCTGGGTGAAGTAACCGGGTTTACCTTCAGTGTTTTTATAATCTTTGAGAGTCGTACCACCTTCAGCGATGGCTTTTATTAAGATTTCTTTGATAGAGATTACAAGTTTACTTACTTCTTTTTTTGTTATGGTATTTGATGGTCTTGTAGGTAGTATGTTGCTGTCAAATAAAGCTTCACTTGCATAGATGTTTCCAACCCCAACGACTATGCTATTATCCATAATAGTCTGTTTAATCTTTCTAATGGTTTTAGAAAGTTTAGCCAGTAAGTATTCTGCATTAAAATCATCTGTTAAAGGCTCAACCCCGTGAGTTATCAAAACTTTATGTTCAAGCGGGGAAGAGTTGGTATTTATTAGCCAATATCCAAACTTACGCGGATCATTGTAGATGATACTTAGATTGTCATTTAGAGCTATTACAATATGGTCGTGCTTTATTTTTTCATAGCTATCCGTAGGGTTTATTTTTACTACACCAGACATTCCAAGATGCACTATGAGCTGCAGATTATCCTCTAAGAATATTATTAGATGCTTACCTCTTCGGTGTATATCTCGTATAGTCTTATTTTTCAAAGACTCAAAGGATACTTTATCAAGAGGATAGCGTAGCTTATCGGTATTTATCTTAACATCTTGTAGTATTTTGCCAATTACATTTTTAATGAGACCTTTTTTTACTGTTTCAACTTCTGGTAACTCTGGCATAAATTCTATATAACTGTAAACATTAGAGTGACTATATGGTAACATATTATGCGTAGTACATTTGTTAATAATGCGAGTAAAATTATGCCTTTAAAACAGCTGAAATCATCTATACATAAAAGATTAAACCAGTTATATATATATGATTGTAGTAAAAATATCGACTTTTCCAAATTTAAAAAAGGTTCTATAATAGTAGCTAATGATACTTCTATAGTGTCGGTGTTTGCTTTAAAAACATATCTTCAAGAGACTGCTTTGACTGTGCTAGATGAATTTGATGATAGAGTAAAGGGTTTAGAAAGCTTACTAAAAAAGTCGGATATAAATTATGCAGAACATATCAGCTTTTGGAATCATGATGGTGTACTGCTAGTTAATCAAAAATTTATATCTCAAGTTGAACAAAGTGAAAATAGATTTGTATTATCTATTTGTGGTCCAGAGCTACCTTATTTTGCCGATAGAAAAAACCTTGATAGACAAGTGTTTTTTGATATTGCAAAACTTGAAAGCTTAAGAAACTTAAATGAAGAGTTAGAAAACCTATCTGTAAGAACCTGGGAAGAGTATTTAACTTTATTAAAATCTCCTACTGAAATTTGGTTTAGGCAAATGCTTAATGCAGGCGAGAATAAAATAGTAAGTGATACTACTGGAGTAACACTTGATGGCTATAAGTTTGCTACTGCATCTATTTTGATGTCTAAACAGTTACAAAAACTTACATATAATCAAGACAATGTAGGTATATGCTTGCCGACTAGTGCAGGCGGATATTTGGCAATACTGTCATTGATGATGTCAGCAAAAGCTATTATAAACCTTAACTATACAGCTTCGGAAGAAGCACTTCGACACGCCATATCCAACGCAGATATAAAGACAATTGTCACTTCAAAAGCATTTGTGGAAAAGCTGGCAAATAAAGGTTTTATGGTAGAAGATATTTTCAATATGTGCGATATTATCTACCTTGAAGATGTTAAGGCAAATATATCTAAAGTCGATTCAATTAAAACTTTTTTACAGGTAAAATATCTACCAGCGAATTGCTTAGTCAAGAAATATGTCAAGCCAACAAAGTTAGAAGATTTAGCATTTATTATATATAGTAGCGGTAGTGAGGGTGTGCCAAAAGGTATAGCATTAAGTCATAAAAACTTACTAGGGAATGTATACCAAAGTACAGTTGTTATTGAGTGTAAAGAGAATGACTCTATGGCTGGTATTTTGCCTATATTTCATGGTTTTGGACTTACCATATCTTTAGTATCAATGCTTCAAGCTGGCTTTATAGCGTGTCACCCAGATCCTACAGATGCAAAAGGTGTAGCAAATCTTATCAAGAAAAATAAAGTAACGGTGCTATGTGCAACTCCTACTTTCTTGCGTATATATACAAAAACCAAATCTGTAAAAAAAGAAGACTTAGCTACTTTACGCTATATAGTTACAGGTGCTGAGAAGCTTTCAAAAGAAGTGCGTACGATGTTTGAAGCTAAGTTTGATAAGGTTATCAGCGAAGGCTACGGCACTACAGAGCTTTCACCAGTTGCGGCAGTAAATCGCCCATCAAAAGCACCAAATAAAATAGGCACGGTAGGGCTTACTGTACCTGGTGGGCAGTTTAAAATTGTTCATCCAGAGTCGTATGAGGAGCTACCTTTAGGTGTTGAAGGTATGATTGTATACCGTGGTGTCAACAAGATGGACTACTATTTAAATGAACCGATAAAAACCAATGAGGTAATGCTCGATAAATATGGTCATAAATGGTACATTACAGGAGATAAAGGTAAGCTTGATGGAGAGGGTTATCTTACAGTAGTAGACAGGTATTCAAGATTTGCCAAAGTAGCTGGGGAGATGGTAAGTCTTGGGTTGCTTGAACAGCAAGTATACGATGGTCTGCGTGAAAAAGGTTATGATTCACTCAAGATTGATTTTGAGGTTTTAGCAGTAGCAACTCCGGATGCTAGGCGAGGCGAAGTTATTAATTTACTTTATACGCTAGAGGTTTTAAATCCTGATGAGCTAAAAGAAATAGTGAGACATATAGATATAGAAAATCTCTATAAGCCAAATAATTATTTCAAAGTTATGAGTATCCCTAAACTTGGTTCTGGTAAGACAGACTTTTCAAAAGCCAAGAAACTAACTAATGAACTAGTTAAGGCTTAAAACAATGCATTTTTCAGTACTATTGCAAGAATCTATAAATGGCTTAGAAATCAATCCGGATGGTATCTACATTGATGCAACTTTTGGGAGAGGTGGGCATTCTAACGCTATACTTTCTAACTTAACCACGGGTCGACTTATAGCGTTTGACAAAGATTTAGAAGCAATTGCTTTTGCTAAGGAAAATTTTACGCAGTTTGCTAATTTTAAGATAGTACATACTAGTTTTACGCAGATAAACAATTATTGTAAAGAAAATGATTTGCTAGGTAAGATTGATGGCATAATCATGGATCTTGGTGTTTCTTCACCACAAATTGATGATGCCGAGCGAGGCTTTAGCTTTATGCGAAATGGTCCGCTAGATATGCGTATGGATACTACAACAGGTCTTACGGCAAGCCAAGTTTTAGAAGAGCTTTCAGAAGAAGATCTTGCATATATCTTTAAGGTATATGGCGAAGAGAGATTTGCTAAAAAGATCGCTGGCAGAATAAAATCGCATATACAAGAAAATGGCAGTATAGAAACTACAGCAGGGCTTGCCGAGTTAATCAGAGCAACTATTGGGCAGCGCGAAAAGAAAAATCCTGCGACAAGATGTTTTCAAGCATTGCGAATATATGTAAATAATGAACTAGGTGATCTTGAAGATTTACTCGATGGTATTTTAGATGTGATGAGTGAAGGTGGTAGAATTGCTGCAATTTCATTTCATTCACTAGAAGATAGGATTGTAAAGCAGAAATTTACTAGCTTGATTACACCAAAGCAGGAAATAAATAGAATTACGCGTATGTTACCACAGCAGAACAATGAAGATATCAAGCTTAAATGGATAACAAAAAAAGTAAAGGCTAGCCAAGAAGAGTTGGGTGAAAATGTCCGCTCTCGAAGTGCTATTCTTAGAGTTGTCGAAAAACTATGATATTAACAAACCGTCAAATAAGAATTAAGCTTTTTGAATCTTTGAAGAATAGTTTTTTTAAGAAAACAGTAGCAATAGCTTTTGGACTTTTATTTGTGTTATTGATCACAGCATTCAGTCTGATAGTTACTCGTTTTCACTATAAGTTGGACCTAAATCAACAAAAAAACTTGATTGTTGAAGAAGCTAGACTTGACGAGCAGTGGAGTCAGGTGGTTTTGGAGTATAGTTCTTTAGCAACACCAACTGCAGTAGAAGAGTTTGCAGATAAAGAGAGTATGACTTTGCCTACAAAAAATGACATCAAGTTTTTGAATGAGTCTTCAAGTAAGCAAGAAGATGGTGCTAATGAGTAGTTACCACCCTAAATTTAGACATTTTATCGTAGTGATTCTCCTTATGGTAAGTTTTGGTGTGCTTTTTTCAAAACTTGTGTATATGGAAACTGTTCAGCACAAAAAGCTCAAGCAAGAAGGCGATAATCGAAGTGATAGAAGTATAAAGATAAAATCTTATCGTGGTATCATTCTTGATAGAAATGGTGATCCTCTAGCTATTAGTACACCTGTTGATACTATCTGGGTTGACCCATTTTATATAAAAGCATCAAGCCCAAAACTTCATAAAATTATGAAGATACTTGATTTGCCGAAAGAGATACAAGAAAAGATAGAGGGGCAAGTCAAAAAGCGTGAAGGTAGAAGTGGTTTTGTTTATATAAAGAGAAAAATCCAACCATATTTATCACAGAAGATTGATTTTATGGGTGTGGCAGGGGTTCATGTAGTGCGTGAGTTTAAGCGATACTATCCATTGGCAGAAGTTGCATCGCATATAGTTGGTTTTACTAATGTGGATGGTAAAGGCCAAGAAGGCTTAGAGCTTCAGTTTAATAAATTTCTAACAGGGCAAGATGGTTACTTTGAGTACAAAAAAGACCTTCATGGTGGAGTTGCTTCTAAAGTTGAAGATAAGTTTGTAGCACCAAAAAATGGTAGAAATCTACAGTTAAGTATAGATTCAAGACTTCAGTATATCGCTTATAAATATCTAAAAGAAGGTGTGATAAATAGTAATTCAGCTGCTGGGTCTGTGATTATCGAAAATATTCACACAGGTGAAATACTAGCAATGGCTAATTATCCTTCTTATAATCCTAATAGCATGGCAGATGCATTCCCAGAGAACCGTCGTAATAGGGCTGTAACAGATGTCTTTGAGCTTGGTTCGGTTATGAAGATATTCTCAGCGGCTACAGCACTTACTTATGGTGATGATTACACTCCAGAAGAGCCTATTATAGATACTCATCCAGGGCATTATCGTATTGGTAAAAATACTGTGAGAGACTTTAGAGATTATGGTGAAATTGATTTGCGACATATACTTATGAAGTCGAGTAATGTGGGTATTTCACGGATGATTTTAGGGCTTGAAGATCCTACTATACTAGAATCATCATTGCGTAATTTTGGCTTTGGTGATAAGACAGGTATTGAGCTACCGGGTGAACGAGAAGGTTTCGTTCCTGTTAAAGATAGGTGGGGTGATTTCCAATTAGCTACACTATCATTTGGTTATGGTATGAATGCTACAGATATGCAACTTGTTTCGGGTGTGTCAACTATTGCAAACGATGGTAAATATATCAAACCAACAATTCTAAAAAGAAGAGATGGTGAGGCACTTGATACGAGACCAATCGTTACAGAGAAAGTTTCAAAAGAGATGATTGACATGATGCAATCAGTAGTTGAAGATATGGGTGGTACAGGCTCAAAAGGAATTATTCCGCTTTATCATGTGGCTGGTAAGACAGGTACAGCTCGTAAATTATCTGATGGTACTTATGGTGCAAATTATCTAGCAAGTTTTATAGGTATTACACCAGCTAGCAGTCCTGAAATAGCTATAGCGGTTACTATAGATAATCCTAAGGGCGATAGCTATGGTGGTGGTGCAGTAGCTGCGCCTATATTTGCTGATGTAGCGAAAAATGCTCTACAAGTAATGGGTGTTAAACCTGATAAGATGTAGTTACATAGTAATATTGTTTTTGACTAAGGTGCATACAAAAAAGCAAGTCTAGAATTATTGTTTCACTCAAATTAATTCTTTGTTTTTTTAGCTCTTTAGTATATAATTACTTCTTGGTAGACTGCTCCTTTGTGCGGTTTTACCAATATTAATTTAACTAAAACAAAAGGGTAAACAATTATGTTAACAACTCAAGATATACAAAACATCGTAAAAGATAATCAGCAATCAGAAGGCGACACAGGTTCATCAGAAGTGCAAGCTGCTCTTTTAACAGCAAGAATCAATGATCTTCAAGGTCATTTTGCTACTCATAAAAAAGATAATCATTCAAGAAGAGGTCTTTTGAGAATGGTGAGTCAACGCCGTAAATTATTAGACTATCTTCATGGTAAAGATGCAGGAAGATACCGTAGTTTAATCAAGAAATTAAATCTGCGTAGATAATCACACCCATCCATCTAATTCATTCTTATATCACAAAATCAAAAAATTTAAGGTTTAGTCGTGAAAATATACAAAGAAGTCTTTGAACTAGGAAATAAAGAAATAACTATCGAAACTGGTTGTATGGCTCGTCAAGCAGATGGGTCTGTTACAGTTAGCTGTGGAAACAATGTTGTATTAGTTACAACTGTTGTGAAAAAGACAGTATCTCCAGGGCAAGATTTTTTTCCTCTTTCAGTACATTATTTAGAGAAAACATACGCTGCGGGTAAAATTCCTGGTGGATTTCTAAGAAGAGAGGGTAGACCTTCTGAAGAGCAGGTTCTTACATCTCGTCTTATAGACAGATCTATCAGACCAACTTTTCCAGATGGCTTCTTTAATGAAGTTCAA
>JBLFYO010000004.1:0-30589 GCA_047609165.1 Francisella sp.
GCATATTATAATTGCGCATCTGATAAGTGTTATAATGCTAGAGAAGTGTTACTACAAGCAGCTTAGAGGTTTGGAATATAAATATATTTATAACTGGTATTGACAAAGGGCGACAGTATACAACTATTACTTCTTCAAGCTTTTTGCTTTTTGCTTTTTGCATCTTTCTCTTGAGTGAGTTTAATTATTTCTTCTTTATATTCTTTTACAACTGAGCTTTTATCTAATGCAAGCGAGGCATTTGATAAAAATTGTTGCCTCCAGTTTTTGATGTTCTTACTGGGGTCATTATAGTCATTAGCCTACAAGCTAATAAAAAACACTAGAAGATAGTAATCAAGCTGATAGAGATGCTAGTTCCAATATATTAATGATACTGGATTAAACAAAGGTTAGATATCAGTTGGGATTAGCTCTGACACTGCGCAATTTCCAGTCAATAGCATACCACCTGGGGGAAAGGGTAGCACACAGTATTTAAATGCAACTGAGATATTGATTACAGCTGACTGTGGTGGTAGCAATGGTAATAGAACTCGTCTTTGGAAAACAAAATTACAAAAACTAGCAGCTGAGCTACAAATAAATTTGAAAATTTGTCATTTTCAGCCGGTTTGTGTATATCAAGATAATTGTTTGTTTATTGCCCAGTTTATATGTTCTAATATGAGTTCATTATCATTAAATTCAAGCATTTTCTTTTTTAAAGTTGTGATATTTTGTATATTTGCAGGTGAATTACCTATAGCTATAGTTATATTTCTAGTCCACGCAGTATATCCAATTCTACGAATAGCAGAGCCTTGGGTGTTTTTGTCAAAATCATTTTTAGTCCAGTTGTATAGCTCTAGCAAAGGTCTATTTACAAGAAACTCCCTTAGTTGAAAATCATCTTCTTTAGTCTCTGGAGCCGAATTATTAAATGGGCAAACAAGTTGGCAATCATCACAGCCGTATATTCTAGTGCCGATAGCATCTCTAAACTCTAAATCTATAGCACCCTTATTCTCAATGGTTAGATAAGATATACATTTTTTAGAGTCTATCATCTTACCTGGCATGATAGCTCCTGTAGGACAAAGTTTAATACAAGCTTTGCATTTACCGCAAGCATCAACTTTTTTAGGCTCGCCTGGAAGTTCAGATAAATCAAGATTACTATAAATAACACCTATAAAGAAAAATGATCCTTGAGTTTTATTCATCAGCATTGAATTTTTACCTATCCAGCCTAAGCCTGCTTTTTCAGCTAAAGGTTTTTCAAGCACAGGAGCACTGTCTGTAAATACTCTAAAAGAATGTTCTTCACAAAGAGTATTAATGTACTCACCAAGTTTCTGAAGTTTTTTCTTCATAACCTTATGATAATCACGACCGTGAGCATAGATTGAAACATCTGCAATATGGCTATGACTTCTAAGTCTTTTGACTTCTGCTTTAGTTGAGATAGAACGATTGAGATAGTCTAGTGTAGTTACGATTACGCTATTTGTACCTTCGACTAATTCATCTGGTACAAATCGTTTACTACCGTGTTTAACCATATAGTCTAAGTCAGCATGATAACCATTTTCTATCCATTTATTGTAGTAGGGGATATATTCTGAGAGATCACAATCTGCCTTTGAGATCGAAGAGAGATTTAGCTCGTTAAGAGCATAGTTTTGAATGTCTTGCCATTGCGTTAAATCTAGCTTTAGCTTCATGTTAGGAACTGTCCTTAAATAAGTTAAACAATTAACTTGCTTATTTCTCCATACTTCGCGTTGTTAAAATACACCATAGACATTGCTATTTTTATATTTGAACGCCTTGATTGTGAAAAACTATTTAGCGTTACTATTTTTAATTTACTTATCTCCAGTCCCTTAAACTAGGTATTTTGAGTCTGTGCTTCTTTACGGGTAGATATATCCCATAGCTTTTCAAGTGCATATAGCTCTCTAGTTTCAGCAAGCATAATATGAGCAACAATATCGCCAATATCAACTAAAACCCAGTCCGACTTATTGTCGCCCTCTATACCTAGTATAGTTATTTTGTTTGCTTTTAATTCTATCTCTAAGTTTCTAGCTAAAGATTTAGCATGAGTAGTAGATGTAGCGGTGCAGACAACAATGTAATCCATCATATCTGTCAAATGTTCTACCGCTAATGATTGTATCTCTGTAGCTTTTGAATTGTCCAATGCTTCAGTAATTATGTTTAGTCTTTGATCTGTGGTCATGTTTGTATGGTTTTTGTTTTAACTTTATAGCTCAAGATTATAACATAACTTACTATAATGGTGGTATTATTAACTGATCTTACGCACTAAACATAATCTTGAGCAAAAGAGAAAGTGTCATATGCAAGGCTAGTTTTTATTAGCATAGCTATAGGTTCTAACGCAGTCAGAGGATGCTTTTTCTCTTTGTACTTTTGGATGGCATATTTACACCCAATTGCTTCGTTAGTAAGAATTTGAAGCTACAAGTAGCTCCTGCATCTTTCTGCCTAGCACTTAAGTACAACTTATATCACTCAAGCTTGTGTTTAGTGCGTAAGGTCAGTTATAATGCTGTATTAATAGTTTTGGAGTATTACGAATATGAAAAAGAAAAATATGTTTTTGTTTGTTGGTTTAGTTGTGATTGCTATAGTCGGCTCAGTATTGTTCTATAAGTTTGCAGAATGGTATAGTCAAGCTCTGGGTTCAATATTTTCTTATATCGTGATAATAAGTTTTATCATGCTGATATTTACTCCATTTAAATTAATGAAAGATAACAAGGCAAAGATTGGTTTAGCGAGTTATGTTAAATATCTGGGGTGTACATTATTGTGTATTTGTAAAATAATAATCAGCATCTTTAAAGAAAGTCTGTTAACTATCACTTACATGATTTCAAAACTTTTCTCAAAAAAATCTAGCCACACAACTTCAGATGAATAATATCTAAATGCAATATACACAAGAACAGCAAAATATAATCACTCATGATATCAACTCTCATGCGATAGTATCTGCAGTAGCTGGTAGCGGCAAAACTCAAACACTTATTGCAAGGATAGAACATTTACTTTCTCAGGGTATAAGCCCATCAAAAATATTAGTTTTGATGTACAACAAGTCTGCACAAGTAGATTTTACAGAAAGACTAGGTAAGCTTTTAGAGATAGCTCAAGCAAGACAAATAAATGTCAGAACTATGCACTCATTAGGTAATAGTTTCTTACAAGCATTTGCAAAAGCGGGCTTTATAAAATTTGACAAAATTCTTAAAGAATATGAAGTCGATAGCATTATACAAAAATTACTTAAAACTTATCAGAAAGAGCTAAGGATAACTAAAGATGTAGATAGCGAAAGGGTTGAAACATATAAAGAATATATATCTCTTTTGAAATCAGACCTCACGCTAAACAACAAGAAAATCAAAGCTATAAGCACTACTGACAAAAAACTATTGGATAAGATGTTTGTTTCATTCAACAATGAATGTCAGAAGCTAAATGCTATCACTTATGATGATATGATTTATTTGCCTGCAAAGTTTTTTGAAAAAGACAAGTCTATGATTTCAAGGGCTAATGGATTGTATTCACATATAATTATAGATGAGTATCAAGATATTAACCAAGTCCAGCAACATTTTTTACGCTGCTTAGTTGGAGATAATACTACTGTGATGGCAGTTGGAGATGTTGACCAGACAATCTACCAATGGCGGGGTTCAACACCGTACTATATGCTTGAAGGTTTTAAAAAAGATTTTAAAAATGTGAGTCAATACCAGCTTTCATATACTTTCCGTTATGGTGATTTGGTGTCGTTGATGGCGAACAATATCATTAGCAACAATAAAAATCGTGATGATACCCTATGTGTCACTTACCCTAATATAGATAGAAAAACAGATATAAGTATTTTAGATACTAGTGATAAGGTTGTAATAAAACTAAAAGCATTGATTAACTCTGGAGTAAGGGCTAAGGATATTGTGATTTTAGTTAGGAAATATAATTCTACTACGGTGTTTGAACTAAGTTGTTTATACAATGACCTTGCTTACAATGTTGTAGCTGATAAGAATATTTTCAGTGAAGGATTGTTTAAAGCTGTCTATGGCTATTTAATGCTTATAAATAAAGGATATGGTTTCAATAAACACACACTAGAGCAGAAAGTTGACTTTATAAAAGCGATGCTTGACTATCCATCGCTGTATCTTAAAAAGGCAGTCAAAGAAAAAATTGCTAATGACATTGCAAAAGATATCTCAAAAGCGACAGAGGTATTTGCAAGATTAGGAGCAGATGCGGATAAGCCATTTAAAGAAAAAAACATCTTAGCTATAGCTTATGGTTGGCGGACTGTATTTAATAATACTCGACTTAAAAAAGCCGATAAAGCTATAAGTTTTATTATTGAGACTATGGGGCTTGAAAAAGTCATCGCAAAAGCATCAACAGATACATATTCTAGCAAGTCAAAGTTACAAATTATCGAAGGTATAGCGAGCTTTGCAAAAAGTAGGAAGTCGAGTATTAATAATTTTATTGATTTGCTTTACAATCTTTATAGTAAATCTATGAATCAATCAGAAATTGATGAAGACCAAATTCAGATTATGTCGATGCACCGAGCAAAAGGCTTAGAATGGGATTTTGTAGTTGTGCATGATGCTACTGAGGGCGGATTTTTTGGCGAAAATAACTCAAAAGTTACTGATGATGTTCTCGAAGAAGAACGACGACTTTTTTATGTAGCTATCACAAGAGTGAAGAAACATTTGTTTATAGTTTCAGCTGATGATGTGAGTCGAATATCAGCTTGGTATGAGCTTAAAACGAATACTCACCCTAAAGATTTAAAGTGCAAAAATAGTCTTAGATTTCTCTATGAGGGTAATCTAATGGAATGCGAAGGGTATTTAAGCAATATTGATAAGGTGAAAACTAAGGATTTAAACCATAAGATTTTTAAGAATTATCATAAGAAAGTGTCTAGTACTGTATAAATATAAGCAAGTTTTCTTTGTAAAAAGATTGTTAATAATTTCTAAAAATTACACAACAGTGTCAGGTTGATCATCATCACTTTCTAAATCAAGATTAGGATCTTTAGATATACTTTCAAATGGCTCGTCAGAAAAGTGCATAGAAGGGTGGTCTATAGTTTTCCCATCTTGATTTTTGCTATACCACTTTCCATCAGGTGTAGTACTAGCTTTAAAACCATCTAAAATGTGGATGTATTTTTTCCAACATTCTGCTTTATAAACAGGCTTTTGACCGCTATTTAGTACCACTTGATGCCAGGTTTTTTCATTGTTTGTAGATACTTTATAAGTAATCAAGCAATAGTTTGTTGGAACAGAGGCTTTTGAAATATTGTCTTCCTTTTTTTCTTGTAGAGCTTTTTCAGCAAATTCAAGGCGAAGTTCATGATATATAAAAGAAGCTATTGTAATAGCTGATAGCACTATAATTAGAATACTAAGATTTTTTTTCATTTGTAACTTTTAATATCTGTATCTAGGGTTAGATTATATACTAATTATAGGTAAATACGATTAGTAGAGTTTATTTTGTCTATCAAAATAGTTTATAATTGATGGTATGATTTACATCAAATCTTTCTGCCTAGCACTTCAATGCAACTTATACCCAGGGCTGTCTTATTAAAAAAAAATCGTAACAAAATCCTTTGTAATGCTTATGGATCAAGTGTTTTAGGTATGTTTAAAGTATTTAAATATGTACATATTTAACTTAAAACATTAAAATATAGCTTTTTTATACTGTAATTAGTAATTTCTTTAAAGTGTTTATATTGTGAAACCATTATAAAATAAGGACTGTAATAAAATAAATTTTAATAAGACAGCCCTGAACTTATACCACTCAAGCTTGTGTTTAGTGCGTAATATCAGTTATAATAATCACTGTTTTATTTGAAATGATACTTATCGGTTTCGACACTTTATATTTATTAAGGTAAATAATGATTACAACAAAAGAATTGCGTAATAAATTTATAGGCTATTTTCAGTCAAAAGAACACTCCTTTCAGCAGAGTGCATCACTGATACCATTTGGAGATGATACACTGCTTTTTACTAATGCTGGTATGATTCCATTCAAAGATATTTTTCTTGGGACAGAAAAGGCAAATTTCACAAAAGCAGTATCTGTACAGAAATGTCTACGAGCAGGTGGAAAGCATAATGATTTAGATAATGTAGGTTATACAGCAAGACATCACACTTTTTTTGAGATGTTGGGTAATTTTAGTTTTGGCGATTATTTCAAAAAAGAAGCAATCTCATTTGCATGGGAATTTTTAACTAAAGAAATAAATCTCCCTGTAGATAAGCTATGGGTGACAATTTATGCAACTGATGATGAAGCTTTTGATGTTTGGCATAATGATGTTGGTTTAGCAAAAGATAGAATAATTCGTATAGATACTACCGATAATTTCTGGTCAATGGGTGATACTGGTCCTTGTGGTCCTTGTACTGAGATATTCTATGATCATGGTGATCATATAGAGGGTGGTTTGCCTGGTACACCTGAAGAAGATGGAGATAGATATATTGAAATCTGGAATATAGTATTTATGCAATACAATCGTCATGCTGACGGTAGCACTACAGATTTACCAAAGCCATCTGTTGATACAGGTATGGGACTTGAAAGAATTGCTGCGGTATTACAACATGTAAATAGCAATTACGATATAGACTTATTTCAAGCGTTGGTAGCTAAAGCACAACAAGCTACTAATAGTAATGATAAAAATTCAGCATCGTTAAAAGTAATAGCTGATCATATTCGTTCATGTTCATTCTTGATAGCAGATGGTGTGTTACCTTCTAACGAGGGTCGTGGTTATGTACTGCGTAGAATCATTCGTCGAGCTGTCCGTCACGGTAATAAGCTAGGTGCTAAAGATATCTTCTTCTATAAATTAGTCGATGAGCTTACAAATCAAATGGGTGAGGCATATCCTGAGCTTCTTGAAAAGAAAGCTTTGATAGAAAAGACCCTTATAAAAGAAGAAGAGCTTTTCTTAAAAACTGTAGAGAATGGAATCAAAGTTTTTGAGGCAGAAGTTAAAGAGTTAAAAGGCGATACTATTTCTGGTGAGTTGGCATTTAAGTTGTATGATACTTATGGTTTCCCTATTGACTTAACGGCTGATATGGCTAGAGAGAGAAATCTACATATAGATCAAAAAGCATTTGATGAAGCAATGGCTAAGCAGAAGAAAAGATCAAAAGAAGCTGGTAAGTTTGGTGTTGATTATAATGATGCTATTAACTCTACAAAAGAGTCTAAATTTAAAGGCTATACTACTTTAATTGATGATGCTAAAGTTTTAGAAATATACCAAAATGGTGAGAGTTTTAATAAGCTTGATAACAATGATGAAGCTGTATTGGTATTAGATCAAACAACTTTTTATGCTGAATCTGGCGGTCAAGCTGGTGATAAAGGTATACTTGAAGGTGTAGGTTTTGTATTTGAAGTATCAGATGTACAAAAATCAGGTAATGCTATTTTGCATATTGGTAAGTTAGTGAAAGGAGCTATCAATACTAATGATGAGGTAACAGCTTGTGTAAGTGTAGATACAAGGCTTGCAACAGCTGCTAATCATAGTGCTACGCATTTATTGCATAAGGCTTTGAAAGTTGTATTAGGAGACCATGTAGAGCAAAAAGGCTCATTAGTTGATGAGAGTCGTCTAAGATTTGACTTCACACATGATGGATCAATTTCTAAAAAAGACATTCAAAAAGTAGAAGGATTAGTAAATGCTCAAATAAGAGCAAACTTTGCTGTAATGACTATAGAGACTTCTCAAGAGAAAGCTAGAATATTAGGCGCAGAAGCTTTGTTCGGTGAGAAATATGGAGATATAGTCCGTGTTATCTCAATGGGTGATTTTTCAGTAGAATTATGTGGTGGTACGCATGTATATCGTACGGGAGATATTGGATTATTAAAAGTAACTTCAGAAGGTGGTGTAGCTGCGGGTATTCGTAGAATAGAAGCTTTAACAGCTCAAAATGCCTTAAATAAAGTTCAATCTACAGAAAATAAAATCATATCTATTAAAGATCTAGTAAAAGCAAATGATAGTAATTTATTTGACAAACTAACATCTTTACAAGAGCAACTAAAATCTCAAGAAAAAGAAATAGCTAAGTTAAAGAAAGACTTATTATCCGGATCAAATAATTCTATTAAAGAGCTTGAGCACAATAGTATAGCTATAGTAGTTGCCAATGTTGATGGTGTAGATGTAAAAACTCTTCGAGATAAAATTGATGACTATAGATCTAAACGTATTGATTTTGTGGTTGTGCTTAGTACTGTAGTTGCTGATAAGGTTGTATTTGTAATTGGTGTCAGTAAGTCTATAATAGGTAAAGTTAAGGCAGGCGATATAGCAAAAGAGCTAAGCAGTCATATAGATGGTAAGGGTGGTGGACGCCCAGATATGGCACAAGGTGGTGGTAATAACACTGCCAATATAGATGAAGCATTGTCTAAAACTGAGAAGTTTATTATAGATAGCATTAATTAAGAGTATGATTTTGAGATTTGTAAGCCGTTGTTTATTTTTGGTGGTAGGTATATTTAATGCCTATGCTTGCTATGGATCACAGTCTATAACAGACTACGAGCATACTATTTCGCAGTCTATTAGTAATTCACCACAGTATAAATATATTGGCTTTCAACTTAATTCACGACAAATGAGTCCCGCTATTCAACTTGGTCGACTACTTCCTAGAGTTGATGTTGGCGGATCTATAAATGCTGCAAATATTCTAGATAGTAAAACAAATGCTGGAGGCGATATAGCTGGAGGGCGTTTTGAATCAGGAAAAGGTTTATTGACCTTAACGCAACCCTTATATGATTACGGTGCCTATAAAGATTTAGAATCAGCTCAAGAAACAGCTCAATTTGCTCAGCAAGATTATAGAACTAATTATCAACAGTTCTTATATGATGTCAGCTATGCTTATTTTAATCTAGCAAAAGCTATAAAAAATGTAGAATACAACTCCTATAATTTAGAGGCAAATAGAAAAAGTAAATTGGAATTAGATAATAAATTTAACACAGGGATTGCAAATATTGCAGATTATGAAACTGCAAAATCAAACTTCTATATTGCGCAAGCTGATTATGCTGCAGCTAAAAGAGAAGAGAAAGTAGCTCGTGCAGAGTTAAAGAAATTTACCAATAATGATGATGATGTAGTTTTGTTTGATAATGTATTTGAGCTAAAAAATCCTTCTCCAAACTCTGAAGAGGGTTGGGAAGAGCTTACAATGAGAAGTAATCCATCCTATCTAGGAGCAAATCATACCAAAGAAAGTAAGTACTATAACTATCAGTCTGCTACTAGTCAATTTATGCCCAAAGTGAATTTTGAGCTTAAATACTCACCGGGCAATAATGCCGTTAGCTCACTAGGAAATCCAGTGTTTGATAAGTTTTTGCCAGCAAAAGGTGTGGTAAATGCATTTTATGTAGGTATAAATATTGAGTGGAATATATTTGCTGGTGGTGCAAATTATGCAGAACTTAAAGAAGCTGCGTATGATTATCAGTCTTCTGAGTTTAGTGCTATTCAAACTGGTAGGGTAGCTCAAAATGATGCAATGTACTCTTATAGGTTTGTAGAACTAAAAAAACAACAGATTACTGAGCTTAGAAAATCAGTTGCTGCAGCGAAAATTGCTTACGAAAAGTATAGGCAAAAATATGAACAAGGAACAACCACAATTACCCAATATTTCATCCTATTAAACCAGTATTACCAGTTTTTGATAAATTTAAATAATGCTGAATTTGATTATATCCTTGGGTTTTTGAGTTTATATAAGACGGCAGGTATATTAACAAATAAGACAGTCAATGATTTTAATGGCTGGATTTTGTTTGGGCAGAAGGTTGATATGTAAATTATTTGATTAAAAAATCATCTTCTATAAGTAAAAGCATACCTATTTGTTATAATAGGTCTAAACAAATATTTTATTTATAGGTTATAAATGTATTTAAATACAAAGCTCAAATGCTTTTCAAATGATAAAAAATCAAATTCAATCGCTATAGATTTAATCTTAAAAGAGAATGCTCAAAAATGGTTATCTCAACAAAACCAATACATTCAAAATTTTACTAAAAATAACCATTTTGGTAAAAATACTGATTTGCTGAAAATTTTTAACACCTCAACTGGAGCTATTGAAAAAGTAGTCTGCCTAGTTACAGAAGATATGTATAGTATTGCAAATTTAGCTAATGAGCTTGTTGGTGGTGATTACCATATAGAGTATTCTGATATTGAAAACATATCGTTGTATTACATTGGTTTTGCGATGGGTGCATATAAATTTGATAAATATAAGTCTAAGCCTAAAGCTAATAATATCAGTTTATATTTGCCAAAAGACTATAAGAATATACTCGCAGAGGTAGAAGCAACTTACTTAGTAAGAGACATGATAACTACACCAGCTGAAGATATGAGTCCAGAAGATATATCTAGCGTAGTTAAGCAACTGGCTAAAGAGTTTGATGGCTCTATAGAAGAGCTTATAGGTGAGGAGTTACGCGAAAGTGGCTACATGGGAATATACACAGTAGGTAAAGGAAGTCATCGCGAACCACGCCTTGTAAAATTAAGCTGGGGTAATGAAGCACACCCTAAAGTGTCAATAGTTGGTAAAGGTGTATCTTTTGATACAGGCGGGTTAGATGTGAAGCCAAGCTCAGGAATGATGCTAATGCATAAAGATATGGGCGGAGCTGCAAATGCAATAGGTCTTGCTTATGTAATTATGAAACACAAGTTACCTGTAAATATAACCTTATTAATACCAATTGTAGAGAATGCTACAGATGCAAAATCATATCGTCCTAGCGATATTATAATGATGAAAAATGGTACAACTGTCCAAGTTACAAATACAGATGCTGAAGGTAGACTAATACTTGCTGAACCTCTTCATGAAGAAGCTCAAAAAAAGCCAGAATATCTAATAGATTTTGCGACATTGACAGGAGCTGCTAGAGTGGCTGTTGGTCCTGAGATATCAGCGTTGTTCTGTAATGATGATGAGACTGCAAATGAGCTTTACAAATATAGTCAATGTACACAAGACCAAATATGGAGACTACCATTAGCTGATTGCTATAGAAAAGCATTAAAAACTGATTTTGCAGATATTTCTCATTGTGATTTGTCGCCATTTGCAGGTGCTACTAAGGCAGCATTGTTTATGGAGTATTTTGTGGGTTTAAAAGATGCACCAAAGTGGATACATTTTGATATGATAGGCTGGAATTTAGCAAATACTGCAGGCAAGCCAAAAGGTGGCGAAATGATGGCAGTTAGAGCAATGTTTGCGATGTTGAAAGATAAATATAAGTAACAAAATTTTTGAGATAATTTTTATGAAAAAAACTGTACTTGAACAATTAAAAGAAGTTTCTATGGTAGTTGCTGATACCGGAGATTTTGAGCTAATTAAAGAATACAAACCTGTTGATGCGACGACTAATCCTAGTCTTATTTTAAAGGCTGTTAAAGATGAAAAGTATTCTTATCTAGTCAAAGAAGTAATTAATGAGGTTAAAAAATCTAATTTACACCTATCAAGTAAGGAACTTGTAACTAAATGTTTAATAGAAATATTAGTCGCATTTGGCATAAAGATTCTTGAGGTAATTGATGGTAAAGTCTCAAGTGAAGTTGATGCTAGAATGTCTTTCAACACTGTTAAGACTATTAATTATGCAAAAGATATAATAACGACTTATGAAAGTAAAGGGATATCTAAAGATAGAGTATTAATTAAAGTCGTAGCTACTTGGGAAGGTATTAAAGCTGCTGAATTACTACAAAAAGAAGGGGTCAACTGTAATTTAACGCTTATCTTTGATAAAGCCCAGGCTCAGGCGTGTGCCGAAGCTGGTGTTTACTTAATATCTCCATTTGTAGGTAGAATCACAGATTGGCAAATTAAAGAGAATAATCTATTAGAATTTCCACATGCTAAAGATGATAGTGGTGTTAAATCTGTAAAAGAAATTTACTCTTTTTATAAAAAACAAGGGTTTAAAACTATTGTAATGGGAGCAAGTTTTAGAAATCTAGGTCAGATAAAAGCTCTTGCTGGATGTGATGCTTTAACAATTTCACCAGCATTATTAGAGGAATTATCGAATAAGTATGAAGTTTTAGACAGTAAATTATCAGTAGCTAATGAAATGTCTGGAAAAAATGAGATACTTTGTGAAACAAGTTTCCGTAAGCTTTTAAATGATAATGCTATGGCTACTTATAAGTTAGATGAAGGGATAAGGTTCTTTATAAAAGATACTATTGAATTGGAAGAAATTATTGAAAAATATCTATAGGAGATAAATATGAAAAAAAACTTACTTATAACAATAATAACAGTTTTGTTTGCGGCACCTGCATTTAGTGCTTTTCCAGGAGCAGATATGAATAATACACATATTGAGGGTAATATAACATCATCTAATATGAGACCAATGCATGGTGAAAACAAATATAAAGATCCAAATGATCAAGGAGTGGAGAAAGATAGCCAAAGTCAACCAATTCTTGATAGTAAAGCCTCAGAAACTAGACCTAGCGAAAGAGCACACCCTACGAGTGGAGCTAAAGATAAAAGTGAGCAGGGTAGAGATGATCGTGATCCGCCAAAGCATCATAAAAAACCTAAGCATAATCAGCAACAGCTGACTGCTCATAACAATCAAAAAGATGTAGATGATGAGAATGATAACTTAAGTAATATTGCTAAGCCAGAAACAAATAATGTCAATAATAATCTGAGAATCCTTGATGGTGAATCTAGTCGTTTAAATAGAGAGATGATGCTAAATGGTCCTCAAGGAGGATTTCAAAATAATCAACCTAGAGGAATAGGTGGTAGATAGGTATGAGTAATCACCAATATCAAAATATAAAAATCTTAGAAGTAAGTGGTGTAGATACTAAAAAGTTTCTACAAGGACTTACAACTGCTGATTTAAATAAACTTTCATCAGATAATGATATTCAATTTACTGCATTTGCTAACTTAAAGGGTAGAATTGTTTCATTGTGCTTTGTGAAGTATGTTGATGAAAATAAACTACTACTTTCTGTTGATAAAAGTGTGATTGATGATCTAATTTCATGGCTTAAAAAGTATGGAATGTTTTCAAAGATTGGTTTTACTATTAATGATGAATATTCATTATTTTATACTGAAAAAGGATTTTTTAATCACAATATTTTAGCTACTAATAGCCTACCTTCAGGTATGAGTTTTATCGAAGCCCAAAAGCAGAATATCATCAACAAGCTTACTTTTATTAATACTAATAATTTTGAGAAATTTTTGCCAGCTGAATTAGAGTTGGACAATCTTGATGGCGTCGTTTGCTATACTAAAGGTTGTTATCTGGGGCAAGAAGTGATTGCTAGAATGCATTACAAAGCTAAACTTAAAAAAGAGCTGGCAGTAGTCTACTCTGATTGTGATATAACTCAAAAAGAACTAAAAGATGAAAATTCAAAACCTCTAGCTAATATAGTTAATGAAGTATTTATAGATGATATATGCTATATGCTTGTGGTCTTTCATAAAGTAGCTACACAAGAACAATATAAGTTAGATAATGGTGAAGTTATAATCAAATGCTAAATAGACTTAATCATGAGCAACAAAAGGCTGTAAAGCATATTGGCTCACCATTGCTAGTACTAGCGGGTGCTGGTAGCGGTAAGACTAGTGTGATTATCGAAAAAATTTCATACCTTATCGAAGACCTTTTGTATCCAGCAAGTAGTGTACTAGCGGTTACCTTTACCAATAAAGCTGCAAAAGAGATGCAAGAAAGGGTAAAGACTCGTTTAGACAAAGATAGAGCAAAGGGGCTTACTATATCTACATTTCACTCTTTGGGCTTGGTTATTTTAAAAAAGCACTACAAGGATTTGGATTATAAAAAGAATTTTACACTTTTTGATAGTAATGATTCTTTAGCTTTAATAAGTGATATAGCTTCTGATGAATTTCAACTACCTAAGCAAAATGCTAAGATTATTCAGTCTAAAATTTCTTTTTGGAAATCTGCATTGCTAACTAGCGATAATGTCGAGACAAAAGATGATCTTGATCAGCAAGCGCAACTAGTTTACAAAGAGTATCAAAAATACCTAAAATCATACAATGCTTTTGACTTTGATGATTTAATATTCCAACCAATTCAGTTATTTAAGAACAATGAAGATATACAGGCGTTTTGGTCCAATAAATTTAGGTATATTCTGATCGATGAATACCAAGATACTAATGAGTCGCAATACCAACTACTTAAATACCTTACTAAAGATAAAAACAAGTTTACAGTTGTGGGTGATGATGATCAGTCTATATATGCATGGCGTGGTTCAAAACCAGAGAATCTGCGTCATTTACAAGAGGATTTTTCAAACTTAGAAGTTATCAAACTTGAGCAGAATTATCGCTCAACTGGTAGGATTTTGAATGTAGCTAATAAGCTTATTGAAAACAACAGTCATATATTTGAAAAGAAATTATGGTCAGCAAAAGGCTATGGCGATCAGATAAAGGTTATAAGCCTTCTAAATGAAGAAGATGAGGCTCAGTTTATAGCAAGTGATATATTTTTTGATAAAGTAAAAACGAATAGTAAAAATAGTGATTATGCGATACTAATCCGTAGTAATTATCAGTCATTTTTGCTTGAAAGATATATGCAAATGCAGAAAATACCGTATGTAATAAGTGGTGGAACTTCATTTTTCTCAAAACCTGAAATCAAAGATATTATCTCGTATATGCGTTTGATAGTAAATCCTGATGATGATAGGGCGTTTTTGCGTGTAATTAATACTCCAAAACGCGAAGTTGGTAGCGCAACTATTCATAAATTAAATGCGTTTGCATCAGATGTTTACTGTAGTTTTTTTAATGTGTTGTACAATCTTGATGATATTGACCTTCGAGATCAAACCAAAAATAAATTGCTAAATTTTAAAGATTTAATACTTTCGACACAGCAGGAGATTATAAGTAGTATCTCATCTGGAGAGCTTAAAAAAATCTTAGGGGATTTCCTTGAAGAGATTTTGTATCGTCGCTGGCTTACTGATTCTAGCTCCTCAGAGAAGCAAGCGGAATTTAAGTATGCTAATGTACTTGAGCTTATTCGCTGGGTTACAAATCAGCTTGGAGATGAGTCGTACAATGGTTTGAGTTCGCTATCTACCGTACTAAACAAAATGTTGCTTATAGAGATGCTAGATCGAGATAATGATGAAAAAAATGATAATCAAGTTCAGATTATTACAATGCACGCATCAAAAGGTTTAGAATTTAAGAAGGTCTACATCATGGGTATGGAAGAGGGTATATTGCCACACCAACAAAGTATCGAAGAAGATTCTATCGAAGATGAACGCCGTTTGGCTTATGTGGCTATTACAAGAGCAAAAGAAAATCTCACAATTACATTAACTAAATTTCGCAATAGATTCGGCGAGAAAATAAAAACAAAAGCAAGCAGGTTTATAGATGAATTACCAGAAACAGATCTTCATTGGGTTGGTGGAGAAAAAGAAAATCTTGAAGACCGTAAGGCAAGCTCAAAACAGAGCTTATCTGCTTTGAAAAATATGTTTGGATAAATTAGAGCTGCCCTAATCTCATTTATTTACCGGCATATTATCCTAACTTAAATCCAATAGAGAAAGTTTGGGCTAATTTAAAAAATATTTTGAGAAGAATAAGGCACAAGTATAGTCATTTTAAGGATGCTATAAAAGTAGCATGGAATTGGAATAAAGCTCAATAAACATAAGAAAAGTGGCTTTTTACCACAATCCCTTGCTTATTTACACTTATTTATACATTCGCATAATATATATTATGTTAAATTGTACTAAAACCTTAATATGGTTGACTTGCAGCTGTGCACAACTACTCTTTCATAATTGTGTTTGTTATTTGATTATGTATTTTGAAGCTTAGCTATTACCGCTAAACTGCCTGGAAGGAATTTATATTTATTTAATTCAGATATTTTTACTAACTCAATTTTTTGATTTTCTTTAGGTATTGCGATGTTTTCCCCACAATCTTTCAATTTATTTACTATAAAAAATTCAACAAACACCTCAATACCATCATTATTGATATACTGATTAGTATCAAATTGTTGAATATTTTCGATTAAAAGCCCTATTTCTTCATAAACCTCTCTAATTACACATTGTTCAAATGTCTCATAACCCTGGATTTTACCACCAGGAAACTCCCAGTAACCACTATAGCTTTGGTGCTTTTGTCTTTGGGTAATATAGACTTTAGATTGATTATCATCTAAAATGATTGCCACAGAGGCATTTATTTGTGCCATTTTTTATAAAAAATACATAGGTTATTACTAGATAATATGTTTCAAAACCATAAAAGTGAAGTTTTATTAGCAACTCCTTTAATCAAAGATGATGCTATTTTTACTAAATCAGTCATATATTTATGCCAAAATGACAGGCATGGCGCAATGGGCTTAATTATAAACAAACCCTTAACTGGCGAGAGTTTACGTGATGTTTTTGAGGAATTATTTATCCCTCATTCAGACACTTTTGATGAGATACTTAATCACCCTCTTTATATGGGCGGACCAATCAGCCCAAATAAAATTCTCATACTGCACACGACTAATGGTAGAAACTATGAGTCAACCATAAAACTCGATGCTGGACTAGCTTTGACAGCTTCCATGGACATTTTAGAAGATTTAGCTAACAACATACTGCCTGAGTACTTTTTGGCAGTTGTAGGCTATAGCTGTTGGACTGCTGAGCAACTATGTGATGAGATAAAGTCAAATGACTGGGTAGTAACTACAAAACTAAGCAAAAAAATCTTATTTAACTACGAAAACAACTCAAAGTGGCAACATCACTTAGAGCATGCAGGTTATGCTATGCAAAGTTTTGATACTTTATTTGACAAGATAGGACACTGCTGATGTTTAAAGCTCTCTTAGGGATAGATTATGGTCGTGCTCGAATTGGTATAGCAAGCGGTCAAATGATTACGAAAACAGCAAGTCCTGTAGGCACAGTAGAGGCTTTTGATGGTGTACCTAACTGGATAGATTTAGACAAGGTTATGAAACGCTGGAATCCTTCTGATATCATCGTTGGACTACCTTTAGATACTAGGGATTTAGATACGGATATCACTCGTGATGCTCGCAAATTTGCTATAGAAATTGAAGAAAGGTATAAAAAACCGGTACATTTAATAAATGAAGCATACTCAACTCGTGAAGCTAGATGGCGATTAGAGAGCGTAAAAGATAAAAAAGTTAGTCATATCAAAGTTGATGCAATGGCAGCTTGTGTGATTCTTGAAACTTGGATGTCTGAAAACTAGATATTTTCTTTAATTTCGCATAAAATCAAATCTATACATTTTCAAAATTAATAAAACTAGGCTTATATCAGCTATGAACGAATATAACTTCACACAAATAGAGAAAAATGCTCAAAACTTTTGGGTAAGAAATGATAGTTTTAAAGCTGTCTCAGACAAATCAAAAGAAAAGTTTTATTGTCTTGCAATGCTACCATATCCTAGTGGTACACTACACATGGGTCATGTACGCAACTACACAATTGGTGATGTAATTGCTCGTTACCAAAAGATGCAAGGTAAGAACGTACTTCACCCTATGGGCTGGGATGCATTTGGTCTGCCTGCTGAAAATGCTGCAATTAAGCATAAAAGATCTCCGCATGAATGGACACACAGCAATATTGCTCAAATGAAATCACAATTAAGCACATTAGGCTTTAGCTTTGATTGGTCGCGTGAGATTGCAACTTGTGATGAGGATTATTACAAATGGGAACAATGGTTCTTTATTCAACTTTATAAAAAAGGTTTAGCTTATCGCAAAAACTCGGTTGTAAACTGGGATCCTGTGGATCAGACTGTTTTGGCAAATGAGCAAGTTGTCGATGGTCGTGGCTGGAGATCGGGGGCTTTAGTTGAGAAAAAAGAAATCCCACAATGGTTCTTAAAAATTACAGACTATGCTGATGAGCTACTTGCAGACATAAATAAGTTAGCTAAATGGCCAGAAGCTGTTAAGACAATGCAGACAAATTGGATCGGTAAGTCAAAAGGCTTAACTATTAAATTCATAGTGAAAGAAAGCCATAAGGTTATTGAAGTTTTCACTACTCGACCAGACACTCTTATGGGTGTAAGCTACCTAGCAATTGCTCCTGAACACCCTCTAGCTTTAGAAGCTGCGAAGAATAATTCTGAGCTTGCTGAGTTTATTGAAAACTGTAAAAAATCTTCAACTATGGAAGCTGATTTAGCTACTCAAGAAAAGATTGGTTCTATGACCGATATAATAGTTATCCACCCTATTTCTGGTGAAGAAGTAAATATCTGGGTAGCAAACTTTGTGTTGATGAGCTACGGTACTGGGGCAGTAATGTGTGTACCAGCTCATGATCAAAGAGATTGGGAATTTGCTAAAAAATACGCCATTTCAATCAAACAAGTAATTGAATCAAATGATAAAAAACTAAAAGTAGCTTTAGATAAAGAAGCTTTTATAGAAAAAGGTATTTTAATTAATTCTGGTGAATTTGATGGCCTAAACTTCAAAAAAGCTTATTACGCGATAAAGAAAAAAGTTTGTGATGACAAAAAAGGTATAGAAACTACTAATTTTAGAATCCGTGATTGGGGTATTTCCCGCCAAAGATACTGGGGTTGCCCTATTCCTATGGTGCATTGCGATAGTTGTGGTATTGTTCCAGAGAAAGAAGAGAATCTACCTGTCAAGCTACCTACAGATGTAACATTGACAGCTGCAGGCTCTCCTTTAAAAGATATGCCTAGTTTTCTTAATGTAGATTGTCCTAATTGTGGTGTAAAAGCAAAAAGAGAGACTGATACCTTTGATACATTCTTTGAATCATCTTGGTACTATGCTCGTTATACATGCCCTACTGCTAATAAAATGTTGTCAGATGAGGCAAACTACTGGCTACCTGTAGATAAGTACATAGGCGGGATTGAGCATGCTATTATGCACCTTTTATACGCAAGGTTCTTCCATAAGCTTATGCGTGATGAAGGCTTAGTTACGACTGATGAGCCATTTATAGACCTACTTACACAAGGCATGGTCTTAAAAGATGGTGCTAAAATGTCTAAATCTAAAGGTAATACCGTAGACCCGCAAATACTTATAGATAAGTACGGTGCAGATACTGTAAGGCTATTTAGTATGTTTGCAGCTCCTCCTGAGCAATCTCTTGAATGGTCAGATACTGGTGTCGAAGGTGCTTATAAATTTTTGCGTAAAGTGTTTAATTATTCACAAGCGAATAAAGATGCTATTTCAGCGACTAATAATGATACTAGTAATCTATCTAAAGAAGATAAAAAGGCTAGATTCGAAATTCATACTGTACTAAAGCAAGCAATATTTGATTTTGATAAAAGTCAATTTAATACTGTAGTTTCTGCATGTATGAAGATACTTAACACACTAAATGATTATGAAAACCTAAGTAATGAAGTAAAATTAGAAAGTTTTAGTATTTTACTAAGAATACTCTCTCCATTTGCTCCACATTTATGTCATAACTTATGGCAAGAACTTGCTTTAGGCGATGATATCTTAAATGCAAGCTTCCCAACTTTAGATGAAAAGGCTTTACAAAAAGATGATTTCTTACTTGTTGTGCAGATTAATGGTAAGCTAAAAGCAAAGCTTGAACTAGATTCTACCCTTTCTAAAAAAGAGATTCAGTCAAAAGTAATGGCTGATAGTCAAGTTGTAGATTTTATTGATAACAAAGAGATTGTCAAAGTAATCTATGTACCTCAAAAACTTATAAATATAGTGGTTAAATAATATATGGTTATGAAAAAATATTTTGTCTTAGTATTTGTTTTATTGTCAGCTGCCTGTGGTTTTCATCCTCGTGGTGTAATAATAGATGGTGATGCTGGTAATTTTGGTAGTATTATAGGTGCTAAATTTTTTATTGAGGATAATAACTTTAGTAGCTATGCAAATGAATTACGCAGAAGTTTGATTTCTTATAAAGCAGATGTTGTAAGTGATGATAAAGATGCAGATTATATTATAAACCTTCAAAATGTAGCTAAAACATCACAAATGACAAGTGTAGTTGGTGGAGCATCTAATAATACTTACCAATTGAAACTTACTGTAGCTTATAACATCGTTCGACCAGATGTAGAAGAGCCTATTATCCCGAATAAAACATTGAGTAATCAACAATTCTGGCAATCTAACGCTGGGGTAGTGTTATCTCAAAGTAATGAAGCTAATAGACAGTATGACTATCTACAAGGGCAACTTATTAATAATATGCTAAATCAAATTGCTGCTTTACTACCAGCTAAGGATAGCTCCACAGATAGCAGTAAAGATTCATCCACAAATAAATCTAAGAAAAAAACTAACTCAACAGCTAATACACCATTAGAAAATGTAGCAAAAGAATCTTCTACCGAAGATAATTCTTAAGTCAATAAACACTTCTATACAAATCAATTAAGAGGATACAAATCTATGCTAGAAAATTTAAAATTATTCTATTTTGAGATGATTCAACATCATGAACTCGCTGTTATATTAAGCTTTTTAACTATTTTTTTAATAGTACTACTAATGTCTCGAATTATTAGTAGCATACTAAATAGATATATAGTAAAAACTATTAAGCTACAATTTAGTAAATCACAGTCAAATCTAGCTCAAATACTAGCTCAACACCATGTATTTAAAAGACTTTCGCATATTGCTCCAGGTATCTTTATTTTCTTAACAATAGGTTTTGCGATATACCCCGATCATCAATGGACTATAAGTTTAGTAAGTGTTATTCAGCTTATTGCTCAGATATATATAATAATAGCGATCATTTGGTTTTTAGTAGCATTTGTTGATGCTATGTTTGGTTATTTTCAGACTCTACCTTACTTTAAGAATCACTCTTTAAAGAGTTATGCCCAAATTATAAAAATCATTTTGTTTTTTATAGCCTTTGTTTTAGTCGTGTCCTTATTGCTTAATAAGTCACCTATCGCATTTTTAACTGGTTTAGGTGCTTTATCTGCAGTATTGATGTTAGTTTTTAAAGATACTATCTTAGGTTTTGTAACCAATATTCAGGTAGCTGCTCTTGATTTGATTCGTGTCGGTGACTGGATCACTATACCATCAGCTGGTGTAGATGGTGATGTGATGGATGTGTCTATTAATACGGTCAAGATTCGTAATTTTGATAAAACGATATCAACGCTACCAACTTACACTTTGATTAACAATAGTGTACAAAACTGGCGTGGTATGGTTGAAACTGGTGGACGAAGAATAAAACGCTCTATTAATATAGATATTAATACTATTAAGTTTTGTGATGCCGAACTTATAAATAAACTAAAAAATGAAGAATATCTTAAAGACTTTGATTTTAGTAAAAAAACCACAAATGTAACTCTATTTAGAGCTTATATGGAAAACTATCTTCGCCAACATCCAAAGATTCATCTGGGACTTACATTTTTGGTAAGAGAGCTACAGCCCACAGAAACAGGCTTGCCTGTGGAGTTATATATATTTACTAATGATACAAATTGGGTTAATTATGAAGGTATACAAGCTGATATCTTTGATTATGCTTTTGCTAGCTTACCTCTTTTTGAACTAAGAGCATTCCAAGCTATAAGCGGAAGAATCAATCACTAATCTTTATCAGGTTTCTGAATTTTCAATTGATATAATACATCCAATAAGATTATCAAATTTAAATTATAAAAATCAATGCCTAATTTTCGGCGATGCTATTTTTTTTAATCGATATAATTAATCTCAAAGAACTATTCTGGTACAAATGTGATTTCAAAAAATGATAAAGAAATATATTATCAGTCATTGTTAAATAAAGATCCTGAATTTGAAGGAACTTTATTTGTTGGGGTGAAAACAACAGGAGTCTTTTGTCGACCGACCTGCCCCGCTAGAAAACCAAAGTTTATTAATTGTGAATTTTTTGGATCAGCTAAAGAAGCTATGCTAGCTTCTTATAGAGCATGTCAACGTTGCCAACCTAATCAAGTCTCACCAATTATTAAACAACTTGTGGAAGCTGTGGAAGCTAATCCTGAGAAATGCTGGAAAGATAAAGACTTTGCTAAATTATCTATTATGCATCAACAGCAAGACGCCAATTTAAAAAACGATTTGGTATGACCTTTGTAGAATATGCTAGAGCAAGAAGAATGGGGTTAGCCATGAAACATATTCAGAAAGGAAACTTAGTTATTAATGCTCAACTCTCCTCAGGCTATGAATCTGGAAGCGGCTTTCGTGATGCATTTTCAAAAATTATGGGTGCAGCTCCGACAAAATCCGAATGTCGTATATTGAATGCTACTTGGCTAGATACTAAGCTTGGACCTATGGTTTCCATTGCTGATAATGAGGGCTTGTATCTATTAGAATTTGTTGACCGTCGTGGCTTAGAACTTGAAGTCGAGCGTCTTAGAAAAGGATTAAGTGCTGCTATTATCCCTGAAGAAACACCTATTATCAAACAATTAAAAATTGAGCTTGAACAATACTTCCAAGGTGAAAATATAATTTTTAAAACACCTCTCAACTTAGTTGGTACTCCATTTCAAAAGCAAGTATGATATTCCAGCTGGAGAAACACTATCTTATGCAGATCTTGCAAAATGCATAAAAACCCACTGCATACAGGGCTGTTGCTCAAGCAAATGGTGCAAATTAAATATCGATTATAATTCCTTGCCATAGAGTTATAAATAGCAATGGTGACTTAGGTGGTTATGGTGGAGGCATTATACGAAAAGAATGGCTTATCAATCATGAGAAAAACATTACGCTTAATAAATAAGGACAATTACATGCAACAATTGAAACAAGAAAAAATGAAAAATTTTATCAAGATAAAATATATAACATTATCGGAGCTTGCTGGAAAATGTAATGTCGATGAGCTAGATATTTGTAAATTAGAAACGGCGCAATGTATTCCGAGACCTTCTTATGAGGTACGCACTATTGACATGTTTTCAAGTCTTGTTGCAGAAGACCATATTGCTTCAACTAGAGTACGCTATTATCATCCATCAATTATAAACTTGACAAAAGAAGCTCTTGCTTTATCTGAGTTTCATGAGCTAACAGCAATAAATCAACAGCTTAAAGTAAATTTTCGCCTTCAGTTAGAAGAAGAATTCAAAGGTATAAAAACTCCGGGGTGTCAAAATTTTGATCAAGCATGGAGCTATTGGGTAGATGGAACTTGGGGTATTTGTTTAAAAGAATTAACTGTTGAGTGTATGGCTAAGAAAGAACTATCAAGATTAGCAATTACTAATTTGATGAAATATGAACCAGATACTATTAGCGAAGATAATAAAATAAAATTGACTGATGCTATTAATGTTTATCTATCTGCCTCTATGGATTTTCCAGTATATGGTATACGCCATATACTGCCACAAAAAGCGATTGAGAAATTCCAGTTGGAGATTTCATTAGGTGAACACTTACTTTAAAATAGTTCATGTTCAATTAATCACTTACCTAACACTTCGGTAAAGTCACTCCGACTTGCCCTTGATATTTACCGCCCTTATCTGCATAAGAAGTTTCACAAGCTTCATCTGATTGAAAAAATAGCATTTGAGCAATTCCTTCATTTGCATAAATCTTAGCTGGTAACGGTGTAGTATTTGAAAACTCTAGTGTTACATATCCCTCCCACTCTGGCTCAAGTGGTGTTACATTTACGATTATGCCACATCTAGCATAAGTAGATTTGCCTAGACAAACTACAAGTACATCACGAGGGATTTTAAACTTCTCAACAGTACGAGCCAAAGCAAATGAATTTGGTGGGATAATACAAACATCACCTTTAAAGTCGACAAAGTTCTTATCATCGAAATTTTTAGGATCTACAATTGTTGAGTTGATGTTTGTAAAAATCTTGAATTCATCTGCACAACGCACATCATAACCATAGCTAGAAGTCCCATAAGAAACTATCTTTTCACCATTAACTTGTTTGATTTGCCCTGCTTCAAAAGGTTCGATCATATTATGACCTTCTGACATTCTTTTTATCCATTTATCTGCTTTTATAGCCATTTTGTTTTCTCCTAACCCTTGTATAGTTTAACTTTCTAATTTAACACCAATAGAATCTAAACTACTCGCCTTTGGCAGTTTTTCAATCTCATGTAACAAGTTTTCAGCGACACTCATATAGCTATTATTAATATTATCATTCTTTTCTAAGCTTACATAAGGCTTGCCATTATCTGCATTTTCTCGAATACTTTTATGTAGTGGTAGATTACCTAAAAATTCAATCTCATTTTTACCGCAAAGCAAATGTGCCCCATCTTCACCAAATATATGCTCGCTATTGCCACATTTTGGGCATATATAGTAGCTCATATTTTCTACTACACCTAGAGTTTTGATTTTCACTTTTTCAAACATCGCAACAGCTCTTCTAGCATCTATAAGTGATAAATCCTGTGGAGTAGTTACAATCACAGCTCCAGTTACAGGCATATTTTTTGATATAGTAAGTTGGATATCTCCAGTACCAGGAGGTAAATCTAAAAATAGATAGTCAAGATCGCCCCAATCAGTATCATTCAAAAGTTGCATTAAAGCCCTTGAAACTATTGGACCACGCCAAATCACAGCAGATTCAGGGTCTATAAGATTGCCTATTGATATCATCTTCACGCCATAGCGTTCAAGTGGAATAATTTTCTTTTTATCTGTAGTATTTGGATTTTCTTTTAGGTCAAATAATGTCGGTTGACTTGGTCCATATATATCTGCATCTAATACACCAACTTTAGCTCCCATTTTTGCAAATGATACAGCTAAGTTTGAAGTGACTGTAGATTTACCAACTCCACCTTTACCTGATGCTACCAATATTATATTTTTAATATTAGGAATAAGTTTTTGACCATCTTGAACTTTTCTTTTTATAGTGTTTTCTGTTCTTATCATATATCTAGCTTTACACTAATTTAGGTATTTGTTGTAATTGTAGATAATTATACTTTATTAACTATTTTATAAAAAGATTGTTTTTTATCAGTATGATACAATTTAGCAATTCATTATCAAATGAAAATACATAAATGGAAAACTTCTTACTAAATTTACTCTATATACTAGAGGCAAACATTGTCTTATTTGTATGTCAACTATTTACAATCATTGTTGTGCTAAAGCTAATAGTTGATAAAAAATCAGCATCAAATATCCTAGCTTGGCTTTTAGCAATATTATTTATTCCTTATATTGCCATACCTTTCTTTTTTATATTTCAACGAAAAGATACTCGTAAGTTCTGGCAAAAAGAAGATATGAGTATTAGTGAATACCCTAATGAATATATTTGTATAGATAAAGACCTTGCCTGTAGGGATTTACCTACTAATGTTATTAATGTATTTTCTAGTCTAGAACTGCCTACCCTCACTATAAGAAACTCTTTTGATATATATACAAATGGAGTAGATTCATTTAATGCATTTATAGATGTAATAAACTCAGCAAAAGAAAATATATACATTCAGACTTATGTTTTTAAAAATGACACAACATCTAAGCTTGTAATACAGGCTCTCGAGAAAAAAGCTTCTGAAGGCGTTGATGTCAAGATGCTTATAGATTCTTTAGGATCTTTATATGTATATAGACACAACAGAAGAATATTTAGAAATCTACGCAAGTTAGGTGCTGAAATTGTATTTTTTATGCCATTGCTATCAAACCCTTTGCGTAACTATGTAAACTACCGAAATCATCGTAAAATTTATATAATAGATAATGCTACAGCTTTTAGTGGCGGTATGAATATTGGTGATGAATATATGTCTCCATTTGAGCATGAAGGAATGTGGGAAGATTTGCTATTTAAAATTCAAGGAGAATCTATTGCGTATTATCTTAAGGTTTTTTGTTCAGATTGGCATTTTGCTACAAATCAAAAAATCAAATTTGAGATAAAAAATATCGTCACTGAAGAGACTTTTATCCAAGTAATTCCATCTGGTCCAGATATGCAAAAAGATCAGCTTTATAGCGGACTGATAACTGCGATAAATTCTGCGAAAGATAAAATTTGGATTATTACTCCATACCTTATACCATCTGCTGATTTGTTTCAGTCGATAGTACTAGCTAAACACAGAGGTGTAGATGTAAAAGTTATAACCCCTAGAAACTCTAATCATAAAATTGTAGATAGAGCTAGAGCAAGCTATATTCGTGATTTGTTTGATTGCGATGTCGATGTATATTTCACAGAAGGGATGATTCATGCAAAAGCTGTCCTTGTGGATAATAACTTGGCAATGATTGGATCAGTAAACCTTGATAATAGAAGCTTGTTTTTAAACTATGAAATTGCGACATTTGTATATAGCATTAAGCAGGTCGATAAACTATATGCTTGGGCAAAAACTATACTAGATGAGTCATCAAAAGATAGTTACCACCTAACAAATAAACGCTCTAGCCTATTTGCAGAGAGTATTTTGAAGATATTAACTCCGTTAATGTAAGGGTTCCTAAAAAAACAGACCAATGGTTTGTCACTACATTAAAAAATCAATGATGTTAAATAAAGAGACTCCGGATCGGCGTCCGGAGATTCGGACTATTTTAGACCAAATATACTTGTCTAAACTCTCTGCTCAATAACAAACTTCTCTTTTAGAACGCTCAAGACTTTTTCAATACTATCATTGATAACATCATCAGCTAAAGTTTGAGTATTATCTTGGAAAAGCATATTTATCGCTAAACTCTTACGCGGATTAGCATCATCTTGATACACATCGAAGATATTTACATTTTGTAATATACTTATATCAAGAGTATTAATAGCTTTGATAATATCACCAGCTAACACACTCTTTTCAACTAAGAAAGATACATCTCTTGATACTGATGGGTATTTAGAGATTTTATTAAAGCTAGGTATCTCTTTAGAGTTTAAGATATCTAAATTAAGTTCAAATACTATCGGTGCTTTTGATTTTATTTGGAATGTTTTAAGTGTTGTTGGATGAATCACGCCAATCACACCAATCCTTTTACCATTAGCGACCACATAAGCTGACTGACCTGGATGGAGCCATTTTACATCATCACAAACTTCAAAGCTTAAATCTGCAACATCCGTACATAAAGCTTCAATATCTGCTTTAACATCAAAGAAATCTATTTTCTTAGTATTTGACCAGTTAAGGTTTAAAAGTTCACCGAATGCAAGACCTGCTATTCTATCAAATTGAATTCTTTGGTTATTTTCCAACTTAAAGCAAGCACCCTTTTCAAACAATCTAATTCTAGTTTGTTGACGAGTAACATTTGCTTTAAAAGCATTCAAAAGCCCTGGAATAAGAGACTGCCTCATTACTGATAAATCTTGAGATATAGGGTTTTTGATTGCTATACCCTTGTCTTCAAAGAAAAACTCATCAAACTTAGGATCAATAAAGCTATAGTTAATCGCTTCATGATAACCTCTATCAACAAGACGGCTTTCTAAAGTTGCCATAGATTGATTTGTCTCAGAAATATTTATCTTTGTAGCTTTATAGCTTGGCATAGTCTCAGGTAAGTTAGAATAACCATATACACGAGCTACTTCTTCAATAAGATCTTCTGTAATCTCCATATCAAAACGATAAGATGGAGCTATAACCTCTAAACAACATTCATCTTTTTGAGAAACTTTCATGTGTAGATTTGTAAGTACTTGCGATACATATTCAATATCAAAATCTGTACCTAAAACTCTATTTAGCTTTTTCACACACAAGTTTATAGCTGTTTGCTTTTGCACAAAATCAGTTTCTTCTGCACCATGAATAGGAGCAACTTCGCCACCAGCTATTTTAACTATCAGATTGATAGCTAAGCTCATTGCATCTTTTGCTAATAAAGGGTCTACACCTCTCTCAAATCTATGAGATGAGTCTGTATGTAAATTATATTTACGCGCTTTACCAGCTATTTTTTCAGGTACAAAAAATGCACTTTCTAAGAAAATATTTGTAGTAATTTCTGTAATAGATGAATCTAATCCACCCATTACACCAGCTATTGCTAAAGCTTTGTTCTCATCTGCAATTACTAAAGTATCACTCTCTAGCTCTACTTTTGTAGCATCTAGTAGCGTAAGTTTTTCTTTATCATTAGCATAGCGGATATTTATACCACCATCTAATTTATCAAGATCAAAAGCGTGCATCGGTTGACCAGTAAGAAGCATCACATAATTAGTTACATCTACAAAAAATGAGATAGAGCTAACGCCACTTCTTCTAAGTTTCTCAATCATCCATAATGGAGTTTTTGCAGTATTATTTACATTCTTGATAATACAACCATAGTAAGCCTTACAAGCGTCATTCGCTGTAATTGAAACTTCTTTAGTATCGTCAATAGTTGCATCTATTGGCTTAATTTCAACTTTTTTTAAGCTAGCTTTTGTAAGTGCTGCAACTTCACGAGCTATACCATAGACACTTAAGCAATCCGCTCTATTCGGAGTTAAATCAACTTCGATGATATTATCATCAAGATTTAAATACTCGTTTATATCTTGACCAACTGGAGCATTTGCTGGTAAGTCCATAAGACCATGGGCTTTTTCTGCTAAACCAAGCTCCTCTTCTGAACACATCATCCCAAAAGATTCTTGTCCACGAAGTTTTGATTTCTTGATTTTAAAATTACCTGGTAAAACAGCACCAATCTTTGCAACTGGAGCTTTCATACCCTCATAAATATTGCTAGCACCACAAACTATAGTAGAGTTTTCATCTTCACCAACATCTACACTACAGATATTTAGTTTATCTGCATCAGGGTGCTTTGTGATAGTTTTGATTTGACCAACTACTACACCAGTTACTTTCTCTGTAACTACCGGCTCGATTGCATCTACTTCCAGACCTGCTAGTGTTAGCGTATCTGCTAATTCTTGGCTATTTTGAGTATCTGTAAGATATTCATTTAACCAGTTATGACTAAATTTCATGTAAAAACCTTAATATTAAAACTGTTTCAAAAATCTTAGATCATTTTCAAAGAATATTCTTAAATCATCAATTCCGTATCTAAGCATTGAAAGTCGCTCAACACCCATACCAAATGCAAATCCTTGATAAATTTCAGGATCAACTTTACCTGCTGTTAAAACTTTTGGATGCACCATTCCACAACCTAGTACTTCAAGCCAACCAGTTTGCTTACATACTCGACAACCCTTACCATCACACATCACACATTCCATATCGGCTTCTGCAGATGGCTCTGTAAATGGGAAATAAGATGGTCTAAAACGAACTTTCAAATCTTTCTCAAAGAATGAGTTCAAGAATGCGTGAAGTAAGCCTTTTAGATCGGCAAATGAAACATCTTTTTCTATAAGTAAACCCTCAACTTGATGAAACATCGGCGTATGAGTAATATCTGAATCACATCTATATACTCTACCAGGAGCAATAATTCTAATCGGTGGTTCTTGATTCTCCATTGTACGAATTTGTACGCCAGAAGTATGCGTTCTAAGTACATGATTATCATCTATATAGAAAGTATCATGCATTGCACGAGCTGGATGATGAGATGGGATATTCAAAGTCTCAAAATTATAATAATCACTTTCTATCTCAGGACCAACTTCAACATTAAAGCCATTTTGTTTAAAGAAATCTTGAATTCTATTAAGAGTTTTTGTAACCGGATGGAGTGAACCTTGATTTTGACCAGTACCATCTAATGTTACATCAATTTTTTCAGCAGCTAGCTTTTCATTTATCTCTTGAGTTTCAAATAGCTCTAACTTAATATTTAAAGCATCTTGAAGAGCTTGTTTAGCTATATTTACAGCTTGACCAAGTTTTGGCTTTTCTTCATTTGGCAGAGTAGCAATCAGCTTCATCATGCCTGTTAGCTCACCTTTTTTACCAAGATATTTTACGCGTAGATCATCTACTGCTTTTTTATCCGTGACAAGATTTAGCTCAGCTAGAGCCTTATCTTTCATCTCATTGACTAGTTGCATTTGTATGTCCTTTATAAAACTTGATTACTATTATAGCAAAAATGGATATTATTAGAATTGATAGCGATGATAAAAAGATATTTATTAACCGAATTCCTCAGCTTGACTAGGGATCTCATGAGTTTTGGTTTAATTGTAGAGCAATTTACATATTTTATAATTATTCTCAATACCTTCGCCAATTATGTTGCCATTTGTAGAGGGTGAATCCTTCCCAGAGCTAGAATATGCTCACTTAAGGCATTATTTTTTATTATATCTGAGTTTTTCGGCAACCATTTTAATATCTCGTCC
>JBLFYO010000005.1:0-30581 GCA_047609165.1 Francisella sp.
TCATGTTGTGTTGCTATTTCATTTAGTGTTTTTGTTCCTTCTAAAACTTCAAGCACCAATTTTGCTTTAAATTCTGCTGTATATGTTATTCTTTTTCTGCTCATAATCTATAGGAATAAAAATTTTTTATTAATTGGTACTTTTATCTGGGGACATTATAATATTCACCCGATTTAAATCCAATAGAAAAAGTTTGGGCTAATTTTAAAAATATTTTAAGAAGAATAAGGCACAAATATAGTGATTTTAAAGATGCTATAAAAGCGTCATGGAATTGGAATAAAACTCTTTCAGATTAGCTATACCTAGGCTTCTTTCAAGACATAGTGGTATCAGCGTATCTACTTGCAACCCTTGATTTGTTATTTCTCTATACTGTCTACGTATATATCTCGCTAGCTGGTTAGCTTTGTTGTTTAGTTGTTTAGTTGTTTGTAAGTAAGCTCTTCTTGCTCATATACTAATGTAATGTTATTTGGATTCTGTTCTACCTGCTCTTCAAACAACTGATAAACTGTCTTGTCTTTAGGATATGGTTTGTTTGTCTTGTTCCAATCATAAACTATAGTCTGGTAGTCTTGCTTTGATAATAATTTATAATCTTTTATCTTAGTTGTTTCAGCTTTTGTTAACTGTATTAATATTCTTTGATATGACTTTACCAACCTTTCTATCGTTTCTTTATTATACAAAGCGGTAGCATAATTCAATGAACCTTGTAACTCACTCTGACTATCATCTATGAAACACTCTAAATCAAATTTAGCTACTTTATAGCTAGCATTATCTGTTAGTGGTTTAAATAGCTTATTCTCTTGACTTCCAAAACTCTGTAAACCAAACATCATTTGAAATACAGGATGTCTACTTTGATCTTGTTCTACATTGAGGGCTGTTACCAATCTCTCAAATGGCAAGTCCTGATGTCGTTGTGCTTCAATTAGATTAATATGGACATCATTTAGTAAATCTATAATACTTTTATTTGTATCTAATTGCTCTCTCAACCCTAAACTGTTTACAAAAAATCCTATTAAGTCTTGTGTTTGACTATGATGTCTATTAGCTATTGGTGTGCCAATAACTATATCTTCTTGACCTGTATATTTATGTAATAACACATAAAATGCACTTAGCATTAATGAGTACAATGATGAATTATTTTCTTTTGCTATAGCTCTTAACTTATCTGAAGTATCTTCATCTATCTCAAATGATACATTATCACCACTATAGTCTATCTTAGCTGGTCTTGAATAGTCTGTTGGAATATTAAGCGTTTCATAACCTAATAATCTATCTTTCCAGTATGATAATTGCTTATCTAACTCTTCTCCTTGTAAGAACTCTCTCTGCCATACAGCAAAATCTTTATATTGGATACTTAACTCTGAAAGTTGTAATGGCGTATTATTAGCATAATGATCATAGTAAGCATTTAATTCTTTGAGTAAAACATCCATTGACCAGCCATCACTGGCTATATGATGAATATTGATCAATAGTTTAACTTCTTTCTCTTCTCTATATATAGATACACGAATTGGGTAGTCATTAGTCAAATCAAATGGTGTATTTATATCTAAATCTATTTGTTTAGTTATGTCTGTATCTTTATAACTATACTCATTAATAACCAACTCATCATTTAATACAACTTGATAATCACTATCTTCTTCATCTGTCTTAAACACACTTCTTAGAACTTGATGTCTTTGTACTATTGATGATATTGATTGCTTAATAGCATCAAGATTTATATCATCATTAAGTGCTACAAGCATAGGAATATGATAGGCATTACTCCCGCTCTCATACTGCTCGATAAACCACAACCTCTCTTGAGCAAATGATAATAGACTTTGTTTTAAATCAAGCCTTGGAATCACTACGTTATCTATTTTGTTATCTGTAATATAAGAGGATAGCTTTGAGACATTTTTATGACTAAATATATCAGCTACATTTATATTGGTATCTAGTGCTTTAGATATTCTATTAGCCAATTTAATAGCTAATATACTATTGCCACCAACCCTAAAGAAATCATCAGTTATACCAACTTTCTCTAAACCTAGAACTTCTGCAAAGGTATTACATAAACTAACTTCAAGCTCACTTGTAGGTGCTTGATAACTATCATCACGAACAAACTCCGGATTAGGCAGTACTTTACGATCTAACTTACCATTTACTGTAAGTGGCAAACTATCTAGCTCAACTAATATACTCGGTACCATATAATCTGGCAGTACCTTAGATAGCTGATTAAGTAAGTCCTCTTGGACTAATGTATTAGATTTTATTGGGACATAATAACCAACAAGGTATTGTGATTTAGTCTCCGTATTCTCTTTGGCTAACACTACTGACTGTTTAATACCATTAATCTTAGTTAGCTGATTCTCTATCTCTCCAAGCTCTATCCTATACCCGCGAATCTTAACCTGAAAATCATTACGACCTATATACTCAATATTACCATCAGACAACCATCTAACTAAATCTCCTGTCTTATACAATCTAGTATAACCTTTAGCTATATCTGACTCTGTAGCAAATGGATTAGATATAAACCTTTCAGCTGTTAATTCAGAACGGTTAAGATAGCCTCTAGCTAAGCCAGCTCCACCTATGTATAACTCGCCAATCACACCTACTGGAACTGGTTGGTTATACTCATCTAAGACATATGTTTTTAAATCATCTATAGGTCTTCCTATATTTGATGATACAGTCTCATCTTGTTCTATTTCTTTGTAAGTAACATGTACCGTTGTCTCTGTTATTCCATACATGTTAATCAATGTAGTTTGTAGATTTGTAACTTCTTTATAATTCCACCAGTTGTTTAAAAGATTTACATTTAATGCATCTCCTCCAAATATTACATACTTTAGTGAACTTAAAGCCATACCCTCTTTATTATCTAACTGATCAATAAATGTATAGAATGCTGATGGGGTCTGATTAAGTACCGTAACCTTATGTGTAGAACAGAACTCTACAAAACCAGATATATCTTTGACTAATTCTTGAGTAGGTATTAGTAACTTAGCACCATAAGTTAATGAACCCCATAATTCCCAAACACTAAAGTCAAATATATAACTATGATATAAGGTCCATACATCACCTGAATTAAAGCTAAACTGATGATCTGTAGCACTTAGCAACCTATGTACATTACCATGAGTTTGTAACACACCCTTAGGCAACCCAGTAGTACCACTCGTATATATAACATAAGCCAAATCTTTAGCTTGACTATGTCGCGGTAAATTAGTCGTTTCTTCATTGCCATATATAAATGAGTGATCTTGCTCATCTATTTCTATAAGATTGATATCCGTTACTTCTTTGAGCTTAGCTGTCAAATAACTTTGTGTAATTATAAGCTTAGCATCTGTATCTTTGAGTATATGCTTAAACCTCTCAGCTGAATAATCAGGATCCATCGGCACATATCCTCCACCTGCTTTCATCACAGCAAGTATGCCTATCACCATATCCAAACTTCTTTCAAGGAAAAGTGGTATTAGCGTATCTGCTGGCAACTCTTGATTTGTGATTTGTTTATACTGTTTACGTATATATCTAGCTAATTGATTAGCCTTATTGTTTAGCTCTTGGTAAGTTAACTCTTCTTGTTCGTAGATTAGTGCAATGTTATCTGGATTCTGCTCAACCTGCTCTTCAAACAACTGATAAACTGTCTTGTCTTTAGGGCAATCTTTATCTGTCTGATTCCAATCATAGACTATAGTCTGATAGTCTGCTTTAGATAATATTGAATACTGATTTATATCAAAATCTTGACTTTCTAAAACATCATATATTAACTTTTTAAAAGCTTCTCTAAACTGATCTATAAAACCTTCAGCAAATAACTCCTTTTTACAAGATAATTTAAATTTGAGTTGCTTTGATGAGCGCTCATCATACAATAAACTTAATTCATCAATAGTCTCATCTGACCAAGATATATCTACTGGGTCAACTTCTAAATTATTTAGATCAAACTTTAATCCATTCAAATTTGTTTGAGTTATGCCAACATTAAAATAATTAACTCCTAACTCCCCTTTTAATTTTCTTTGGTCATTTATTATATGAGTCATAGAATAGCCTTGATATTTATTGACTACTCTTCGTTGACTACTTATATCTTTTAACAACTCTGAAAATAAACGATGATCTTTCAAGTCCATTTTTAATGGCAAATTATTCACAAAACAACCAGTAGCATCTTTAAAACCTGCTGATCGCATATCTACAGGGTAACTCAATAAAAACTCTTGTTGATTTGTAAACTTATACAATACAATACCATATATAGCTGATATCAAAATAAATGGTGTTGTTTTGTATCCACGAGCTAGCTTCTTAATTTTTTGCGTCTGCAGTTCATCAATACTAAAATATATATTTTCTGCTTCACAACTTATATTTTTAGTTAAGCTACTTTTATATGGTAATTCAATATTTAACGGGGCATCTCCTATGAATTCTTGCCAAAATATTTTAGATTGACTATTAAAATCTTCTGTTAAGATATTTTTTTCAGCTTCAATAGCTTTTGAAAAAGATATTGTTTCTCTCTCAACTATAACACCACTTAAAACATAATCATTGTAGTTTGCACTAACTTGCTCAACTATTTGAACAGCATAAGTGGCATCAGTAATTATATGATGATTGGCTAGCAGAATAAAATAATGTAAATCAGCACTAGCTTCAATTAAATAAAATTTCTGAAGAATATCTTGGGTTAGATCAAACTTTCTATCTAATAGCTCTCTCAATGTCTTATGAACAATCTCTTCATTAGCATCTTTAACTATCAGCTCTTCATAAAAGTCATCTATTTTATAATCACCATAAAAGCAATTCTCTCCATCATCTGAATATCTAGCATGAACGACTTCATTATCTTGTGTAAATTTCTCACATGCTCTTTTGAGGGCTTGCTTATTTAAATCACCTTTTATCTTATAAACCAAAGAAACATTATACTTAGTACTATCTGGATCAATTGCCCACTCTAAGAAAAATCTCTTTTGATACTCTGATATTGGCAATTCTCTTAATTCTGTATTACTTAAACCCATCTAAACAAACCTCTTTATAAAAAAACATATTAAAAAACTTATAAAACCTAAGCCACTAGCTATAAACATCATCATTGCCTCATCGGCTTCAACCATATATCCAATTAATATACCACCCATAAACCATGTTACTGAATACATCTGACCCATAAGACCCATCACTGAACCCTTACTCTTATATGATGAAAGATTCGAGTATATCGATGTATATCCAGTTCCTGCTAAAGGTAAAAATAAATATAATATAAAAGATGTGATAATTACGAAACCTAAAGATGCATCTATTGTTTGCAATTCATTTACTCCCTGAATCAATAGCATCAATGAAACAATTAACACACTAATTGAGACAATACTTTTCACTTCCATAAACTTAAGTAAAATTGGTTGTATAACCATAGAAGATAATGCTACACCCACACACATAAATGTAAAGAACAAACCAATATTACCTGTACTATAATCAAAACTTTGAGCCAAATACAAAGATATAGATTGTATAAATAGACCTATACAGAATTGAAATAATATATAGCTTATACTAAGTGCTATTAGTAGTTTTGAGTTTAAAACACTATACATCGATTTAAAGACTTTCCAAACTGAAAATAATTCTTTAGATTTTTTATTTAATGTATTTGGTAGATATTTATAGAGCATATACAAGTTTAGCCAACCTAACAATAAGGCTACCAAGAATGGTAACATTAAAGATGATGAGCCTTCTACTAATGCTCCACTTGAACCAATCAGAGGACCCAGCACAAAACCCGATATAGATGCTATCATTGGCCATCTGAAATTATTCATACCAGATTTCTCATCACCACTAATATCCGCAATAATAGCATTACCAACAACAAAAGCTCCGGCACAAAAACCCATTATAAGCCTAGATAATAAAAACAAATAAACGCTATGATTAAATATAGATATACAAGATATTACATCACTAAGGCATATACCAAAGATACCTATTATCATAAGATTCTTTCTACCATAATAATCAGATAAAGAACCTATTATCGGCATACCAAAAAAACCAGCTAATGGAAATAATGCAAATGCCAATCCATACAACATTTGTGGACTTAAGAAACTGCTAGATGATACTAATCCATATTGAGCATTTAAAAATAACTCCGGCATTATAGGAAATATAATACCCGCACTTATAGAGTCAATAAAGATAAATAAACAAAGTGTAAAAAGTATTGCTTTTGAATTAATATTTTTCACGAGAATATAACTAATTTTAGATTGCTATTATTTTACCATATTAGACTTCTTGCAAAACTCAATTTCTTTATCTAATTTGCCTATTGACAGCCTACCTACAAATCATGTTTACTAATAAATTATATATGTTTCTTTTACTAGGTTTTTGAGTTTTGCAAGAATTCTATTAAGTAAATAAACTTATAGAAGCTTTATAATCCATCTTCACTTGATCAAATAAGCTCGTTGTTAAAGAGTGATTTCTACTTGCAAACTCTTCTGATGCTTTTAGATTTAAAATATCAATAGCTTTAACATCAAAGTATAGTCCCATTCCCATGCTCTTTATCAGAGATTCTTTAGTACTAAACACCTCAAAAAAGAAATCAACTTTAGCTTCTTCTGTTTGTAATTGATTATAATATTTAATTTCATCATTATGCATAATGACTTCTTTCAGCTCATTATGATTGATATTTTTATCAATATACTCAATGTCTGCACCAACTTTATGTTTATGACTCACAGCTACTAGTACAAAATCGTTTGAATAAGAAATACTAAAATCTATAGCTTTATTATCTTTTAAAAATGGCTTTTGATACTGGTTGTAATCCAGTTCAAAACTATTAATCCCATATCTATCTTTTAAGTATGTATATAAAAAATTTCTAGCTAGTAATCTCTTGTTTCTATCTCGTTTAAATCTGTACTTTTGTATATCTATTAATTGCTCTCTTGGGATTAAATCACTTTGCATATTATTATGGTTATCAGTGATGTCTAGTAAAAATATTTTACACTCACTTACAGTTATTTGAAAATAATTAAAATTTGAAACCATAATAGATATTTGGGCTCTTTTCTCTTTTCCGTAGATTAGCACGCAGAAGCTTCTTTAGGAGAAAACCTAAACATAGCCAACCCCTCTGTATCTAATTTAATTCTTTGAAACAATTTTTTAGCTGATTTCAGGCAATAACATCGTCTAGTTAGAACTTTAATTTTATTATTAAATCCTTGTACAAACTCACTAGTATTTCGAGAAGTGAAATAATTAGTTATTTCTTCAATATATTTTTCTAAAGTTACAATAAATCCATTAAAGCAATTTATATTGGATTTATTAACTCTATTTATCCAGTTATTGATTTTTATCTTAGCTACAGCCTTACTTTGATGCCCATCAAATATACCACCTAACTCCGCGCTAAATTGATAAGCTAGACGTAATTTAGTCGAGTGATCAAACAATCTATTTATTGCCATTTTCTCCTCTTGTGTAAAGTGGTCTCGACCTTTACACAATATAGCGGTAGCTTCTTTAAATGATTTATATTGCTCATCAGACAATTTCTTTTTAAGCCTTCTAAGTTCTGATTTGCTAATATTTACAAGCTTCTTACGATACAACTTGGCAACATGAAATCTATCTGCTGTAACAATACCCTCACCGAACACCTCTTTTGCAGCATTGATAAATCCGTCATATAAATCACTGCAAACCTCCGTAATAGTAGACCTTAGATATAAAAGGAATGACTTTATGATCTCTTTTGTTCTACCTTTTAACACAGTTAAAACATAAACCTTACCATTTACTCTATAGCTAATAATAATAACGTACTGCTTACGTCCTTTAAGTAAACTAATTTCATCTATTCCCAAAATACCAAGAGTTGTAATGCTTGTGAAATCAACATCTGTACTAATTTTATTCTCCAGCATATGGTCTACTGTATGATTACTTATTTCTTCTTTTCGGCTAACATCAGCGACTGTTGAATTTATTAATTCGAAAAGAAATCTATCCTCATAGTATTTGGTTTGCCTACCGCCACGCTCATAACACTCCAAAGTTTGAGTGGTACTAACTAACTGATTTATCTGTATATTTATAGTATATATCTCGCTTAGGTTTAATTCTAATATAGGTTTTATAACCAAGGATGGATAAGTGGCGTAGTTCCATTTCTCTATCAGAACCATGCTTCTCACATATAGCACCACAGTTACGGCACTTAGTCTCTTCAACTGTACTTTCTACATCAATAATAAGTTCAATATTATCATGCCCCAAATCTGCACCTACTACCCAATAATTCACAATAAACACTCCAATTAAATTACAGTCATACTACGGCTTGACCGTAGTATCCAAAAGCCACAATATCAAATTAAAGCTATTATCTTCATGCATCCAAAATAATCAAACCCCACTCAAACCAACCGTACTACCCTCAGCTATCAACCGACTAACACTATTTACAAACTCATACACAGAAAAAGGCTTATTCAATCTATCGAAACTTGCTTTGACATCATCTAAAGCTACACAAATTTCTAAAATTTTATTCTCACTAGCCTCTGAATTAACTATGTTTTTCTTTAAACTTTGCAATACTTTTTCAAGATTTGTGGTATTTACCTGCTCACTTTTTAAGGTTAGATTTACCTTATTGAATGTCTCATCAATATACTGTGCAATCGGTAGAACCTTGTCGACACTTAGCCCATTTGACTCTCGCATAGCATCTCTTCTTACCTTACCCTCAACAACTATCACATCATCTACATTGATATTATCTTTTACAGATGCAAATACCTCTTCACCGATTAGACAATCTGCTCTGTCTTTTTCATCATCAATGTTGAGAATATAAAGAACCCTGCCCTTCTTGGTCTTACGACGCATAGCAGGTGTGATTAAGCTTGCGATAATCCTTACAGAATTGCCATCCATACTTGGTTGTTGGATTTTTGACAAATCACTAAAGCTCACATGATTTCGCCAATGACTTTCTTCATCGATAATATGCCCACTAAAGTACATACCCAAGGCTTTCTTCTCATTAATTAAAAGCTCTTTTAAGCTCCATTCACTTCTGTAGCATTCTTTTTCTAGCTCAACATCAGTGTCATCATCTTCTTGCTCATTAAAGCCAAATAAATCATCTTGCCCTGCTGCTGCCATATCATTTACATAGCTGGCATTTTTTATAGCCATTTCGATACTATTTGCAGCAGTTGCTCTATTGTTTGATATTTCATGTAATGCACCTGCAAAACACAGTGCTTCAAGAGCTTTTTTATTGACCTTACGCAGATCTACTCGGCGTGTAAGATCAAACATCGAGCCAAATCTACCATTTTCCTCTCTGTCATTAAGAATGCTTTTTATAGCCTCCGTACCAAGCCCTTTTATAGCTCCAAGTCCTAATAATATATGCCTCTTAGACACCGCAATACAGTCATACAAACTTTCATTGACATTTGGTGCTTTGACTGTAATGTTCATATCCTTACAATCAAGCATAAACTTCACAAGTTGATCAGTATTTCCCATATCTCCAGATAGAAGTGCAGCCATATACTCATCGGAGTAGCGTGCTTTTAGGTATGCTGTTTGGTAGGCAATAAGTGCATAAGCTGCAGCATGCGATTTGTTAAAGCCATAACCTGCAAATGCTCCTATTTGGTCAAATATCTCATCTGCCAAACCTGCATCTATACCGTTATGTTCTAAAGCACCATCTTTAAAGATTTTTCTTTGCATTTCCATCTCTGCTGCAATTTTCTTACCCATAGCTCGGCGTAACAAATCTGCACTGCCAAGAGTATAGCCTGCAAGCTTTTGAGCCATCTGCATCACCTGTTCTTGATAAACTGGTATACCGTAAGTCTCTTGCAGTACTGTCTCTAGCAATGGGTGTAAATATACCGTGCGTTTCCTGCCGTGCTTACGATCGACAAATGTTGGGATATTTTCCATCGGACCAGGGCGATATAGTGCTACTAGTGCGATAATTTCTTCAAAGTTTGAAGTGCCTAAGTCTTTGACAATTTGTCGCATTCCTTGAGACTCTAGTTGAAATACCCCTGTAGTATTACCAGCTTGTAGAAGTTTATAAGTCTGCTCATCATCTAATGGGATATCAGATATATCAAAAGGCTTTTCATCTTTGCTTTTTTTAGCATTTATACTTTTGATAGCATTTTTAATAATAGTTAAGTTTTTTAAGCCCAAAAAGTCAAACTTCACAAGCCCTACATCTTCAACATCGCCTTTATCAAATTGAGTAACAATATCGCCACCTTTATCTTCACAATACACTGGAGAAAAATCCGAAATCACAGTCGGCGATATTACCAAACCTGCAGCATGCCGACCCACACTTCGTGGCAGACCTTCTAGCTTTTGTGCTTTCTCGATAATATCTGCTACATCTTCGTTATTTTGTATTTCATCGTATAGTGGTTCACAGAAGTCACCATTTGGCTTACCATCTTTTTCTTTGGAAAGTATCTTTTTAAATGTTGTTCCCGGTGTCTCTGGGATAAGCTTTGCAATCATATCACCAAAGCCATAACTTTGACCCATTACACGCACCACATCTCGCACCACACCTTTCGCTGCCATAGTACCGTAAGTTATGATTTGCCCTACACTTTGTTTACCGTACTTCTGCTCTACATATTTGATAACTTTATCACGACCTTGTATACAAAAATCTATATCAAAATCGGGCATTGACACCCTTTCAGGATTCAAAAATCTTTCAAAAAGTAAACCGTACGGCAGCGGATCAATATCTGTAATTAGTAATGAATAAGCAACTAGTGAACCAGCACCCGAACCACGCCCAGGACCTACAGGAATATCATTTTCCTTAGACCAACGGATAAAATCTTCCACAATCAAAAAATACCCCGGAAAACCCATATCACAAATAATATCTATCTCAATTTGAAGTCTGTCTTTATAGACTTTAATTACATGGTCGTGCTTATCTTGAGGCTTATTTGCTAGCACTTTTTCAAGTCGCTTATCTAAGCCAGCAAAACAAAGTTTCGACAAATATTCTCTCTCAGTAAGTCCTTCAGGTATATCCATACTAGGCAAGCGTGGCTTACCAAGATCAAATGTCACATTACAGCGTTTTGCAATAGCTAAAGTATTATCAACAAGTACAGGAGCAAAATCAAATGCACTATACATTTCATCTGATGATTTTAAATATTGCTCTCGCGTAAATTTTGTTTTACGAGTCTCATCAAGTATCGTTGTTTTCTCATTGATACAAGAACGAATTTCGTGAATATCAAAATCATTTGCTTCCATAAACACAGTAAGATTAGTCGCAACTGCAAGCAAATCATTTTCACTAATGAGATTAAGAGCCTCTTCATTATAAAGCCCTTCATTTTCATATTTTAACTTGTGTATCTCTACTACAAAATTATCTTTACCAAATATCTCAAGATATGAATCAAGTACTGCTTTTGCAGCTTCTTTATTTTGCTGTAAAATAGCCTTACCAAGCTCACCATTTTGACCACCATTTAAGCAAATAATCCCATCAAGACATTCGTGTTTCAGCCACTCTTTTGGAATCAATGGAATAGAGCCAAATCTCTCAGCTTCTTGATACGCTTTTGATACAAGTTTTACAATGTTTTGATAGCCATCATTATTTTCAGCTAGCAATACCAAATCACATACACCAAAATCTGTATCAATTTTTAGCTCAACCCCAAATATCGGCTTAATACCTGTTTTTAAAGCTTGTTTATAAAACTTAACTGCAGCAAACAAATTTGATACATCTGTCAATGCAATTGCAGCAATGTTTTTATCTTTAGCCGCAGCAAAAAGATCATTTAAACGAACTGTACTATCAACTACAGAAAATCCTGAGTGTACCCTAAGGTGAGAAATCATAATAAATATTTTATAGTAAATCTAAATGTAAATATTACTACAAATAGAGGTGGAAATCTTAATTAGTTTCATACTTTGTTTTCATTGTTATTTTACCTTTTTACCTACCTAAAGCTCTGCTTATCAGATAAATTAGAATCCAAGAAATTACTTATCTTATCTTTTTTGTTTTTAAATACAAAATTATTATACACAACCATATAAACCAGTACTTTACGGATATAATGTCTAGTCTCACCAAATGGAATATTTTCAATCCATTGCTTAGCAGGGACCTCTTTTTTAGTTAGCCATTTAGCTACATTACCAGGTCCTGCATTGTACGCACCTATACCCAAGATTAGATTTTTCTTAAAGAGCTTCTCCAAGAAATATAAATTTGTCGTTCCTATCTTTATATTATTTTCTGGGACAAATATCTGCGACTCCATATCATTACCACCAGTTAGAGATAACTTATACTTTTTTGCAATAAACTTAGCAGTTGGGATAGTCACTTGCATTAAGCCCTTAGCACCTGCATACGAGCCAGCCTCTACATCAAATAGTGTCTCTTTACGCATGATAGACAATACCAAATCACGGTCGATACCATACTTATTTGCATTTTTGTTTACGATAGATATAAACGCTTTAGGAAACAGCATATTTACATCAGAGTACTGTCCTATAACTGCCATATTGAATATAGCAGCATAATACATATCATTTTCTTCAGCCAATCTTGCTAGCTCTTTAATTTGTGTGATTTCTTTAGCCTTTAGTTTATTTCTAATGTCATATTTCCAAAGACTTGTTGAATCTTTATACTGACCAATCTGATACAAATCTATAGCTTGTTGAATATCATCTTCAGCAAGAAGTTTTTTACTATCATTAACCGACAACTCATCAACACTGACATTACCAAAATTATAAGGTTTACCAAGCTCATCCGAAGCTAAAAATGAATAGTACTCAAGAGGTTCTTTTGTAAGCTCTTCAAGAATCGGCTTAGCTTTTGATTCTTGGTTTGTCTTTTTATAACTATAAGCTAACCAATATTTCCAAGCGTCTTCTTGCTGAGATTTATTTGGCAACTGGTTGTAAAGCTTTATATAACCCTTATAGTTATCATTATAAATACTCACTCTTAATAACCATTCCCATGCGATAGTATCAAGATATTTTTTATCAACCCTTGCTAACCAATCTTTTGCTTGTGGAGATTGTGAACGAGCAAAACTTACAGCAATTGCTGATATACATTCATGTTTAGCCCTATTATTTAGGTAGCGTTTATTTTTTAAGCTATCCCATACTTTTGCATAAGCTACAGCATCTTTTTTTACCAAGTCTTTTGATATCTCAACAAAGATTTTATCGAAATACTTATATTTATGATATTTCGCTATAAAGCTATCAAGCTTACTCGGATTTTTTGTAGCTGCCTGCCAAGCACTTATATAGTTCACATAATCATCATTTTTTTCTACATAAGTATTTAAAAGCCATAAAGCATCACTAAACTTATTGGCAAATGCAAGATTGTAAGCTTTGTTTACTACATAATTTTTAGGCTTATTATCTGAAGAATCCCAAAGTTTTTGCATCTCATTACAACCTGAAGACATATACACACGGTTTTGCCAGAGCTTACCATAATCATCTAATGCTTTAGACTTATTACCTTGCTCATATTCTGACTGCATTACCCAACACTTACCCGAAATACCCAGATCATTGCTATAGTAATGATTAAATAGCTGCCACTTATCTTCACCTGCGTAATAAGTTGCTAGGGCATCCTTTAACTGACCAGTCCAATAACTATTTTTGTTCTGCTGGATATAATTATCAATAGTTGCTTGCTCAAAATTACTTGGATCTGTGCTTATCTCTTTATACTGCAAATAAGGATAAATACTAGTACCTTTAAGTTTTGATTTAAGATAGTAATACGATTTATAGTCTTTTTTCTCTAAGGCTTTAATCGCCTGCTTTGAAAATTGAGCTTGCTGAGAGCTCAAACCATAAGATGACCCTGTAACTGCAAGTATAGCCGTAGTCGTTAGAAGTATTTTTTTAAACATTATTTCTCTTTATATTTCATTAACTGATGTTACGCACTAAACTCATCACAAAATCTGCTGACCTTTGTGCTGCCATCCTCGCAAACTCATCAAAATTCTCAGAAGCATCGCCATCAGCAGTATCTGAGATACTTCTCAAAATAAGGCTAGGTACGCCAAGCTCTTTACACACAAGATTAACACTCCCACCTTCCATCTCAATAGCCTTTGCAGCAAATTCCTTAACTACAAAATTTTTTCTTTCTGCAGAATGTACAAACTGATCACCTGTAGCAATTACGCCTACCTTTAAGTCAAGCCCAAGCTCTTTTGCTACTATCTCTGCTTTTGAAAGTAAATCTTTTGAAGTTGGGATTTCTATTTCTGAGATTGGAATCTTACCATAAGGATAACCAAAAGCTGTGATATCTACATCATGCTGAACTGTAGCCGTTGCAGCAATCATATCGCCAACCTTAAGGTCTTGCAAACCACCTGCCACCCCTGTAAATAGTAAAACTTCTGCATCAAAATGCTCTATCATAATAGTAGCAGTCATCGCTGAAAACACTTTGCCGATTTTACTATATGCGATAACTAGTTGATGCCCATTATACTCTGCTGTGTAATATTTATTATTAGCGTATTCTACAACTTCATACTTTGGCAATTTCTCTAGCAATGGCTTTATCTCTATCTCCATCGCTCCAAGTATAGCTATCTTTTTCATCAATTACCCTCTGTCTCAACTTTTGTGATTTTTCTAAATCCTTGCGGCAGAACTACCCCACCACCTGTCGTTTTATCTGTAAAATATGTCTCTATATTTTTATTATCAATGCGAATAAATCTCTTGCCTGCACTTAAAACAACCTCTTGGGTCTCTGAATTAAATGCTTGGATATATTTCAACTTATCTTTACCCTCTAGTTTGATGAGTAGCTTACCTTTACCTTTTTTAAGTATCGCAAAGCTTTCATAATCACGCACTGCTGCTACACCTTGTGTACTTATTAGGAGTATTTTGTTATTTTTGTCAAATGGTGTAAATCCACATACATCTTTCGCATCAAAAATATTCTTACCTGTAACCTTATTACTTAGCAAATCTTCAGCAGGTATCACAAAACCTTTACCATCCTGACTAGTTAGCAAAAATTCTGTCGCCTTATTTACAAATTCCATACCAATAACCACATCGCCCTTAGCTAACGGCATATAAGTAGTTATATGCTCTCCGTAGCCACGAGCAGACGGTAGCTTATCTATATACGAAGAATAAGATTTACCAAATTTAGTGAAAAATACCACCTTGATATTACTATTGCCCGAGCATTCTAAATAATGACTATCTTCAGGTTTATAATTAAATCCTTTCGCATCGATATTTTCGCCCTTAGCACACCTTATCCAACCTAGTTTTGAAAGTATCACAGTAACTTTCTCATTAGGAATAAGGTCTTTCTCTTCAAGTGCTTGAGCTTTAACTACCTGTGTAAGTTGTGAGCGTCTTTCATCTCCAAAACCTTCTAATATATTATTAAACTCTTTTTTCATTAGATTTTTGAATTTAACTTCACTATTTAGATAACCTTCAAGCTGTTCCTTTTCTTTAGCTAGTTCTAACTGCTCTTTTTTGATCTCAATCTCTTCAATCTTTGCCAATTTACGCAGACGAATATTTAAAATTGCTTCGGATTGAATTTCTGAGAGATTAAACCTATTTTGTAACTCAATACTTGGATCATCAAAATTACGGATTATCTCTATCACTTCATCTATATTTAAAAACGCAATCAACAAACCATCAAGTATATGTAACCTAGCTAACACTTTATCTAAACTAGTTTGCAATCTTCTACGCAAAGTAAGTTTTCTATACTCAAGCCACTCTTGTAGTATTTGTAGTAGATTTTTTACTCTAGGGCGATTATCAAGACCGATCATATTCATATTCACACGGAAACTTTTTTCAAGATCAGTAGTTGCTAAAAGATGTCCCATCAGTTTAGTAGTATTTTTCTTTGTAGTACCAGAGTACAAAACTATTTTGATAGTCTCTTTATCATCAGATTCATCTTGAATATTCTTTATCCAAGTGATTTTTTGAGCTTTTAGCTGATTTGCAATTTGCTCCATCACATTAGCACTTGCAACTTGGTGTGGTAGCTTCGTTATTATCACATTACCAGAGTTATCAAACTCATACACAGCTTGTTGTCTTATAGACCCAAAACCTGCCTTGTATACCTCTTGAATCTCTTCTTTTGAGGAGATGATATTTGCACCACCTGGATAATCAGGGGCTTCAACAATCTCTAGCACATCTTCGATAGTTGCCTTAGGATTTGACAGAAGGTACAAACAAGCTGCAATAATCTCTGTGATATTATGCGGTGGAATATATGTAGACATCCCTACAGCAATACCCATAGCACCATTTAACAATATGTTTGGCACTTGTGCAGGCAAAAGCTTAGGCTCATCCATTGTACCATCAAAGTTTTTGACCCAATTAACCGTACCTTTTTTTAGCTCTTCTAAAAGTAAAGTCGCGTACTTTGATAGCCTTGATTCGGTATATCGCATTGCAGCAAACGACTTAGGGTCATCAACTGAGCCCCAGTTACCTTGCCCATCTATAAAAGGATATCTATAAGAGAAGTCCTGAGCCATAAGCACCATAGCTTCATAGCAGGCACTATCGCCATGCGGGTGATATTTACCCAATACATCACCGACTGTACGAGCTGATTTTTTGTATTTAGATAAATGACTAAGCCCTATCTCACTCATTGCGAAGATTATGCGTCTTTGTACAGGTTTTAAACCATCTGATATATGAGGCAATGCTCTATCTAAAATCACATACATTGAGTAGTTCAGATACGCTTGCTCAGAGAATTGACCAACTGACTGCTGGTTTTCTAAAGATGAAAATAAATCCATTTTATCAAAAAATTATTAAAGTATTTTGTAACTTATTATATATTAAGTAAGCCACCGATACCATGAAATTTAAAAATGGTGTTGGGCTATAATTTCAGCCCACCAAAAGTCTTTGCCTAGGCTTTTAATTGTGGAGATATATTGCTTTTATTCAGCTTCTTTAACTCTTACTCTATTACTACCTATAGTTTGATTATTAAGCTTTTTGATTGCATACTTTGCATTTTCTGGCTTAACCATCGCCACAAAGGCAAAGCCTTTAGATTCTTTGCTAACGGCATCCATAACCAAATCACAAGTCTCTACTTCACCAAAAGTCTCAAATAATATTTTTAATTCTTCTTCTGTAGTTTTACGATCTAAATTGCGTACTAATATTTTCATGTTTTTCTCATTAAATTAAATGTTTCTTTGACTTAATAAGTATACTAGCATTCTGTAACAAAAGTACTAACTATTAAGATTTATCATATACAAAAATCTTCTGGCCAAATAAAATAATCGCCATAACGACCTTTTTTAGCCTCTCCGCCTATTGCCATACCTTTATCTGTTAACACTTGAATTTCACTTTCAGCTTCTTTTATTTATATCCCAACAAAACCAATTTATCCAAAAATTCAACTGTTTTAAGTTTAAGTTTACTTGCTAGCTTAGAGGATGTAATTTTATTTGATTCAGCACCCTCTTCAACTAAGCCTGCATGAGCAGAGTTATCTGCTTGCTTCGGTTTCTCAATTTTTTGCAATGAAATTCTAACTTCATCACTGATTCTAATAATTCTTTGGGCCTCTTCATAAGTATCTCGATACATATCTGCGTCATCCTCACGAGAAATATGTACTCCCATCTCATTATTATTAACTTAACTAAATTCATAAAGGTTTAAACTAGTTATGACTGATGCTACGCACCAACCACAATCTTGAGCAAAAGATAGAGCTTCAGATGCAAGGCAGGTTTTTATCAGCATAGCATTTTGCATGCAAGTTCTTACAAAAACTGGTTCTAACAAAAGAAAGCTCATTTAACCAGCTTATTTCCATAGGTTGAAGCTCACTCTTGCCGTAAACTATACGAACATCAATTTTTAGCCTATTCTTATCTTCAAGCAACTCTTTTATACGATCATTTAATTTTAGAAAAAGACTAATTAGTATAAGACGATCAGATACTCCCTTAATCAACTCCTCTAAATAATAATTTGTTGCACTAGTATTTAAAAATTTTGCCATAAACAACCCTTATTTTTTTGGGAAAACAATTCTTTACAATATTTTCAAACCTACACACTTTGCTTACGATGATACACAATCGTCTCAAGCTCTTTTGAAAGTAAAAATCTATTACGTTTAAGGAAGTCTAGTGTTTTTGCAATATCACCAAATTCAGAAAGCACCCATGCTTGTATGCTATAGTCATAGACAGTTTTAGCTTTTAAATAGCGACTTTTACCAGATCTACATTCTTGTGTAAGGAAATCAGTAGCTGGGAATTTGATAATTATCTGCCCATTTTTATCATATACTGCCAATTTAGCATAAGAACCAAGACTAGATAACTGCTCTTTTACACCCTTAAAATCTTCCCAAGCTAAGAGACTTTTTTCAAGATTCTCTTGCTCCATATACTTAGCAGCTTTACTATTGTAGTTTTGCTTAAGACTATAAGATTCATTCTTTAGCAAATTATACTTCTCTACCAATTCTTTATAGCGCTTACTTATAGTTAATCCTGATATTTCAAGACTATCATTTTTATTAGAAAGCTCTACTTGCTGTTCTTTTATCTTTACAGTTTTTAAGCTTACTTCTTTTGCAATATAGTCAGTCAACTTATTGCGTAAGCTCATAACCAAATCTTTTTTATCTACTCGAAATTCTGTAAATACATTTTCAATCAACTCGACTAACTCATCTTTATAGCTTATTGTTACGCTTACTACTTCAGTATTTGCAACTTCAATGGCTTTTGTCTTATTTTCCTTATACAAAGTAACTTTTTCAACTAAATCAAGCATCGAAATATTGCCACCAATAAGCCTTCTAATCTTACTAGCTGTTATCTCTTCATTTTGTGCTTTTAAAATATCGCACTTTTGATTGACTTGTTTTTGAGTTACCTGTTGTGCCATGTTACTATACCACTTATTTTTCTTCTTCGCGTAGCGTTAGCACTTCATAACCATCTTTAGTTACTAAGATTGTATGCTCCCATTGAGCAGATAAAGATCTGTCTTTAGTCACCGCTGTCCAGCGATCCTTCATGATAGATACTTTTCTTTTACCTACATTAATCATTGGCTCAATAGTAAATATCATACCCTCTTTTATCTCAGGGCCTGTCCCCGTTTTACCATGGTGCATTACTTGTGGAGCTTCGTGAAAGTCTTTACCTATCCCATGACCGCAAAACTCATCAACTATCGAATAGCCAAAACTCTTTGCGTGCTTTTCTATAACCGAACCAATATCGCCAAAGTGATTACCCGGCTTTATCATCGCTATACCTTTCCATAAGCACTCATGAGTTACTTCCACAAGCTTACTCGCCATCACAGATACTTCACCAACCAGAAACATCTTACTAGTGTCACCATGATAGCCGTCTTTTTTCACTGTAACATCAATGTTTAAGATATCGCCTTTTTTAAGCTTTTTATCAGCAGGAATACCATGACAAACCACGTGATTTATAGATGTACAAATTGACTTCGGAAATCCATGGTAATTTAATGGTGCAGGATACGCACCTTGCTCATTGACTATATAATCATGGCATATTTTATCAAGTTCTTCAGTAGTTACACCCTCTTTTACAAAAGGAGTTATCATTCCTAAAACTTCTGATGCAAGCTTTCCTGCTATACGCATTTTTGTGATTTCTTCTGGTGTTTTTATTATTATTTCGCTCATGGTGTCTTATGTTTATTTACTATAGTCTAGTTGTATATTATAAAGCATCCTAACATCAAATATATAGTAGCAACTAAAATGATGCTAAAATTATTCTCAATACAAATTATTCCACACAAAATATGTCTATAAAAAAGGCCCAACAAACTGTAGCCGAGATTTTCAAAAACATCACTCATCCACGATTAGGAAGCTTTATTGCTCTCACAGAAGAAGTCGGTGAGCTAGCCAATGAAATCATGAAAAAAGAAATCTATGAAGAAACTAATCATAATAATGAAATAAAAGCTGAAATAACTGATGTGCTTGTGTGCTTACTTGAACTAGCAAACCTGTATGGTGTGGATTTAGAAACAGAATTTGATAAGAAAATAACTGCCCTAACTCCTCGAGTTAAAGAGTGGCAAAGCATAAAGGATATTTTAAAAGCTAAAAGAGATAAGCTGGATTAATAATCTTCAAATTAATATATTTACTCTTATAAGAACTTTATCTAAATAAAAAACATGAGACTTTTAACTAGAATTTCATCAAGTGTAATGTGCCACCCCCTCTAAACAATCATGACAATAATTTTCCAATATGCAAAGGATTTATATTTTACAACAACATACATCCAACCACCTATACACATAAAGTTATTGCAGATAAGTTTGAAAAATACTTGGATTCTAAAAATAATCCCATCTAACTATAAAAAAAACTGCACAGCTATATCTTTTCACATTCTTTTATATTATTATATCTTTCGTAAATATGAAGAATTATTAATTTTGATGATTTTTATAATTGCATGAATGTGGGCATTTAGCTCACTGTTAAATAAACTTAAATAAGAGAATTAAAATAATGAGTAATCAAGAAAAAGGTACAGTAAAATTTTTTAATGAACAAAAAGGTTTTGGCTTCATAACTCCAGAATCTGGTAGCAAAGATATCTTTGTTCATATCACAAACCTTAACGGCGCTAGTCTTGCTGAAGGTCAAACAGTTGCTTTCGAAACTCAAGAAGGCAGAAAAGGCCCTGAAGCTATAAACATCGAGGTAATGTAATGCCAAGTATTAGAGTTGACGAACGCAAGCCTTTTGATATAAGCTTAAGAAACTTCAAGCGTGCTTGTGAAAAAGCAGGTATTAAACAAGAGCTAAGAGATAGACAGCACTATATTAAGCCTACTGAAAAAAGAAAAATAGCTAAACGATTAGCTGTTAAAAGAGCAAGAATTGCTACTAAAAGAGCATTTGCTTCTTAACTCTTTTTTCACTTTTATCTCTCTAAACATTTCTATAAATAATTCTTCTAAAAATAAAATTAAAACACCAATAAGTTAATACTTGTTGGTATTTTTGTGTTTCTTTATATCACTGTGCGAAGTACATTCGACTTTGTCAAAATAATAAATAGTTAGCCATTTCACGCCTTAACACAAAATTCACTGACACTATATTTCCCAGACTTTTTTAGCAAGAAGGAATGAATACTTTCCCCCACACTTACTCTTTGCATGAAGCTTGGCACCTAGTTTCTCTACGGCTTTTTGCGAGCGAAAATTCTTATTCCATACATCAAAAAATACATTATCTACAAATTTAAAAGCATAATCCAACATAAGATTTTTAATTTTTCTATTTAAATTAGTACCCCAACATTTTGTTGCATAGAATGTATAGCCTATTTTGACTGATGATTGAGCAAAACTATATTCATAATACCTAGTTGAGCCGACCAACTCACTCTTATACAAGATTAGAAAGCAATTTTGAGGATTATTTATACCACTATCAAAAAACTTTTTAAACCCTTCTATTTTATATCGCTCTTTATCATTATGTTGATCCCAAATTTCTGGATCTTTAGCAACGTTAAAGAGCTTATCAAAATCATTTTGAGCTACTACTTGAAGAAGTACATCTTCATACGAGAGAGATTTATTAAAGTCCATAAACTTACCTTACTTATTTGATTTTAACGAGTTTTACATATTTTTTAAGCTCTTTAAATCTATTATAGCCTTATAGAATATACATTTAAATCAAATATTTTTTTATTTATGGATTTATAATTTTTTACACTTTTAGTTTTAATACCACCAGCTCTAACAGCTACAGCAATAGCATTTACATTCTCACTAATGCACGAGATTTTTATTGTTTTAATTCCCTCATCTTTCAAATACTCTTTAATTGAATTTATCGACTGAGACACAACACCATAACCTTGTGCTATTTCAGCCAACCAATAACCAATCTCTGATTCTAACTTATCATAACAAACATACTTTATACCAAACACTCCAACAATAGTGTCATTTAGAATTACTTTGAACCACTCAGAATTCAGATTTGTACTTTGTACTCGTTTAGATATATATTTTTGTGCTGATGATATACACCGAACACTATCAACCCAATCCAAATAATGAAATATCTTTCTGTTTTCTTCAACTAATTCAAAAATCTTTTTCGCATCAGTTATTAATAATCTTTCTAAATAAATCTTTTCTGAAACTCTAATCATCCAAACCACCTATGCTTAAACGAATTAAATTTTAAATGATATCTTCATCAAGCTAAATAACTTTATTATTCAACCGTTACAGATTTAGCTAAGTTTCTAGGTTGATCGACATCTGTACCTTTGATAATAGCTACATGGTAAGACAATAGTTGCAATGGTATAGTAAATACAACTGGAGCCGTAAAATCACCACCTGCGTCTATTTCTAAGACTATACTATTATCAAAATTAACTCTATTGCTTATCGCCTTATCTACAAATAGTATAAGCTTACCACCGCGGGCATGAACTTCTTGAAGGTTCGATAAAGTCTTATCCAACAGATGATCATTTGGTACTACTGCTACTATTGGCATATTTTTATCAACTAATGCTAATGGTCCATGCTTTAGCTCTCCAGATGGATACGCTTCCGCATGAATATATGAAATTTCTTTAAGCTTCAAAGAACCTTCAACTGCGATAGGATAATATAACCCTCTGCCTAAAAATAGTGTATGCTCTTTATCTGAGAAATATTCACTAATCTCATCAATCTCCGCATCAAGCTTCAAAGACCCCATCACTAATGATCTTATGCTTTTCAAATCCTGTGTATACTTAACAACTTCATCATTAGACAGAGTTTTTTTGATCCGCCCTATTACTAAGCTAAACATTGCTAAAGCTACAAGCTGAGTTGTAAATGCTTTAGTTGATGCTACACCTATTTCTACACCTGCCTTTGTCATAAACGATATATCTGACTCTCGTACAAGAGAACTATTTGGTACATTGCAAATACAGATACTACCTATATAGTTTTGCTTCTTGCTTTTTCTTAGAGATTCAAGCGTATCAGCTGTTTCTCCAGACTGTGAGATACTCACAAACAACGAATTATCAACCACAACATTATCACGGTATCTAAGCTCGCTTGCTATCTCTACACTACAAGATACTTTTGCATATTTCTCTAGCCAATACTTTGCCGTTAAGCCTGCATTATAACTTGTACCACATGCTACTATGCAAATATGCTTAGCTTGCTGTAAAAGCTCAATAGCCTTTGTATTAAAGTCTTCTAATGATAGCTCACCATTTGAGCCAATATTTGCAGTTATAGTATTTGAAATAGCTTCTGGCTGCTCATAAATTTCTTTTAGCATATAGTGCTTGTAGCCATCTTTTGTGACACTACCAGATGCATAATTATACTCTTCCACTTCTAGTGATTTATGCTGACCATAGCTATCATAAACTTTTACGCTATCTCTAGCTACAATAGCAATATCACCCTCATCGAGGTAAGCAAACTTATTTGTAACAGGTAAAAGTGACAAAGCATCTGACGAGATAAAGTTCTCTTCAATACCCACACCTATCACCAAAGGTGAACCTGATCTAATTGCAACAATTTTATCTGGAAATTTTTCAGAAATTATTGCTAGTGCATAAGCCCCTTTCAAGAACTCAGTAATGTTTCTGACATTTTCAATTATAGATTTATTATCATCCCAATCTCTATCTAATAGATGAGCGACAACTTCTGTATCAGTATCTGATGCAAATGCATAGCCATCATTCATTAAAGAATTCTTTAGCTCTTCAAAATTCTCAATAACACCATTATGTACTATACAGAACTTATTTGAAGTATGTGGATGAGAGTTTGCTTGAGATGGCTTACCATGAGTTGCCCAACGTGTATGTGCAATACCAATATGTCCTTCAAAATCTGACTGCTTATTCACAGCTCTCTCTAACTCTACAACTTTACCAACTTCTTTGCATATTTTAATTTTCTTATCAAAAACTGCCAAACCTGCAGAGTCATAACCACGATACTCTAGTTTTTTTAGGCCTTCAATAAGAATTTTAGCAACATTTCTAGTCGAATTAGCACCAACTATTCCACACATATTATTTTCCTTTTTTCTAAAAAAATTACTTAATTTATTGATTTAATACATTACCTTCAAATAAAATAATCTTGTCGCAAGCATTAACACAAATTTGTCTTCTTGAACTGATTAAGTAGGTAACAGAGCTCAGTCATTCCCTCGCAGGAGGGAATCTTTTGCATTTTATCTAGATACATCAAAGATACCCGTCTTCACGAGTATGACACCTTACGATGAATATTTAATAAATATCATTACTTAGTCTCTTTTTTTACTGGTTTTCCCCAACTTTCAATATGGCGTTGCTTTGCTCGAGATACAGCTAATTGCTGACTCGGCACATCTTTAGATATAGTAGAACCAGCTCCAACAAAAGCACCTACACCAATTGTAACAGGAGCAATCAACTGTGAATCAGAGCCAATAAAAGCATTATCTCCAATCGTTGTTTTATGCTTATTAACACCATCATAGTTACAAGTAATTACACCTGCACCTATATTACAATTTTCACCAATTTCACTATCGCCAAGGTATGTTAGATGTGATGCTTTTGAGCCTTTACCAAGTACAGTTTTTTTAGTTTCAACAAAGTTACCAATCACAGCACCCTCTTTGATATCACAATCAGGTCGTACTCTAGCAAATGGGCCGACTACAGCTCCATTTCTTATAATTGAACCATCAACCATTGTATTCGCTTTTATCTTCACATTATCTTCAATCGTACAATTTTTTAAAATACAATTTGCACCAACAGCGACATTATCACCAAGTATCACATTACCCTTAATAATCACATTTATATCAAGCCAGCAATCTTTACCAACATCTAAATGTCCTCGCACATCAAATCTGTTAGGATCTGCAATACTTACTCCTTTATCCATGATTTTTTCAGCAACGTTTCTTTGCCACACTCTTTCAAGATTTGCTAATTGAGCACGGTCGTTTACTCCAAGCACCTCAAATTCATTGATTGGATGGGTTACATTAATTGTAATAAAATCATCTTTTGCAAACTTAACAATATCCGTTAAGTAGTACTCATTTTGTACATTATTTGATTTTAATTCCGGCAGCCACTTTACTAAACAAGCCCTGTGTACACAATAAATACCAGTATTTATCTCTTTAATTTGTCGCTGAGCATCATTTGCATCTTTTTCTTCAACGATATTTGTAACAGCGCCAAATTTATCTCTTACAATCCTTCCTAAACCAGTTGGATCATCCATAAAAGCAGTCAACACACCTAGGTCATCATTATGTGTAGTAGCAACCAAATTGTCTAAAACTTCAGCAGATATCAATGGTACATCTCCATAAAGAATAAGTACTTTTTGGTCTTCAAGATGTGGTAAAGCTTGTAATACTGCATGACCTGTACCTAGCTGCTCAGCTTGATGCACAAATGTGATTTTATAGCCAACTAAAGCTTCTTCAACTTGTTCTTTCAAATGTCCTGTGACAACTATTATATTATCAGCATTAAGCTTTTCTACAGTATCGACTACATGCTTAATTAGAGTCTTTGCTGCTAAAGTCTGTAAAACTTTTGGCTTATTTGAATTCATTCTTGAGCCTTTGCCAGCTGCTAAAATTACTACGGATAAACCCATTAAAATCTCCTCATATATTTTTACCACATTTCTCTAATAGAATTGTGATAATTTGATAATGGTCTTCAAACATTCTAGCATAAAAATCTTTTGCAATTGAATGTATATGAACCCATTTCGTTGATTTAGCATCATCACTAGCTTTTATAGTAGGTAGATTTTTCATATCTTCAAATACAAACAAACTAGCATGCGTGATAGTCTGACCTCGCACCGAGCGAGATGGATAATCAAATACAAAACTTCCGCGTTTAGCAAAAGTTAACTGTTCTAACGAAAGATCAATACTCGTTTCCTCATAAAGCTCTCGCGTTGTAGCTTGAGCAATAAACTCACCACTATCAACAAAACCACCAGGAAGAGCCCATAAACCTTTACCAGGCGTATTATTCCGCTGAATTAAAAGGATATAATCATTCACAATTACAAGAGCATCAACTGTTGTCAATATTGGCATATATGGTGATGCTTGCCATCTTTGCTTATATTTTTTGATAGCAAAATATTCTTCTTGAAGATTGGTAAACTCACTAGTACTAGTAAATTCATTCAAAAACCCATGAGTTCCAACTCCAACATCATCACTACACATATAGTTTATTAGGATATTACCATTATAATACTCTTTTCTAAAATCAGTCGCATTGTAACTTTTATAATTATCTACCGGTATGAAACCCCATTCTGCAAAGCTGTTTAGATAGTAACTAGAAGCATCTTTTTCATGCCCCACTATCGCAACTTTATCAGTGCTTTTGGAGTGTTTGGCTACATTCTGCTTAAGAGCTTGCTGCCATTTCTCTTCTTGGTAATAATAATCTGCTAATGGCTCTATTATGACTTTTGACAAATCAATCCCTACAGCATCAAGATCGGTTTCTATCATTTGTTTGCGTTGCTCAAAACTAAATGGATTCTTGATATTAGGAGCATTAAAAGAACTTCCTATATTTATAAGAAGCCTATTACTAACTTCGAGTGCTTGAGTGATATTGTGCAAATGCCCCTTATGAAAAGGTTGGAATCTGCCAATAAATACAGCTAAATCATACATCTTATACCAAACCTTAAGTATTTAGCACTTGAGGCTTAGCGTCACTAGTATAAATCTGACTGCCAGATTTTGGTACTGCAACCATTGCATAATCATCATTACCTGACTCAGCTTCTTGATTCTGCTTATCTTTCTCTATAGTTCTATCGTATGAACCAAAGCTTATGGAACTTTTTGCTGATGCCAAGCCACCTAAACTTGATTTTTCTTTAGGCTTATTCTCTGCTACAGCACTCGTCTGTGTAATCTCCGCAACCAATTTCTGATCTTTAGTTGAGATAGTTTTACCATTTAAGTCTTTTCGGATTTTGCTAAGCACTCCTACTCCCACATCCACATAATTATCAACCAAAGTCTCACCATCAGCTTTTAGTATGGCAGTGATAGTAACTAAACTAGATAACACATCAACCTTACGAACCTTAAATACATAAAGAATGTCTTTTTGAGTATCTTTAACAGTTATCATATGACCAGATAGAACCTTATCTTCCTCAGTTTCTATCTTATAGTGATTAGGCTGATCTTTGAAATAATCATCTAAAAGCTCTATCGTAACTTGTAATGGTTCACGGAAAACTAGCTTTAAAGCTCCTTTATCATCATAAACCACACTAATTGCCACTTTTGAAATCTGATCATTTATTATCTTATTCATATCAAACTTACCACCGAAATTTGGTGGTAGCATTTCTTTTTCTGCTTCTGGAACTTGAGATTTTGCAAAGTTATTATTTCCTTCTGGCAGCTTATATTTAGGCTTTATTGACTGACCATTAAGTCCTGCAGGAATTTTTAGTGAAGGGGCTTCATCAACCTTTACACGAGCATAGTCATACTTTCTATTCCTAAAAGGTGTGCCGTCAACGGTATCTGTAAGGCTTTCGTATGAGAAATCATTTTCAACACTATTGCTTGTACAATCTTGCAGTAAAATTGCCATACTCACAAAAATTAGGGTCTTAGCAAATACTTTCGTTAAAACACTGTTTACACTCTTCATTATCATACATGTTTGCCAATTAAATTAGTTAATTATTATAACACAGTGATATAATAAATATCACATACCCATACTAGATGTGACCAAAATATTATGAAAGAAGATTTATTTATATGCTTGCAATACCTGATTCCACAAGCTCTAACTTCTCGCTTAGTTAGTAAGCTAGCAGAATCTAAAAATAAAACTTTAAAGAATTATCTTATAAATTTAGCTATAAAGAAATTTGCTATAAACATCGATGAAGCAGAATCTTCAAACACTAATGATTACGCAACTTTTAATGCTTTTTTTACGCGTAAGCTTAAAGATGGTGTTAGACCTCTTAATGATAATTCTAATATCATCATCTCACCTGCTGACGGTATTTTGAGCGAATTTGGTAAAATCGAAAATAACACTCTTATCCAAGCAAAAGGCAAAGACTTTTCTTTAGAAGCACTAATAGCTAATAGTTCAGAAACTAACTTCACTGATTTTGCTACGGTATATTTATCACCAAAAGATTATCACCGCGTGCATATGCCTATAGATGGTAAATTAACCAAGATGGTATATATTCCTGGCAAACTATTTTCTGTAAACAAAACTACAGCAAATAAAATAGATAGTCTTTTTGCAAAAAATGAAAGACTTGTATGTTATTTTGATACGAAGATTGGTGAAATTGCTGTGATATTTGTAGGCGCATTGTTAGTTGCAGGTATCGAAACTGTTTGGCATGGTAAAATTGCACCCAATTATTATAAAGATGTACAGTCTTGGGACTACAACAACAAACAGTATAAGATTGAGTTTAAAAAAGGAGATACTCTTGGTTGGTTTAACTTCGGCTCTACAATCGTAAATTTATTCCCAGACAATAAAGTATCTTTTAACTTCGATAAAAAAGATTCAGCTATACAAGTAAATCAAGATTTAGCTTTAATTGTTGAGTAAAGACTCATATTTATCCAACATCTACTAAATATATTAGTTCTGTCAGTTTTTTTAGACTTACAACTTTCTATATATTCTACACCTTGATTAATTGCTTCGCTCTTATCCGTAGTCACAAAACTAGCAGGTAGCTTTATATCAAAGCGTTTTGCCCACTTTCTAATTGTTACATGCTTAAAGCCAAGTACCTTCTCAGCATCTTGATAACTAAGACCTTCTGTTTGACATTTAAGTAACATTTCTCTTGCAGAGCATTTGAACTTATCTTTGACCACATGCTCAAAATTTCCAGTGTGTTGGTTTGCCATTTCCATTCCTTTTTGGTAATTACCAAATATATATTACTCTTTTAAAAAAGTTCTACAAGCCTTTTATACAGCTAAATTATCACTTTAATTTTAGCATCAGTGAACAAGCTTTTTTATAGAGGTTAACTTAAATATCGGTTCAGTTAAAAAAATACTTGTTATTCAACTCTACTAAAGTTTTTGATACAAAAAACCAAGGTAAAACAAATTTTTAAATACGTATATAAATAATACCAAACCCAATATAAATTGGTTTATTAATCACAAATTACTTTATGATTAATTTAATTTTTTAATGTCTAGGCAATAGCTATTGATAAATATTAAAGAGTTAAATTAGGTATGAAATACAAAGTGAGAAAACATCTTAAATGGAATACGGATAAAAGATAGCTATAAAAGCAGATTGGAATTAGAATAAAATTCAATATGATTAGCTATAATAGTGCATAACAGACATATCAATTGTGTCTAAATTTTATTTGAAGTGATAAAGGAAAGATACTGTTTTAATAAACGGTATAAAATAGGGGCACCTCTAAAAACTCTGTGTATGCAGATTAAATAGTTTTAAATTTATCACAACAAGGCGAAAATTGAGGGTAATAACATATCTATTGCTAAAATTTGCAACGCAGATGTGATGAATTTGGGCATTAAGGTGCGTGCTCATGAGTTTTTAGAGGTGCCCTAGATTAACCTAAAGGAATTAGACCCAATAGATAAGTTTGTTGTGTGCATTCATTCTTATCTAAATATTGGTGACCTTTTGCATCAGTTGCTGTTGCACACTTACTAGATGTAACACATGACATTAAAGCCATTGAACATAATACGATAATTGCTACTTTTTTCATAATTTTCTCCTAATTAACCTTCTTGTTGAACAGATTTATCATTTTGAGGTAATGGCTTATAGCTATCTACACAAGATGCTAATAAACTAACGGCTATTACAACTGCTATAATTTTTTTCATAATTAATCCTCATAAATTTCATAGTAAACATTAACCAAAACCACTAAGTGATCTTGCATTACATAGTACTTATAACATAAGATTTTCACATTCTCAATATTTTGTGGATTTTTTTTAATTAAATTATCGTTAGACTTAATTTTTGCACGAATGATGACTAGCAATTAAAATATTTTAAATAAATCTAATACCTAAATCGCAAAACAACTAGATATTATAGTTAACCCGAAAGAGTTTTCATTGAATTCCATGCGGCTGTAACAGCTTCTTTGAAACTGGTGTATAAATGTCTAATGCGCCTCAACTTGTT
>JBLFYO010000006.1:0-29556 GCA_047609165.1 Francisella sp.
TAATATCTTTCTATTTTTGCTTGGAATATGGCTAACTCATGGTATAGAGATTAGACAAAATAAGTATTTCAATAATTTGATAGAGCAGGATCATGGAAATATAAAGATATTGACCCGACCCATGTTAAGATTTAAAGCATGGGATTCTATGGAATCTACCATAGCAGGTTATGAACTGGTTAACATGATTAAAAAAGGTCAGCATATTAATGCTGGTAGTATGACTGTTTGGGATCAGTTTTATTCTATAGCTGCATCACTGTATCTAGAGATAGCTGATTTTGGAAATATTGTACCCATTTGATAAGTTTGCGACAGAACCCAAATTACCGCAGATAATTTTATCACAGCAGATGGTAAAGAGGTTGTAGCTGAGTTATTGCCAGAAAGTATCAATACAATTATTTTTGAAGATAAGAGATATTATTTGCCATCACCAATCACACCACTAAACTGGGCAAAATCTTCACTAGCAATGGCTTTGAAGAAATTCGTTACATTAAAAAGAGTTTAATACCCACTCAAAACCTTGTCTAACAATCTTGTTGAGAATATTCTTTTTAGAATTCCCATAATCCAAGTTGCTTTTGTTATATAGTAACGAGGCTTTGGTTTTTTGCTATTTAGTATATTTTCAACTACTTTTGCTACAAAAATAGCTTCTTCATTAAAAGGTACTTTTTTATGTTGGCGAGTGAGTATTTTGTCATATTCTTTTTTATGAATAGAATTTCCATAGTCTATATTTTTAATTGTCTTTATAGAGTTCTCACGGAATTTACTTGTTATAGGTCCCGTGTTTAGTAGGCTCATGTATATGTTTGACCCTTCTAACTCAAGTCGCATTGTATCGGCAAGCCCTTCGATAGCATATTTGCTGGCATTATAGGCACCTCGATATTTCATTGAAATTAGGCCAAGTACTGAACTGTGCTGGATAATCTTGCCATGACCTTGTTTACGCATTATCTTGATGGCTTTATTTGTGAGATTATGAAGACTAAAAACATTGGTTTCAAATTGCTCTTTTAAATATTTTGTATCAATATCTTCTAATGCTCCAGCTTGACCATAGCCAGCATTATTAAATAGAGAGTCTAATTTGCCATCAGTTTTTTGTAGGATTTTTTCAAATGCTTCATCTACTTGTTGATAATTGTTTACATCTATTAAGTAACTATCGAAACCTTCAGTTTTTAAAGCATCAACATCTTCTTGTCGTCTAGCTGAAGTAAAGACAGTATGACCTAGTTCTTTTAGGTGCTTAGCAGTAGCATAACCGATGCCGCCATGTGAGCAGCCAGTAATTAGTATAATTTGAGATTTCATTGTTTTTGAAGTTCAATAAGTTTGTTTATCTAGTCTATAGACAAATTTCTTAAAAACATAGACTTCTCTTTTAGTCTTTATTTGGCTGACTACACATACAATTATCAATAAAGGCAAAGATAGGTGATATGCTGATACTACAACCAGTGTATTAAAAGTTACTTCTTAAAAAAGCCAAAAATCTTGTTGATCAAGCCTTTATTCTCTTGCACATTTTCAGAGGAGTCTCGCATTTTCTCGATTTTGTCTTGAAGGCGTTGTTCCATAGCTTCGTCATTGTGAGTCTCTTTAGGAGCAGAAGTTTCTGCAATTTTTTCAACTTCAGGTTTCTTTTCTGCTTCAATTGGGTTAGCATCATTAGTTTTTTTAGAAAACTTCACATCTGTAATTACAAAATTATCATTTTCATCTTTTGTAATGAAACCTTGCTCACGCAGAATGCGACGATATTTATAAATACTACTTTTAGATACGCCGAAATGATCAGCTAGTTTTGCTGCACTTTGACCATTTTCTATAGCTTTGATGATAGCCTTTTTTATCGCAAGTTCTTTTTCTGGAAGTATTTTCATTATGATGCCTATAAATTTAAATTCAGATATATTATATCTTAGCTTTTTAAATTATACAACCTGGCCAGAAGCCCAGCCAGAAGCCCATGCCCACTGGAAGTTATAGCCACCAAGCCAGCCTGTTACATCTACTACTTCTCCTATAAAGTACAAACCCTTGGTATTGATTACTTCCATAGTTTTTGATGATAGTTCATTGCAGCTTATACCACCTAAAGTAACTTCTGCTATACGATAGCCCTCAGTTGCTTGAGGGTAGACAGTCCAATTATGTAGCCTTAGACTTATGTTGGTAACTTGTAGCAAGGTCAAATCACATACACGCACATCTATCAAATCTTCAAAAAATGTATTTACTAGGCTTTTAGGGAATAGTTCTGACAGGGTGTTTTTGAGAGAAGTCTTTGAGCCTATGGATTTTTTATCAGACAAAAACTCTTCTAGATTGAGCGTAGGCGATAAATTGATATTGATAGATTCGCCAGCTTTCCAATATGATGATATTTGTAAAATTGCTGGACCACTTAGACCTTTGTGAGTAAATAAGATATTCTCACTAAAGCTAATTTTCTCATTTGATACGCTACAAAATGCCGAGACACCTTTTAAAATAGAGTATTTTTTACAATCATTATCTTTGAAAATAAGGGGCACAAGTCCAGCAGTCTGAGAATTGACTTTTAAATTGAACTGTTTTGCAATCTTGTAGCCAAACCCAGTAGCCCCCATAGTAGGTATCGATAATCCACCAGTTGCGATAACTAAAGAGTTACAGTTATAATCAGCATCTTGTGTTTTTAGGTAAAAAGTATCTTCATTTTTGTAAAGCGTATCAATACTTGTTTCAAGTTTGATTTCTACATTATATTTATTGCATTCAGCTAGGAGCATATTTACGATATCTTTAGCCTTATTGTCGCAGAAAAGTTGCCCTAGAGTTTTCTCATGGTAGGGGATGTTGTAGTCACTCACCATACCAATAAAGTCCCATTGAGTGAACCGTGACATTGCCGATTTGATGAAGTGCTGATTATCAGCTAAATACTTTTCATTCTCGATATTGTAGTTTGTGAAATTACAGCGACCACCACCAGACATTAGAATTTTTTTGCCAATTTTATTCGCATGCTCGATTATTAAAACTTTACGCTTTCGTTTACCTGCTTCGATAGCACACATAAGCCCAGCAGCACCTGCACCGATTATGATTGCATCGTAATTATTTGTTGTTATTTTCACTTTGTTTTTTATATTTAAAGGTCTTTTAATTTATACCAGTATAAACCAGCTATCATTATTATCAAAATCAAGTATATAGATAATATCGAAGTTACAGTATTTGCATGTAAATAGCTTTGGATAAATGATACTAAGCTCGATATAGACATATTTATTAGGTACATAACCGCAGCTGCAGTTCCTGATATGTGTCTAAACATAGATATACCTTTACCCATCGCAAGTGGGAAGATAGAGCCACAAGCAAAGTATACAAACATTGTAGCTATGATAAGTAAAGTTATTGTAGTTTCAGCGACTAAACTGGTTATCAAAAATCCTATCGTAAGCAGTAAAAATGCATGAATAACTACAAAAAATATTTTACCAATTGAATAGTCGTTAAGTAGTCTACGCGCAATAATTGGAGCCGGCAGGAATGCTAATCCTAAAAATATCGCCAACTTACCAAAATATGATGCTGAATAACCCATTATATTTTGAATCAAAAAAGGTCCTAATGTGTTAAAACTAATTATAAGAGAATAACCAACGCCCATACTTACACTTAATGCCATAAACATCTTATTTGTAATTACTTCTTTGAGATCTTTTTTGATTTTAGTGATACTTAGTTTCGATTTCTTTGCAATGGTCTCAGGAATGTACATAAACACAAATATAGTGAGTAAAGCAACAACTATACTAAAAAACCAAAAACCAGACTTCCAACCAAAGGATTCTTGTAAAAACCCACCAACTATGGGCCCTATAATTGGCCCTAGTCCCCATAAAAACCCCATGGTGGGTCCGAGTTTCATCAGTTTTTCGGCAGGTAACATATCTGAAAAGATACCACGATTAACAACACCAATAGCACCCATAAGGAAGCCTTGAGCCAAGCGAGAAATCAAGAGAACACTTTCATTTGGAAATATAGCAGGCATAGCACTAACAACTATAAATAGTACGCAAGAAGTTCTAAGTAGAGTCTTTCTGCCTAAAGCATCTGTAAGTATTCCAATGATGAAATTACCTAAAGCATATCCAATCAAAAATATCGAAATAACCATCTTTGCACTAGCAGTGGAGATATTCAGCGATGAGCTAATATCTGGCAATGAAGGAGCAAATAAATCAATCGTCATACCCATTAGTGGCACAAATGAAAGTAGTATAAACATTCTTATTTTATGTTGATAAGATGAGAGCTTATGAATCGCTGTAGTATTTTTAGACATGAAAAAGAAATTAGTTAAATTATATATAGTATTTTAACAAATTTATTTGAATTACAAAGAATTTGTTTTGTAGGTGTCAGGGCTGTCTTATTGAAATTTATTTTTATTATAGCCTTTATTTTATAATGGTTTCACATAAAAAAGACTCTACTTTTAATATTCTAAGTTAAATATGTAACATATATAAATACTTTAAACTTCTTTAAACATACCTAAAACACTTGATTTATAAACATTACAAAGGATTTTGTTATAAATTATTTTAATAAGGTAGTCCTGTTGTAGGTATTGGGTAAAACAAAAGTTGTCATACCTTCACTATAGTATTAAAAATAGAGGTCATTCTCACGCAGGTAGTAATCTTTAGAATACAGCGGAAATCATGAATGTAATGACAAAGTAAAGAAGTTGTTACCTATGCAGAAACTTTTATTATTTTTTGATTTTCAAGAAATATAATTAGAAAAACTGAGTAGAAAAGCTCAAGTTGGTTGTTAAGGTGGGGTTATTAATATCTACCTTGTTGCATCATAGCTTCAGCTACTTTTTCAAAGCCGGCTAAGTTAGCACCAGCTACGAGATTGTAGCCAAGATCATATTTGTTGCTCGCGGATCTGCAAGCTTCAAAGATATTAGCCATAATTTGTTGGAGTTTAGTCTCTACTTCTTCAGCAGTCCAAGCCATACGAGATGAGTTTTGGCTCATTTCAAGACCAGAAGCGGCAACACCACCAGCGTTAGCTGCTTTACCAGGAGCCATATGTACGCCGTTTGTCATCAAGAACTCAATAGCCTCGTTTGTAGTTGGCATGTTAGATGCTTCTACTACATACTTCACACCAGCCTTGATTAGCTTTTTAGCATCAGCTACATCGATCTCATTTTGAGTTGCTGCAGGCATAGCGATATCTGCTTTGATTCCCCAAGGCTTTTGACCTTCATGGAAAGTAGCACCAAAATCAGCAGCGTAATCTTGCATAGTTTTTTCACCAGCACGGATTTTAAGTAGATAGTCAATTTTTTCATCAGTATTGATACCAGCAGGGTCATGTACAAAACCTTTTGAACCAGATATAGTAACAACTTTACCACCTAGTTGAGTGGCTTTTTTACATATACCCCAAGCTACATTACCATAACCAGAAGTTACAATAGTTTTGCCTTTCATTGTGTCACTGTCATGCTTTAGCATTTCGTCTAAGAAAAATACAGCGCCATAACCAGTAGCTTCTGGGCGAATTAAGCTTCCTCCAGACTCAAGAGATTTACCTGTAAGTACACCATTTTCAAATGCACCACGGATTCTTCTATATTGACCATACAGGTAACCAATCTCTCTACCACCAACACCAATATCACCAGCAGGCACATCAATATCAGGACCAATGTGTCTTTGTAGCTCAGTCATGAAGCTTTGGCAGAAGTTCATTACTTCAGTATCAGTTTTGCCTTTAGGATCAAAGTCAGCACCACCTTTACCTCCACCCATAGGTAGAGTAGTTAGGCCATTTTTAAATACTTGCTCAAAACCTAAGAATTTGATAATTCCAGAGTAAACGCTTGGGTGAAATCTTAGACCACCTTTGTATGGTCCAATAGCTCCATTAAACTGGTATCTAAAACCTCTATTTACCTGTACGGCACCGTTTTTATCTGTCCATGATACTCTGAAAGTTATGCCTCTCTCTGGCTCTACCATTCTAGCTAGGATATTTTCTTCGATATATTTAGGGTTTTGTTCTAAAGCTGGTTTTAAAGTAGAAAATACTTCCTTTACTGCTTGGATAAATTCAACTTCGTGAGCATCTCTTTTTTCAACATCTGCAATCACTTTATCTATATACTGTTGAGCATTCATTTATGCAATCTCCTTCGGTTTTAAAGTTTGTGAATATTTTTATTTTATATAACAATATAAGTCTACAACTTCATTACATCAAATCAAATCATTTTATGTGAAATATTATATTAAATTTATTTTTTAATAAAAACGTTTTACAAAGCTAGAATAATTATTTACTCTATATTAATGAATTTTTTTTAGTTACCTTAAATAAAGAGAGGATGTGGGCATGAGTATGTCATTTGGCTTTAAGTTTATGAGTTCAATCTGGAATATATAAAAGGAGTATCCGTATGTTTATATCTAAATACCTATATCAAAAACAATATCATCAAATCCAGTCCAATAAGCTCAAAAAAACGCATATAAAGCGAAAACCGTTTATTTAATCGACCGTATTTTTAAATTGAAATTCCAATAAAATAGATGTCTGAAAATGATATTGAAAAGTTACAAAAATGGATAGACTCTAGTAAGAAAACTGTATTAGAGCAGTATTCTCAAGATTTATACAATAAACTTAAACTTAAAACAAAAATAAATTTACCTAATTTGCCAAGGAGCAATAATGACTAATTACACTATATTTGACGATAATACGCTAGCTGAATATGCTTTGGTAAAGAATATTTCTACCCCTTGCTACCTTTATGACAAAAATCTTCTTGATGATACTTTTAATAAAGCAAGTTTGGCATTGGATAAGCATTTTAAAAATGCATTTATTCATTATGCAGTAAAGGCAAATCACAATCAAGAAATCATAGAGTATGCAAAAAAATATAATATGGGAATAGATTGTGTAAGTGGTGGTGAAGTCAAGCGAGCTTTAGATGAGGGTGTAGAGTCTAGCCATATAGTATTTGCAGGTGTTGGTAAAGCTGATTGGGAGATTGAGCTAGCTTTGGATGCAGATATATTTGCATTTAACAGTGAATCTGTTCAAGAGATAGAAGTGATAAATGAACTTGCTAAAAAACAAAATAAGATAGCTAAAATTTGTTTACGCATAAATCCAAATATAGATGCTCAAACATACCATTATATAAGTACAGGACAGTTTGATGATAAGTTCGGTATAGGATTTGTAGAGACGGTTGAATGGTTACAGTCGTTAGCTAGCGGTTTGGCAAACATACAGATTATAGGATTGCATTACCATGTAGGCTCGCAGATATTAAACAATGCTGTATTTAAAGAGCTAGTAACTACAGTAAATGAGCATATAAGTATATTGAAAGATTTAAGCATCAAGATTGAACATATAAACTTCGGTGGTGGGTTAGGTATAGATTATGATGAACCAAAAGACAACCCAATTGCAGATTTCGATAGTTATTTTGAAAATATTGCGACTAACTTTATATTTAAAGATGAGCTAACTGTACATTTTGAACTTGGTAGGTCATTGGTAGCTCAGGCAGGAGTACTACTAAGTAAGGTGTTGTTTACCAAGACTACAGGTAATACTGATTTTGCAATAATTGATGCCGGTATGACGGAGCTTATTCGCCCAGCACTATACCAAGCCAAGCACAAAATAGTGGCATTAGCTAAAGATGATAGTCATTTACAACCATACCATGTCGTTGGACCAATCTGTGAATCTAGTGATGTATTTGCAAAAGCCCTTATGTTACCAAGTCTTAAAAGAGGTGACTTTGTGGTTATATATTCAGCCGGTGCTTATGGTAAAGTGCTTGCCAGTGAATACAATCTTCGTCCAACTGTCCAAGAATATTTTATATAGGATCTACAATGAATTTATCAAATAAAAAAATCTCAACTCTCTCGCTTACGATGCTTAATATCTCAGCAATTATAAGTTTAAGTTCAATCGCATTTATGGCGACGATTGGCTTACAAAGTGTATTTTTTTACATGATTGCAGCAATTACATTTTTATTGCCTACAGCTTTAATCTGTGCCGAACTTAGTAGCATGATAACCAAAAATAACGGTGGAGTATTTAGTTGGGTAAAAGCAGGTCTCGGTGAGAAGGCGGGTGTATTAGCAATGTGGCTTGAGTGGTTTAATAATGTGGTAGGTTTTCCAAGCTCTGTTACAGCTTTAGTTGCTACATTCTCTTATGTAGGCTTTCGTGACTTTACTGAAAACACTCAGACTAGTTTTGCTTTTTGGCTGATTATGGTTGCTACATTTATTGCAGTGAGTTTGTTTAATTTTCTACCACTTCGACGAGTTGTTATATTAAATATAATCGGTGCAATATTTGGAATGATATTACCAGGTGTGCTTTTAATGGCAGGAGCAGTGTATTTTATGGTTACAGGTCAAAGCCATCTTGAGTATCATGGTATAAGCAATATTATCCCAGTTTTTTCATTGGCGACTTATGCACTATTAGTGAAAACCTTATCATCATACTCGGGTATTCAGTCCGTAGCATTCCATATGACAAATATTGATAATCCTCAAAAAAACATTCCTCGCTCAATCTTGATGGCAACTGTACTAATAGTTTCGCTAACAATATTTGCAACACTTGCACTTATGATTGTAGTGCCTGTAAAAGATGTAAATGTACTTAATGGACTTATTCAGGGTATTTCAGCAGTGTTGAATATAATTGGTCTTGGGAGTATGAAGCCAATAATAGCAATCATGGTAACTATAGGGATGCTCGCAGCACTTAGTACTTGGGTACTCGGTCCGGCACGTGGAATGCAGACGGCAGCAGAGCAGGAATTTTTTCCTAAGATAATGGCTGGTAAAAACAATGCAGGAATGCCTGTAAATATGCTGATGATACAGATTATTATAGTTTTATTCTTATCACTTACATTCTTGGTTATGCCATCTATATATGCAGCATTTGCTTTACTTGTGGCTATCACCGCCCAGTTTACAGTTGTGATGTGGATTATGGTATTTGCTGCAGCTATACGCTTGAGATTTACTCAGCCTGATGCTTATAGAGTATTTTATGTGGGTAAGCGAAATACTAATTGGTTGTTGGTTAGCATGTCTTGTATGGCGATATTTATGTGTGTATGTGGTTTTATATTAGGATTATTCCCACCTAGCTTCTCTCATGTAAAAAATGTATTTCAGTACACGATGATATTAGTTATTGCAGATATAGTGATTATATCGATACCACTTATATGGATTTGGTTACATAGAAAGAGGTTGATTTAGCCCTTCTATTCGGCTAATATTTATCTCAATTTAAAGGTTTAATTAACCTTGAATAACAGGAAAATCAAAAGTATACTAATAGGCACAGCAGTTGCAGGCTCAAGTTGTGAGTTGGAAAAATATGATAAGTATTCTGCTCAGATTACACCAAATACTACTTTGTCGGAAGGTGAGACAGCTCCTCTATCAACAAGTACGCTAAGTGAGACAGGAGTTACTTCAGGTGAAAATTGTGATCTTACGATCACACCACAGCTTGCAAGTGGTAGCACTTGGATTGATTGTACCCATGTAACGGCTTCAGCTACTCCTTTTGGTGCAGGTACTACAAGTGTAACTGCAGTTGTTAGTGGTTGCCCAGCAGCAGTAACACTCCCTACAGTTGGTCACTTTAATGTGGAGTACGGTAACTGTGATAAAGGGACTTCAAGTTTCACTAAATCTACCTCAGAATTTACTTTTAAATAAATTGATTTTTTCTAAATTTAACAAATAAATCTTTTTCTTTATTCCCCCAGTATATCCACCTAATTTACCGTTCGAGTTTACTACTCGATGGCAAGGTATGATTATTGAGATCGGATTTTTACCATTTGCATTTGCTACAGCTCGAAAGGCTTTTTCATTGTCGATATTTATGGATTCTTGCTTATAGCTTATAGTTTTGCCATAAGAGATTTGTAGTAGAGCTTGCCAAACTTTTTTTTGAAAATCAGTACCTGTGAGTTTTAGTGGGGTTGAGAAGCCTTTTAATTGACCTTTGAAGTATTTGTCTAGTTCATTTTTGGTTTGAGAGAGTATCTCATTTTCTTCAAAAACTAAATTAGCTTGATAAAAGCTTAGAATTTTTTCTACAGATTTAAGTGTAGAATCATTGATATATCCTAAGGTATATAAGAAAGTATCATCAGCTAGAGCTATTAAATCACCTAGAGGAGAGGTTATCTCTATAGCATAGAAAGTATTCGAGTAGATTGAATTATATGATTCAAACAAAGATAAACAGTGCGATTTGATTTGCATGCGTGTAATATATTTAGTATCTATTTATTAATATTATAGCGTAAACTATGAACAAGAATAAGCTTTTTAAATCCATCCCTATCTTTGTATTGATACTCGGTATAATTATATTTTTCGCACTAGGTGGGCATCATTACCTATCTTTAGAAGTTATAAAGAATAATTATCAAAACTTAGTTGATTTTACAGCGGCTAATTTCATTACAAGTTGTCTTATTTTTAGCATTGCTTACATTCTCGTTGTAGCATTTTCTATACCTGGAGCTTCTGTGATGACTTTAGTCGGAGGGTTCTTGTTTGGAGTGTATGTAGGATCTGTATTGGTGGTGCTTTCTGCTACTATTGGTGCGGTAATTGTATACTTGGCAGTTAAGTCAGCATTGGGTGATATCTTAAAAAATAAAGCTAAGGGCAATATCGAGAAAATGCGTAATGGCTTTGAGAATGATGCTTTTAATTATTTATTGAGTATTCGTTTGGTACCAATTTTTCCATTTTTCATCATAAATATCGCTTGTGGAATGCTTGGCGTAAAATTTAAAGATTTCTTTTTGGCAACACTTATTGGCATAATTCCGGGTTCTGTAATATATGTATGGGTTGGTACAGGTCTTGGTTTTGCCCTAAAGCAAGGTGAGGATTTAAATCTTGGAATAATATTTCAACCACAATTTATTGTACCAATTATAGCTTTGGCATTGTTGTCATTAGTGCCAATAATATATAAAAAATATAGGAGTGCTAAAGTATGATAAAAACAGATATTTGTGTGATTGGTGGTGGGTCTGGTGGATTGTCAGTAGCTGCAGGGGCTGTGCAAATGGGTGCGAGTGTTGTGCTATGTGAAAGCGGTAAAATGGGTGGTGATTGCTTAAATTATGGCTGTGTGCCATCTAAAGCAATGATTGAAGCTTCACGAGTTATGCATCAGGTAGGTAAAGCTAAAGGCTTTGGTATAGATGTCATTCAAGCAGAAGTTGACTATAAAAAAGTTCAACAACATGTAAAAAATGTCATAGCTAAAATTGAGCCACATGATTCAGTAGAGCGATTTGAAAGTCTTGGCGTAAAGGTTATTCAACACCATGCTGAACTAGTCGATAGATATACTGTAAAAGCTGACGATCAAATCATCAAGGCTAAGTACATCGTACTAGCTACTGGTTCAAGAGCAAATATCCCGCCAATCAAAGGATTAGATGTAGTTAAATATTATACTAATGAAAATATCTTTGATTTAGATAAGCAACCAGAGCATTTACTAGTTATAGGTGGTGGTCCGATTGGAGTTGAGCTAGCGCAAGCCCATGCTTTACTTGGTAGTAAAGTTACAATTATTGAGGTTGGTGAGAATATTTTGGCGCCTGTAGATAGCGATGCTAGAGATATTGTACTTAAAGAGTTTGAGTGCTTAGGCATAGATGTGGTTACTAACGCAAATATTCAATCTATACAACAATCTCAAGGTAGTATAGAAATTAGTTTTGGAGATTCCAGATCGGAGTCCGGAATGACTAAATGTGTAGGTTCGCATTTATTGATAGCAGCAGGGCGTAAGCCAAATATTGAAAGCTTAGGTCTTGATACAGCAGGTGTAAACAGTACTCAAAAAAGTATAGTTACTGATAATCGACTTCGTACCAATCATAAAAATGTATTTGCAATAGGTGATATCGCTGGACCTTTTCAGTTTACACATGCTGCTGGCTATCAGGCTGGTATAGTTATTCAAAATATATTGTTTAAGCTACCTGTTAAAGTAAGCTATAAGGCTTTCCCATGGTCTGTATACACCACACCCGAGATATCTCATGTAGGTATGTCTATGTCTGATGCAGAAAAGCAAGGAGCTAAAATTCTTGAGATTACATATAATGATAATGATCGCGCACAAGCAGGATTAGCTACCAATGGTTTGGTGAAAGTTGCGGTCGATAAGAAAGGTTATATCCTTGGGGCAACAATTATTGGTGAGAATGCTGGTGATTTAATTACGCAATGGACTATAGCTATCAACAACAAACTCAAAATTAAAGCTATGGCTTCACACATTGTAGCGTATCCTAGCCTTAGTGAACTAAATAAGCGAGTTGCAGGAAGTTATTTTACACCTACGCTATATAGTGAAAAAGTTAGAAAAGTAGTGATGCTTTTGATGAAAATATTTGGTAAAAAAATATGATAGAGCAAAAACTCAGACCATTTGTTCAAAATGTATTGGTTGATAGTGTAGCAAGATTCTTAGCGGATAAATGCAAGCCAAACACTATTACAATATTGTCTTTTGTAGTTGGTTTATTTAGTGCAATATGCGTATTTGTAAATCCATATTTATCTATAGTGCTGCTTTTACTTTCAGGATATTTTGATGTGCTAGATGGTTCATTAGCTAGACTTAGAGAAAGCTCATCAAATATAGGTACTATGCTCGATATATTGAGTGATCGTTTTGTAGAATCTTTTATGATTATCTCGATATTTGTATATCAACCACAACTAGCTTGGGTTGGTTTGCTGATGATGATGTCGATACTTGTATGTGTCAGTAGTTTTTTGCTTGTAGGGATTTTTACTCAAAATGATACTCATAAAAGTTTTTATTATAGTCCTGGGGTTATCGAGCGCGCGGAGACATTTTTGTTTTTCATAGCTATGATTATATTTCCATCTCTAGTATTTTATCTAGGGTTGATTTACACTGTACTGGTACTATGGACGACGGGTTATCGTTGCTATGAATTTTACTTACATGAGAAAAATAAGGAAATAAAATGAAGAATTTTATAAATAGAGCATTTGTTGGTTTTATGGCAGGATTGATTAGTGCTTTGGTACTAATTTTTGTATTTACAATTATACGCCAATATTCAATCTCTTTGACAGACCAGTTTAAATATGATTTATATCGTTTAATGATATGGGGCGGAGTCTGGGCTATATTATTTGCTTTTCCATTGTCTAAAAATATTTGGATAAAAAGCACGATAGTTGGTTTAGCTGTTATATTTTTTAATTTCTTGGTTAAGATGCCACTAGCAGGACAAGGGTTCTTTGCTATAGATGCTACTGCTCAAGTATTTTTCATGAATATAATCTTTAATTATTTATGGGCGATACTAGCAGGTGTGATTTATATTCGTGTTGCTAAAGATTAGCCCTTAAAATTATTATTTATATCTTCTAATAGACAAGTCACGACTTGTTACTACAATTGTTTCTTTCTCTATTATTTACAAGACAGCCAAACGAGCTGTCTCTACAAAACTTTTGAATCTCCGGACTACGATCAGGAGTCTTTTACTTATTTCGTAACATTAATTCTTGTATTCACAGAGATTGCCCTTATATTTTAAATAAGTAACTTATATTTGATATTTTTAATAGGAGCAAAGTTTAATGGCAGATTATTATTCACTGCTTGGAGTTAGTAGAGATTGCTCTGATGCAGATTTAAAAAAAGCGTATCGTCGTTTAGCAAAGAAATACCATCCAGATGTCAATAAAGATGCCGGTGCGGAAGATAAGTTTAAAGAAATTCAAACAGCTTATGATGTACTTGGAGATAAAGAAAAACGCCCACTTTATGATAACTACGGTGAAAACTGGGATAAAGCTCATCAAGGTGGTTTTGATGGAGGAGCTGGTGGATTTGGCGGTCAAGGAAGTTCGCAAGGTTTCAATTATGAGGATTTAGGAGATATCTTTGGCGATCTTTTTGGTGGAGGATCTCGTGGAGCTGGTGGTCAGCCAAGAGCTAGAAAGGGCGAGGATATGACTATATCATTACGCTTGACAGTCGAGGAAGCTATAACAGGCGGTAAACGCTCGGTATCTTATAGTTATCAAGAAGCTGGTGCGAACGGTATGCCATCTATGCAACACAAAAGTGTTGATGTGAATATTCCACAAGCTATCGGGAATGCCAAAAAACTTCGACTGAAAGGCAAAGGTGGTGCAGGTGTTGGTCAAAACGCCCCATCTGGTGATCTTTATATAAAGATAGAAGTTTTTGAGCATAAAAACTACAAGATAGATGGTAATGATATCTACGAGCATATAAATATCACACCATGGGAAGCAGCTTTAGGCACAAGTTTAGAGATTGATACACCTTTTGGTAAGAAAAAAATGAAAGTACCAGAAGGTAGTCAATCAGGTCGTAAAATGCGTATCAAAGGCAAAGGCTTATCAGGAGCAGATTTTTATGTAGTTTATGATGTGAAGTTACCGTTAGCTGATACTGATGCTAAAAAAGAATTTTATAATCAGATGAAAGAAAAAATGGATTTTGATCCACGGAATGATTCTTAGGTTAATATTACTACAAATCTAGTCTTTTTTTATTGCCTATCTCAATTATAAAATAACTAACTAATATTAATGCTCCGCCAATTATGGTTGATAGGTAAATCTTTTCATCATTTATGAGTTTTCCAAAAACTGTTGCAAAAATAGGCTCAAATGAGAATATAACTGCTACATGAGCCATACTTAGATGTTTTTGATATGTATTTTGTAAGTAATAACAAACAATTGTTGATATAGCACAAAACCCTATTGAGATAATAAGGATATAATTAAAGCTAAAATACATCGTAGTAGCGTCTGCAAGCATTGGTAGTGGTATGCCGAAAGCTATTTGTAAAAAAATAAGTGGTCGTAAATCTTTGAATACTTCACTTTTATTACTTTTTCTAGTTTCGTAACTTAAGTACACGACAGAGCAAGCATAAGCTAAAGCACATAGAATTGCCCAAAGATAACCGATTGTAATATATTTAAAACTAGCACCTGAAAGTACATATATACCTAGTAGTGATATTATCGAGGCAATCACTCCGTAAAATGTCAATCTATCTAATTTAAAAACACTGGCTATAAAAGGTATCATTATGACACTTAATGCTGTTAAAAAAGCAGCTGTACTAGATGAGATTGTATATAGACTATGTGTTTGGAAGAAAAAGCTTAAGCCTTCAAGAGAGCCAAATATAGCAGCTATTTTTATAATATAAAGCTTATTTGAGAACCTTGATTTTAATATGAATGGTAAAAATAAAAGGCAAGATAAAGATAATCTAAGCATCACAAACAATCCTGGAGAAATATAGGTTAGAGACATTTTTATAAGAGGGAAAGTAACTCCCCAAAAGATTGTCATTATGAAAAGAGCGATTATAGCCTTTCTTCTGATATCCATTATTGTTTTTTTAGATAAGATGTTGTGATAGTTTGCAAGTATTTTGCATGTATATCAATAGCCAGTAGTTAAACAATGAATTTATGATGACCTTATACGATCTCACTGGTATTATTACATTGCAATTATAGACAGTGTTTGATAGATTAGTTTGTATATAAATAATTTTTAATTTTTTAGTCTTTTAGTTCTTATGAAAAAACCACATTTTGATAAAAAAAGAAAACCATATATAAACCATAATCATTTCAAGGGTAAGCCTGTAATTGATTATACAAGCGAGTTTGATAAAGAAAAATTTGAAGCTCAGTCTGGTGATGTAGTTGAATTGTTTAAGCTGATACAAGCTGTCAGATACGACAGAACCAATTTACAAGAAGAGTACCATGATGCAAGAGGTAAGCTAAATAATGACCGCATGGAACTTGAATCAGAGCTTATAAGGCTTAAAAAACAATATAACGCTAGAATAGCCTCTTTGCAGGAAGAGTATAATTCTGTAAAATCTAATACTAAAGTAGAATTAGCTAAGCTCAGAAAGAGCTAAAAATATATGAAGGTGGTCGGACAGTCGCGCTTGAAAGAGTGAGGAAAGTCCGGGCTTTACAGAGCAAGATGCCAGGTAACGCCTGGGGGGCGTGAGCCTACGGAAAGTGCAACAGAAAATATACCGCTTTGCATTTATTTGCGTAAGTAAGGGTGAAAAGGTGCGGTAAGAGCGCACCGCGTTGGTGGTAACATTCAACGGCATTGTAAACCCCATCTAAAGCAAGACCAAATAGCGTCACAATGGTGCTGCTCGTACTGTGACAGGGTAGGTCGCTTGAGCGTATTGGTGACAATACGCCTAGATAAATGACTGTTTATTACAGAACCCGGCTTATAGACTACCTTCATATTTTTTTTAAAATGGATATTTATGCAAGTTATCGATTCAAAACTACTAGATAGTCAAGGTCAGATAAAAGACAATGCTCTCATTGCAGAACTTAATGACTTTTATCAAGGTGATAAATTTGAGCTTATCAAATCAGCATTAGAACTTCTAAAAATCAAAAGTGCCAAAACTGCACGACACCCTACAGGGATTAGCTCATTTTTATATGCTATAGAAATGGCTTATGTCTTATTTAAAATTCGAGCTGATGAAGAATCAGTAGCAGCAGGTATACTTTATGATTTGTATAATTTTTCAGATATAACAGATGAGGAGGTCGAGCTTGCATGTGGTGGCATTGTACTGCATATCTTACAGGGTACGCGTAAGATGTCTGCTATTCGTATGTATAGATCTTCAGATGCAATTTCATTAGAGCAAATCGATACTTTTAGGAAAATGCTTTTAACTGTTATCGAAGATGTGCGTATTGTGCTAATTAAAATAGTCGATAAATTATGTACTATTCGTCATTTAAAATCACTAGAATTAGAAACGCAGCAGGTCATTGCTCGAGAAACTTTAGATATTTATGCCCCTTTAGCAAATAGACTTGGGTTAGGCACAATTAAGTGGGAGCTTGAAGATAGAGCATTTTTCTTTTTAGAGACAGATGAATATAAAAAAATAGCAAAAAGCCTAGGTGCAACGCGTAGTGAACGAGAAGACTTTTTACATGATGTGATGAAGCAACTTAGTGAGATATTGCGACAGTATAACCTTCATGCTGGTGTACAAGGTCGAGTAAAGCATATTTATAGCATCTACAAAAAGCTTAGGAATAAGGGTTATAGTAATCTTGATGCACTGTTTGATATCACAGCAGTTAGAGTTATAACTAACAATGTTGATGAATGCTACAAGGTATTAGCAGAGGTTAATAACCTTTATACACCTATTCCAGAGGAGTTTACTGACTATATATCAAACCCTAAGGCAAATGGTTATAAATCGATACATACAGTAGTAACAGTTGATGCTAAAAACTTAGAAATTCAAATAAGAACACATGAAATGCACGAAGATTCAGAGCTTGGTTTTGCGGCTCATTGGCGTTATAAAGAAGGTGTAAGGTTTGATGCATCTTACGAAGCACGAGTAGCTTGGCTAAGGTCTCTTCTTGAGTGGGAAAAAGAAATCAATGAAGATAGTGGAGATATATCTAAAGAGCTTAATCGTCGTATATATGTCTTCACACCAGCTAACGAACTGATTGATTTATCAGAAGAATCAACAGTTTTGGATTTTGCATATTCTGTTCATACTATGGTTGGGCATCGTACTAAAGGTGCTAAAATCAATGGCAAAATTGTACCATTAACAACGAAACTTGTTACAGGTGATAAGGTTGATATACTTACTCAAAAAGAGCCTAACCCAAGCAAAGATTGGGCATCAGAAAGTTTAGGATACTTAACTTCGACACGAAATCGTTCTCGTGTAACAAAGTGGTTTAATGAGCAAAATAAAGAAGAAAATGTAGTACTAGGTAAAGATCGTCTTTTAAAAGAGCTTCGTGGTTATGATCTTAAGGAAGTAAGTTTTGTAGATGTGGCAAACAACTTCAATATGAAGACAGGTGATAGCCTATTTGCTGCTATAGAGAGTGGTAGTATTAAGACTAATAGTGTAGTCAATCACATACTTGATGTATATTCGGCAGAAGAAAGTTTAAGTAAGAAAAAACAAAAACACAGTCTTACAAAACCAAAAGAGCTAAAAGTACTAGTTTCTGGTTTTGATGGTATGAAGTATGAGCTGGCAAAATGTTGCCAGCCGGCTTACCCAGACTTAATCGAAGGATATATGAGTGTATCAAAAGGTGTAGTCGTGCACACGGATAAATGCCCTAATTTGAATTATTTAAAAGAAAAGAACTCTGATAAATTTATAGAAGTTATGTGGCAGGAAATAAAGTAACTAACTAGCAGCTCTTTTTGAGTTACCAGTATTTTTCATTTGTAGAACTGTACCATTGAATATTCTTAGGGTAGCAGTGTTTGATGAGTGTATATCCTTACCATCTTCTGTGACACCTGCTACAGATATTTTATTTTCACCTGGATTAGGTCTAGGTATAAGCCATTTACCATTTTTGTATTTACCAGGTACAGAGCTACCATTTATCATAAATATCGGTTTATCACTGCCAGATATAGTAGGATTTGTAATGATCGGAATTTCTTCTTCTTTTGTGAATTTATTTTCACTTTCAGATGGAGATGTGATAGTTACTTCATAGGTCGAACCTTGGGCTTCTTCTAGTGCTTGCTTATTTTCTTCTGCAAGCTTAGAGTTTGCTAACTTCTCGATATCAGATTGTTCGATTTTCACATCTTTACCATCAGTAGATTTTTGAGGTGCTTTAGTGTCTATAACAGTTGGTTTGCCTACTGAAACAACCTCGAAATCAATATCGCTACTAGGCTTAGTTTCAGAAAAAACCATATTGCCATTTTCTGCACGCCAAGAATAAATGGTTGGGTTGTCTGCTTGAACTATTGAGAATGAAGAAGTAATTACTAGCATCAAAATAACCTTGTTTATATTTTTCATTATACAATTCCAAAATTTATATGATTTAATTATAACTGATATTATGCTTGAGTGGTGTAAGTTGCGTTAAAATGCTAGGCAGAAAGATGTAGGAGCTACTAGTAGCTTCAAATCTTACTAACGACGCAATTTGATGTAAATTATACCATCCTTAAGGACAAAAGCTAAAACTAAAAATTATCGACCTAAAACACTTCTAATAAAGATTTGGGTGTCTTTTGTAGAATTTATGATCTTATGATCTCGAGTAGTTCCGCGCACACTTATGTCTACAGGACCTGGATTGGGACGATAAATAAACCATATACCATTCTCATAATGACCTCTAATAGGTATATCGTTTACTAAAAATACTGGATGATCATCGGCGGTAAGTCTAGGCTCAAGAGTGATTGCTAATTTAAGCCCATGTGCAAACATTCTCTCGCCATTTGATGGAGATATAATTCGCACATTCAAAGTTTCGCGCTCACGAGGCTTGTTTGCATTTACAGGCTCATTTTCTTCTTGATCTACATACAGATTGTTTTCTTTGATAGCATTTAACTGAGCTAAAATAGGCGATGATTCTGAGTGGCTTCGACTTGTGCCTCTGACTCCAACCTCTTCAAATTCTTCTTCAAAGATTGGTGCAGTTTGAGAAAATACGGTATTTCCTCTAGCATCTTGCCATGTGTAGATATTGCCTTGAGAATATCCTGTAGCAGTCAAAATGATTAATGTACCAAATAGAAATGTAAGTTTTTTGTAGAGTTTCATAAAATTGTTAAAATCTTCTTATTACTTAATATGTTATATTTATTTTTAATAAATGCTACTTTTATGAGATTAAATGTTTTAAAAGGAGATTGAATAAATATCAAACCTATTAGTTTTGCCTTTGATTTGAGCAGATGGTTTTTTTGCCGATAAATACTCATCATTGATAGGGCGTTTGACGATGATTTTTTTAGCTATAGAAGATGCAAAGGCATTATCTAATATTTGAGAGTTTATATTTTCATCGTTAAAAGCTATTTGGTGCATTATTTGCATATTTTGCTTAACTTTAGCACTTTTTTTTCGCTCTGGAAACATTGGGTCGATATACACAGCATCAAATTGCTTATTTGTGGTTAGTATATAAGCAGCAGAGTTTGTATTTATTAGCGTTATATTATCTGCTATCTGCTTTAAATTGCAATCTTTCTTAGCCCGTTTAAGAGCATCTAAAAGGAGCAAGTATATATAATGATCTTTTTCAATGGCTGTAACTAAATGACCACGAGAAGCAAGTGTGAAAGTATCTCTACCAAGACCTGCTGTAGTATCTAGGATTTGGAGTTTGTTTTTAGAACGACCTTCTACGGCTTGCACTACACTACACTTTTTTGATTTCGGGTCAACTCGGCTTTGAATATCTTTATCATTGAAGTCTATCGTTAAATTATTGCCGTTGTTTAAGAGGGTTAGTTTAGAGTCAGTTATGGAGAGGTATTTAATTTCGTCTGTATGAGTATGTGTGGCAAGCCCATCTATGTCAAAATTTTTTAAGTAATCTGATGTCTGTGAGTTGTTGACTATAATATCCATAAACTACTTCTTTTTAGCTCTAGGGTGAGCGTTATCAAATACATTTGCTAGCTGCTGGAAGTTGAGGTGTGTGTATATCTGCGTACTTGAAATATCTGCATGACCAAGTAAGTCTTTTACTGCTAGCAGATCTTTTGATGAATCAAGTACATGACTAGCAAAAGAGTGTCTAAGCATGTGTGGGTGAATGTGCTTTGATGCGTACTTTTGTGCAAATATTTCAAGGCGTTTTTGAATAGAGCGGTTACTTAGGTGCTTACCATCACGAGATATAAACAGATGATTGGTTTGCGGATTAAGCTTGTCTCGAATAGCTAGCCATCTATCAAGGCTTACTATTGTTTTATTACCAAAATAAGTAATGCGTTGTTTATTGCCTTTTCCTGTCACTCTTATGCTATTTTGTGATCGATTGATGTCTTTTAGCTCTATCGCAGATAATTCACTTAGACGGATACCGCAACTATAGAGTAAATCAAAACTAGCTATATCTCGAGCTTGCAAATCATTGGCAGGTGTCATGTCTAAAAGGTATGAAAGCTCATAGATATTGATGATTTTTGGGAGATTTTTAGATGCTTTAGGGGCTTTGATATTCAGTGCAGGATTTGTGGTTACTATTTCGCTATTTATTAGGAAATTAAAAAAACTTCTAATAGTACTAAGCTTGCGTTGTAGTGTCTTTGGAGACGAGCCTTTGCCATGTTCTTTTTTTACCCAACCAAGTATATCTTGATGCGAAAGAGTAGTGATATCGGCATCACCAATAAAATCACTTAATTGCTTGAGGTCTCTCTTATAATTACTAATCGTCTCTTTTGAGTAGTTTTTATGGTAGAGAAGATTATCAAGAAAGCTATCGGTATGTGTGATATTTGACATATTAGAAATTTAGAAAATAACGCAAAGAATAACTATGATACCAGAAAGTATAGATAACACCCATAGGCTTTTGTAGCTAGAAATTTTGTAATTAAAGCTCCCACCTTGAGAATTTATTTTAAATGCCATAAGTCCTGGCATAATCATTAGCAATACGGCTATAGATAAGCCAACACAAGTCATAGCGTAGATAAATATGTTTGGATCAAGCTGATTTATAATCAAAGGAATAGTAAATGTAAGTACAGTAGCTATCAGATAACTAGGAACTTTTTTTAGCTTATCAAGATTATAAGTATCAATATTAAAATGAAATAACGATAAATTGACACTCAAAAAAGATGTCATAATCGCTACATAAGTAAATATATGTAAAACCATGTCAGTAGTAGGAGTTCTAACTTTTTGCCCTAGCGTGGTTAGGATATCACCGATATTAGCTTGATCTACAGGTATGTGGTTAAATATAGAACCCATAAAGCTTACAGGTCCGTGAAGAGGTAGTACGCCCAAGATTGTGACTATCCAGATTATGTATAAAATCAAAGGGATAATACTACCAATGATGATAATCTTTTTCATATCGCGAGCATTTTTGCCAAGATAGTCAGAAAGTGCTGGCACGATAATATGCGAAGTAAATGATGTTGTGAATACTGGTATAGAAACTAGTAATGAGGCTCCTAAATTTACAGGTGATGCTAAGAGGTTGGGTATTTCAATATATTGGTTGAAAACCACACATAAAATCATCAAGACAACTATCTTCAGTGAGATAAAAAATCTATTAGCATAATCTACAAATCTAGTGCCTAATACCACGATACTACCAAATATAATCACAAATACTAACGATGAGATATTTTCACTTATAGTAGGAAATGTAGTAGATAGTGATGATGCCGCAGCTGAAATATAAGCTGTACTTATGAAATACATCAATAGTAAAAATGAAATAGTAGCAACGATGCCACCTATTTTACCTAGGTATTTCTCTGCAATAGTCTTGAAACTACTACCGTAAGGCATTGAGCAAGAGATATCGGAAATTATCACTGCGGTATAAGTCATTATAGACCATACGATAATTATCAGTAGTGATCCTATCAAAAAGCCCAGCTTCGCCGTGATGATTGGTAGAGCAAGTATTCCAGCTCCAATCATTGTGCCGACGATAATCATTATACAGCCTAAAATTTTTACAAAGCTATTTTGAGAATTTTCCATGAGTAATAGTCTCTTTTTTGTTTTTAGTGAGCTTGATTTTCTTGTTCTTTCTTTTGCATATATATTGCATCAAAGTTGATAGGAGATAGATTGAGTGGTAAGAATCCACCTTTCATGATAGATGAGTCAATTATGCGTTTTGCATAAGGGAAAAGAGCATTCGCACAGTATGTGTTTAGTACAGATTCTACTTGAGCTTCAGGCATGCCAGATATTGTAAATATACCTGACTGAGTAACTTCTGTGATATACACATTAGCTTCATTGTTTTTAGTTGTGATAGTGATTGTTAGATCAAGTTCAAAGTTTTGATCATCAATTTTTTTAGTATTTAAGTCGATATTAAAGTCAGAAGCAGGGTTCCACTGATCCTTGAAAGAAGCAGGAGAATTGATAGCTTCAAAAGATACATCTTTTGTATAAACTTTTTGAATTAAGAATGATGGTTGGTTTTCAGTAGATTCCACGATGCTTTCCTTTGAGGATTTATAAATATATTTAAAGGATTATAGCAAATTGAGATTGGTTTATATAATTAAAATTAAAGATGTAGGTAACTTTTGATAATTTTTGGATCATTCTCACATAGGAGGAAATATTTTAAGCATTAAATGGAGGTGCGACTTAAGTCGTATCTTTTGCAGCTAAGGGACTGTCCACAAATAAGTTAAATGATTAACTTGCTTATTTCCCCATACTTTGCGTTGTTGAAATATACCATAAGCACAGCTATGCTTATATTTTAACGCCTTAATTATGAAAAACTATTCGGCGTCACTAATTTTAACTTATTTATGGGCAGTCCCTAAGACTAAAGTCTCCGTTTCTATCCATTTGGCACAAGATATAATCCCTATAAAAACACAAATATCACGAATTGCTGAACTTGTTTCAGCATCTCACTATGATTGCCGACTTTATTGAGACTCTGCACTTCGACTATGTGGTTATTGAGCGACGTCGAATGTACTAGCGACCAAAGTTCAGGTATTCGTATATTGTAGGGACAGTACATTGTACTGCCCACATTTTGTAGTTTTGTGGAAAAAGTTAGCTATTCTTTAGCTCTAAAAGTATATTTAAAGCTTCAATAGGTGTAATGCTATTGATATCAATACTATCCAACTTCTCTTTTAGAAGATTTGAAGTGGTTTTTTCTTCTAGATCAAAACTTGCTTGATGGGAATTATCATCAACAACAGAAGTTTTATTTTCTAAAGCTTTTAAATTTTTAGTTGCAGACTTTAGTACATTAGTTGGTATACCGGCTAATTTAGCTACCTGTATACCATAAGATTTTTTAGCTGCACCATCTAAAGCTTTGTGCATAAAATAGATATTTTCTTTATATTCTTTTGCTTCAAAGTGAATGTTTTTGATATTTGAGTATTGATTAGCTAGCTCTGTAAGTTCAAAGTAGTGTGTTGCAAAAAGCGTAAAAGCACCAATCTTAGCAAACTCTTCTGCACAAGCATCAGCTAATGAAAGTCCATCAAATGTGCTAGTGCCACGACCTATCTCGTCCATTATCACTAATGATTTATCGGTCGCATTATTCAAGATAAACGCAGTTTCACTCATCTCTACCATAAAGGTTGATCTACCACTAGATATATCGTCAGATGCACCAATTCTTGTATAGATGGTATCTATATCGCAAATATTGGCTTCACTGGCAGGTACAAATGAGCCAATATGAGCAAGGAAAATTAGTTGAGCAACTTGACGCATATAGGTTGATTTACCGCCCATATTTGGACCTGTAATTATCTCAAGAGTATGAGTGTCTCTAGTTAGGTTAGTGTCATTTGGAATAAATGGCTGATCAATATTTTGCTCAATAGCAAGATGGCGAACTTCTTTTAGGTTGAGTTTGCCTGTATTGTTAAAGTTAGGCTTATTCAAATTAAGCTTGATAGCTCTTTCAGCAAAGTTAGCCAGCACATCAATTTTTGCGATGTTTTCAGCAGTTTGTTGGATTTGCGTATAGTACTCAAGTACTTTCTTTAGCAATGCTTCGTAGATGATTTTTTCTCTAGCGAGAGCTTTTTCTTTTGATGTTAAAACTTTTCCTTCAAAATTCTTAAGCTCTTCTGTGATATATCTTTCATTACCTTTTAGGGTTTGACGACGGATGTACTCGTCTGGTACTTTATCAGCATAAGCTTTAGATAGCTCTATATAGTAGCCATGGACACGATTGTAGCCAACCTTGAGATTATTGATACCGATTTTTTGCTTTTGCTCTTGCTCAAACTTTAGTAGGTAATCATAAGAGTTATCTTTGATGCTTTTTAGCTCATCAAGATCACTGTCAAATCCTAGTTTGATAACACCGCCATCACGGATAGTAACAGGTGGATTTTCAACTATTGCACTATCAAGTAACTTTACCAAATCATCAAGTTGATGGGTGTTACTATTTATCTGTTCAAGCTCTTTTGAATTCATTATATTTAATGATTTCTTTAGCTTAGGTAATTGCTCAAATGAACTTTGTAGAGAAACTAAATCTTTTGGCTTAACAGTTCCTAAAGCAACTCGTGAGATTATTCTTTCGATATCACTTATATAGCTAAGAGTTTCTTGAGTTTTTAGGAAGTTGTGATTTTCAGAAAATGCCTCAATCACGGCGTGGTGGGTAGCTATTTTCTCTAAATCTTTAGTTGGGTTTTTGAAGTATCTACGAAGTAAACGGCTACCAAGACTAGTTTTGCATTTGTCGATTATACCAATAAGGCTAGATTTTGAATTACTATCAATTTCTAAGTTTGAACGGCTATTACTATCAATATTTAGCACGCTTTCATTTTCTATGAAGCTTATCGCAGTGATGTGGCTAGGTAATTTTTTTAGTGTATGAGATAAATAAGCAATGATTGAACCAATAACTGTGATTTGTTCAGATTTGTTATTTTGCAATACAGAGTTTGCAAGTGCTATATCTAATGAGTTAGTTATATTTCTTTTAGCATCGGAGCTACTATAGTACCATTCTTCCAGATATCCAATTGAGATACCTAAATCTTTATTTTCAGATAATTCTTGGCTATTGGTGATTACTTCTTTTGGTGCAAGTTTTGATATTTCACTTTTAAGCTCAGCTAAGTTACTTATAGTTTTGTGTAAATAAATCTTGCCTTGTGTGTAGCTTGTATAAGCAAGGTGATATTTGCCATTTTTCACAAATATACTCAGTAAGATGCTATCTTCTTTACTATCAAGAAATGCTTCCTCAGAAACTGTAGCAGGTGTGATAATGCGAGTAACTTGTCTCTTAACAGGTCCTTTAGATTCGCCTACTGCACCAGTTTGTTCACATATTGCTACTGATAAACCTCGTTTAACTATTTTCGCGATATATCCTTCTGCTGCATGGTACGGTACACCAGCCATTGGAATTGGATCACCATTTGATTTGCCACGAGCGGTCAATGTAATCTCAAGTAAATCAGCAGCCTTGATAGCATCATCAAAAAATAGCTCATAGAAATCGCCCATACGATAAAAGAGCAGTATATTTGGATATTGAGCTTTTATTTTAAGAAACTGCTGAATCATCGGCGTGTGGTGAGATATATCTTGCATTGGCTTGATCTTTTATAATAAATAAATTCAATGATTCTATTATAAAGTTAGTCGGTATAAGTGTATAGGTTGTTTTTGAGAATATTTTGAGATTAGTGTAATTTTTATAGCGGTTGGTGAGGTTGATTTTTATATATTTACCGAGACACCAGCACACTCGACTCCGCTCAGTGACCTAGTCCGATGATCAGCCATTTTTAAATAACTATCCAGTATTGGCTAAAATATATCTAAAAATTCTCTCCCAACCTCTCTCTTAGCAAAAAAAAATGGTTGTAGAATGCTAAAGTAGTAATAGCGCCTATTACTGCATCAACTATAAGTTCAGCCTCTAAGTAATGCAGTGAAAGACCATTGACCTGTCTTTTCAAGTTTTAAATCAGCAGTTCCCGCTAAGAAACAAAAAGCTTACACACAAGGGGTTTTAGAGTATCAAATAAATATTTGATCGTAAATTTTTTTACCCATGTTGCCAATATCTTAGCATTTATCGTATTCAAGACTTTTATCTACAGTATCATCGTGCTTTGAAAAGCTCGATAAAAATGAAGCTAAATATATGAAGATAGCTAGTTTTAATAATATTGCACAACTTCCAATGGTTACTAAAACCAAAGATGGAGAGCATTGTGTTTTAGCGAGGTGATGATTGGTTGCGGTGTGATCAATAAAATGACAAGTTTAGGTATGCCTCAAAGCTATAGAATTGGATAGGTGCATTTGATAGGTGAGAATAGTAGTGCAACAACACCGTAATCTTAAACTATGGGGGAAAGTAGTCTAACAAGGTTGTTTAGTATTTTTGAATTGGTATGGTTATTTTGGCAAGTTGTTGAATTATCTTTCAAATAATCTATAAATTGACTGACTTCTTCATGCAATTTTTACTAGCTTTAAATCTCTGTGTGACATTTTAAATATTTACTTTTGTTTATTTAAGTTATTAATATCATTGTATATTGTTTTTTTCTAAAATAGTATATTTTTTGTTTAATAGTATCTTTAATGATAAAAATTAAGCAAATGTCACAAAGAATTGGTTATATTCGTGTGTCTTCTAAAAATCAGAATTTAGATAAACAATTAGAAGTGATGCAAAAGCATAGTATTGAAAAAGTATTTCAAAAGAAAGTCTGCTATTGCTAAAATTAATAGATGAATTACTAATGTTCAAAAAAGAGACTTAACTTGCTTTGATAGTTTCATGGAAACTTTAGAAAAGTACAAAATAACTATAGCTAATTATTTTAAAGATAGAAAAAATAGTGGTTTTGTAGAAGGTCTAAATAATAAAATAAAAGTAGTAAAAAGAAGGTGCAAAGGTGCTATGGATTCACTAAAGCTGAGTCACTATTTCAGATGTTAGTGATGGATTTACAGGGCTTTAGAACATTAAATCTCTGACCAGTAAAGAATTGGAAAGAGCCGTTTTTAGAGGTGCCCACAATATTATAATAGGTTGATTTCTTTAACTTCGACTTTGATGTTAGATGCTGTTTTAATCGACTCAACGATAGGCTTAAATATCTCAGGATCTTGTCTTATTTTGAGAATAAAACATAAATCTTTTTGAACTTTAAAAAGCTTATTAATAAGACTAGTTTTTGAATTATTAACGAGTAATCTAATTTCATATCCTACTAATGTTTCTAAATCTTGCCAAGTATTCTTAATAATGATCTTGATATCCGTATCTTCAACTCTATTGACTACATACACCAAATCTACTTCTTGCAAAGAATCATTTTTATCATATTTATAATTTAACTTTATTAGCAATAGCAATGTTCTTATTTTCTCATTCTCTTGCAGTACGCAATACCTTTTAATCATTGGTTTTTCCTTATAAATTACATGTATAGTATTTTATGAGTTTTTAAGTGTAAATAACAGCTTGTTTTATAAACTATTTTTACCGAATCTTTTATTAGGCTTTCACCTCCGGAACTTACACTGTGACGCCAAATTGAATTTAAGACCTTTGATCTACCACATCAATTTGGGACAGTTTTGACCTTGATTCTTAATTATATCCTCAAACTAGTTTGGAGTCATCTAATTAATATTAGAATGTATCCTTTTTTATTAGAGTAAGCCTCAATATACTCAAATATTAAAGATTTAGCCCCTTCTCTAGTTTTATAATTTTATCTCTACTTTCAAAGTTCCAAAGAAACTCTCACAAGCAACATTATCATAACAACAGCTATTACCACTCATACTAGATAGTAGCCAATTATCTTTTGGTCAGCTCTAAAAACCCCATAATAAATATTAGCATAGTATAATAATCTGATTGATTTATAAATTTACAGTTTTAGATATGAATGAATTGTTTGACTTAGAGTTTCACGAGGATAAAATTAGAGCGTATCAACCACCATTATCCAAATTGGATAAAATCATAAACTGGGAACTTTTTAGCAATACAATAGAAACAGCTCTGTATGTTGAACCTAAAAGTGCTGGAGGTAGACCTCCATATGACAAGTTACTCATGTTCAAAATTTTAATTCTACAAACATATTATAATTTATCAGATGAACAAACTGAATTTCAAATAAATGATAGAACCTCTTTTAGACATTTTCTTGGCTTAGAAATAGGCGATAGAATACCTGATGAAAAAACAATATGATTTTTTAAAGATCAATTAGTAGACAATGATTTATCAGAAAAATTATTTGATTTATTTACTAACGAGCTTATGAGTCATGGAGTTATAGCAAAAGAAAGAAGTCTGATAGATGCTTCATTTGTAGATGTACCAAGACAAAGAAACTCAAGAGAAGAGAATGCTTGTATTAAGAAAGGCAAAATACCAGCTTCTTTTGAGAAAGAGGATAAGAATGGTCGTAAATCTAAATTAGCTCAAAAAGATACCGATGCTAGGTGGATGACTAAGTCAGGTGAGCGACACTTTGGCTATAAAAACCATATTAACGCAGATCCTAACACAAAGCTAATAGCTAGATATAATGTTAGTATTGCATCACCACATGACTCAACAGAAATAGAAAATATAGTTGATAAAGCTGATAGTAAGCTTCATGCCGATAGTGCCTATAGAAGTAAAAAGATATAGCTAATCTGAAAGAGTTTTATTCCAATTCCATGCCGCTTTTATAGCATCTTTAAAATCACTATATTTGTGCCTTATTCTTCTTAAAATATTTTTAAAATTAGCCCAAACTTTTTCTATTGGA
>JBLFYO010000007.1:0-29126 GCA_047609165.1 Francisella sp.
AATAGCTCTATCTCTCAAATCTTGACTATATGCTCTCATAAAATAGAAAACAGTATATACAATTTTGTTGAATAAATCTCCTTCAAATTAGCTATATCTACAATACCATAATTATTATCTCCGCTTGGTAATTTGATTGATTAGTTTTTATTTTAAATAAAAATAATTTTGCTAATAAATATTACTTATGACAACCTTAATTATCATATATAATCTATATATAATTAAATCTTAAAGTTGATGAATATGTATCTACCTGTAAGTAAAAAAACAAAACTACTAATCTTTGACTGTGATGGGACTATCGCAAACAATATAGATATACATATAAAAGCATGGTTTAAAGTTTTAGAGTCGAAAAACATCACTTTATCTACAGAAAATCTCTCAAATTATCATGGTTTACCTAGTGAGGTTATTCTTAAAGATTTGTGTGGACTAAGTGATGTTGAAATTCCAGCTGTAGCAAATGAGTTAAGAGATGAAACTTTTAAACTTTTAGATGATACTAAACCTATAGAGCCAATAGTCGATTTGATAAAGCACTACTACAATAAAATTCCTATGATTGTAATCTCTGGAGGAAAGGCAAAAAATGTCCATAGAACCTTAGAAATCCTAGAGATTGATGATTGCTTTGATGAGATCATAACCGCGGATGATAATCACCCTTCGAAAAATACTACTAAGGCATTTACTCTTTTGGCTGAAAAGTATGGAGTAAAATCTGAAGAGTGCCTTGTATTTGAAGATGGTTTACCAGGACTTATAAATGCTCTTAAAGCTGGTATGACAGTTATGGATATGCGGAATGTTGATTTATCAGAATAAAAAACCACCTTCCCTTACTTTGCAAGGCACTACCTCTATAAAATATTTCGAATCTCCGGACACCGATCCGGAGTCTCTATACTTTTGCTAGGAATTCAAAATTTCGACTTCACTCAGCAACCGTAAAGTTATCATTCCTATACAGGGTCTTGCCATACTATGGCTTTGTGGTTTCAGAGCTACCCGAATCCTCAGCTTGACTGGAGATCTCTATAGCATACTCTAAACCCACCCTGTCAGTCTGTGACTGCCACCCCTCAAGAGGGGAATAGGTGAAATTGTCATTCTCATGCAGATAGGAATCTTCAAAATCATACGGTAATTATAAAGATATCCGCTTTCGCAGATATGACAAAAATAAATAACAGAACTTTTAAATCATTCTTTATTCATCAACTTTTTCTTGAATGGAGAAAGCCCAAAAGATACCAAGACTATCGCTACTCCTATGTATAAAAATAAATTAGTGTAATCATTTAAGGATACGACGGGATTCATTGTTGAAGTTTTATCTTTGGTAATAGCTATTGCTTGAGCAACTAAACCACCTAAAATAGAATCAAATGCTAAGAAAACCCACCAAACTCCTACCATAAAGCCATTAACTCTAGCTGGAGCAAGCTTAGTAAACATCGACAAGCCAATAGCAGATATAAATAGCTCTCCCATAGATTGCAATGCGTAGCTACCAAATAACCAGTAAGCTGAGATTATTCCATCAGTAGCTGTAAATTTAGAAATATATAGCACAACAAAAGACAAGCCAATCACAAATAATCCTATTGAGAATTTACGATAAACACTTAAATCAAATTTCGTATTACTTGAACGGACGTAATATATTGCCAATAAAGGACTTAATACAAATATCCAAAATGGATTTAAAGCTTGAAAAGTCTCTGGGGCTATAGCAAAACCAAGGATTGAAGAATCTGTGTTTTTTATAGTAAATAAATTAATTGATGAAGCCATTTGCATATAGGAGATTTTATAAACCATAGCTTCACACATAAGTATAAGAGCTAACATCATTTTATAAAAATAACCATCTTTCTTGTATAAAAAAGCTAAATACACATATATAAAAACACAACTAATAAAAGTCATAATAACAATAGATTTAGCCACAAATAAATACGCTAGTAAAAATTTAACTAGGCAGATCATTGCAATCACACCAATTATTACCGAGATTAAGTATGAATAATTGAGTTTTTTATTACCTGCATGAGTAGAGATATGCTTCATTGTAAATGCAAAACCAACAAATGTATAGCTAATTTCCAAAGTAAATGATTAATTTTCCAGGGCTGTAGTTAGGCTAAAGTATGTTACATTATATCTATTTCTTTCAATAGTATTTATTAACTGATCTTGCCCACTAAACGCAAGTTTGAGAGGTATAAGTTGCATTTAAGTGCTAGGCAGAAAGGTGCAGGAGCTACTAGTAGCTTCAAATTTTACTAACGACGCAATTTGATGTAATCATACTATCCAGAAGATAAAGCATCACCTGACTGCGTTAGAACTTTACTACCATAGCTACAGCTATGCTTGTATATTCTCTAGTAAAACCATGTGCTTGGCTTAGTTCAACTATACTTTTGCAGTTATTTGCATAAGAAGAAATACTATCAATTAGTTTAAATATTGCATCCTTTCTTAATGGAAATAAATCGTATAATTCCTGCCTGAAGCTTTGTAAATATTGTAAGCCTGTCATACTCCTGAAAAAAATTAAGGGCGCCTCTAAAACAACTTTTTAGAGGTGCCCTTATTATATTGATAACGAAAATTTTGAAAGATTAACTAAATTATTTATTGATTAGCAAATACATTATTCAAATGCTCTTTATACTCTTTGGTATATTTCTCTAAATTTGGTTCTTTAATGACATCATTACAAACAAATGTAGGTAATGATGTCATTGCCAAAAATTCATGTGCCTTATGAAAAGCTATATAAGCACCGTCAATTCCTACACCTTCAAATAACTGATCTAGATCTGTAAATGCTTCCATTGGAGCATTCCAAGTTAGCGATAGCATATATTCCTTACCGTGAAGTAACCCACCTGAACCATATTTTTTAGATGAGTCATGACGACTTCTACCATCATTAGCATATAGCTTACCATGTCCATAAGTAAGAACCTCATCAAGATATTTCTTAACAGTCCAAGGAGCTCCCATCCACCAGCCCGGCATTTGATGAATAACTATATCTGCCCATAACCACTTTTCTATTTCTTTATCAATATCATAACCATCATCTACAACTGTAACTTGTATATTGTGTCCGATATTTTTTAATTCAGTTTCAGCTAAATCATTCATATATTGGTTTAAAGTACCTTTTGAGTGACCAAATTCTTTTTTACCATTAATAAGTAAAATATTATTCATATAACTTCCTAAGTTTATTCTATGCTTTATATTTCTTGTTGCTTTCTCACTTCTTTTAATACCATTTTTTTAGGCAAAAAAGGTAGTAGTTTCATCATAACTTTTTGTGAGAAAGATAAGCCAGATATAACCTGCATATCACCTTTCATCATCGCACCATATCCATCTTGAGCTACGCTAGTGGGAGATGACATCTTCTTAAACATAGATGTTTTATCCATACCAGAAACCTTACCAAAACTGGTATCTGTAGCACCTGGAAGTAAGCTAGTTACTGTAATGTTTGTATCTCTTAGCTCTTCTGTTAAAGCATCACCTAAAAATGTAACATAAGATTTGGAAGCATAATATACAGCTTGTAATGGTCCCGGTGTGAAACAAGCTGTTGATGAAGTGTTTAATATTTTACCTTCATTTTTACTTTTAAAATCTTGAAGAAACAAATAGCTAAGCTCAGTAACAGCTGTGATATTTAAGTTAATCATATTTACTTGCTTATCTAAAGGTAGCTCATCAAACTTGCCTCTTAAACCAAAGCCTGCATTATTGATTAAATAATCAACTTCTAACCCAAGCTCCTTAGTTTTATCATATAAATTTCTAGCAGCATTTTGTTTTGATAAATCGATAACAATATAGTTTGCTTTAATTTTAAATTCTGATTCTAACTCATTTTTTACTTCTATAAGATTTCTTTCATCTCTAGCAACAAGGCATAAATTACCACCTGTTTTTGCATGAATTCTTGCAAATTCTCTACCAATTCCAGAGCTTGCTCCTGTTATTAATGCTAATTTAGACATATTCTTTCTCCATTTATTTAATTTAATTATACTGTTGCTAGATTTATCAGCTGACTACCTTGACATACAGCCCTAGTATTATGAATACTAATTCCCACACCACTATAAGGTATTGATAATTCTTTCTTTTCCATTGTCACTGTTTGAATATATTGCCCAATTACATCTCCTGCTTTACAATGAGTCTCCAGCTTCTATAAACCACCTTCTACAGCTTTTATGTGCTTGTATTTAGCAATGTCATTATGAACTATATCTTTATGCAAAAGATTTGTTTCAAAAGGTGACAGTATAACTTAACCCTGTAAAATAATTCTGTCATATCTCAAAGTTAGTCTTTCGAAGTTTCTATTGATTTGTTTATTGGTATAATTAACCAACTCTTTGTAAAGTTCACTATTGTGCTTTTTTTGTTGGATAAATAGAGTTCTATAAGTTTTTATATTTATCAAAAGCTCATCCATCAACAAAATCATTTTTTTATATTCATAATACTTTTCTTTTGATGCGAATTCATACTTGGCGTTTATAAGTATTTCATTAAGACGAACATTCTGTTCAACTAAAGATATTACCTCTTTATTCAGTATTTTTTTATCCGCTTTATTGACAACTTTTTTAAACTCAACATAACTACTATACATTTCTTTTAAAAACAGTGTACGATACTTTTTGCCCCTAGTCATATATGTTATAGTTACTATACATACAGTCCCAATCGTCACACTAATTACACGCACTACAAAAAGCTCAAAACTCCAGCCAACAAACAAGCCAAAATACATCACCAGATATATATGAATAAAAAAAACACTCGTCGCATAGTTTAGATACAGTGTATAAACATACAAAGCCAAAGCCACACCACACAATATAGCAACAGTAGTAAAACTCCCCACAGCAATATAATTTTTCACAATCAGTAGCACTACAGAGCCAAAAGCAGTACCTAATAATGAAAATAATATAATTGCCTTTGCCCGCTTATACACAACACTTGCACTAGTACTTGCTGCGACACTTACTACTGCTATCACTATCCAATAAATTCTATCTCGGAAGTTCTCTTCTCCAGACAATGAAAATACTACGAAACCTATAAGTAAACCCACAGAGCAAGCGAGTAGGACTCTAAAAGCAAGTAAAGTTGTATCTGAAAGCTTATTTATATGCTTATCTTTGAACAAGATCATCATAAGCCTCCTTGAGATTTTTTATACTTATAAACATATCATCTAGTAGTAGCACACTATCAAATAGAATTTTTTTCTTTTGTTCATCTTTGTAGTACTTTTCTATATAGCTAATTTCAAACTTGTATTTTAGATGATCTATTTCATCCATCTTATCTTCAATTTGAGCATTTGTAGTTTGGCTAGATACAATCAAAATCATCGTGCTACGAAAAATCTTCTCAAGATCTTTTGATAAAGCCTCTATTTCTTGAGTATCACTAAAACCCATACTTACAAAATTATTATTAAGTTTTCTGTATGTAAGTATAAACCTTGCTACAAGTCTATTTATAAGGATAAAATTGTGACAATAGTACCTCCACATATCTTGATCTACTTTTTTCAAAAACATCAATCCATGAGCTTGTAAGGTGGTTATGTTACTAAATTTCAAATTACTCGCTTCTAGCACTTTTGTTTGTGTAAACCGTCTATATCTTGCTTTTTCAAATACATCCAAATAGTCACGCACATAGAGCCTAGAGAAGTTTCTAAGAGCTGTACGAATATCACTAGCAGCCATCACCTTATAACTTCTTATTACCAAAACATAAAAAGCTAATCCCATAGCTATAGCCAAAAATGTAAAAGCCAAATGATTATCTCTAGCTAAAGGAAACTTTACAAAACATATACAAGTTAAAACTGCTAGCATCACAGGAAAAAATGCAAAAGCCTCACCAAATCGTTTGCTCAAAAATGCTACGAAAACCACGCCCACAATTAGCATAAAATCTGTTTCAAACACTGGGTGTACAAAGGGCGATATATTTACAATTATCATCCCAAAAATCATATACATAAAAAATGCTTTTCGCTTAGCCTCTATACTTCCTATCAAAATACTTGCAGCTAGATTTGTAATAAACAAGATTGTGACAATAATCAGATTTTTATCTAAATCAAAAACTGTAGATATACCAAGAAACACAAAAAATATCGCCGCAGACTTAATAGCTCCAGATTGAAGAATCCGTATGGGGTCTTGGTCAATATACCTATGGTAAATACTGCTAAAATTCAACATACACTCTCCTATAGATATTATTTGACTACAATGAATTTGATTATACATAAAATACTTGGGAATGCGGAATTTATATCAAAGTATTTTTGAATGAATTTAGTGCAGTCAATAGCTAGCTATTATCAAGACTTAACGCTCTAAAATCGTCAATAAAAGCAAAGAGAGAAGTCGGTGTTTTCAGGCATCTTATGTATCTATTGTAAAACCGTGCTAATTTAATATTTCCATAATGGTTATTTTTATATAAAAATGTAGTAGAATTTACAAGAATAAAATTTTTTACAATAGTTGTTTTTTGATGATATATAATGATACATATGATGTAATAGTAGTTGGTGGTGGTCACTCAGGTGTTGAGGCTGCAGCTGCATCAGCTAGAATTGGTGCTAAAACACTGCTTCTTACTCACAATATAGACACTATCGGACAGATGTCTTGCAATCCTGCTATTGGCGGGATTGGCAAGGGTCACCTTGTCAAAGAGATAGATGCGATGGGCGGTGTTATGGCAAAAGCTATAGATGCTGCAGGTATCCAATTTAGAATACTAAACTCTCGTAAAGGCCCCGCTGTACGAGCAACTAGAGCCCAAGCTGATAGAGTACTTTACAAAAAAGCTATTATTGATGCTCTTAACAACCAAGACAATCTTGAGATATTTCAAGACTCTGTAGATGATTTACTTGTTGAAAACAATGTCGTCACTGGTACTATCACTAAGACAGGCATTACCTTCAAGGCAAAAAAAGTAATATTGACAGTTGGAACTTTTCTTGGTGGTAAAATCCATATCGGCAAAACCACACAAGCTGGTGGTCGTGCAGGTGATCAACCATCAAATGCTTTAGCAGAAAGGCTACGAGCATTACCCTTTAGAGTCGACAGATTAAAGACTGGTACGCCTCCGCGTATAGATAGCCGAAGTGTAGATTTTAGTGTAATGGACACCCAACACGGAGATGATCCTACACCATTTTTCTCATTTTTTTCAAAAGGCAAGATTGCTCACCCAAGACAAGTGCCTTGCTATATAACTTATACAAATACCACTACACATAAGATTATCAACGACAATCTTGATAAATCTGCGATGTATAGCGGTCTAATAGAGGGTATCGGTCCTCGTTACTGCCCGTCCATAGAAGACAAAGTTGTCAGATTTGCCGACAAAGATCGTCATCAAATATTTGTAGAGCCAGAAGGTCTAAACTCTATTGAACTTTACCCTAATGGCTTATCTACAAGTCTTCCTCTTGATGTACAGATCCAATACATTCATTCTATCAAAGGTTTTGAAAATGCCTTTATCATGCGACCAGGTTATGCGATAGAGTACGACTTTTTTGACCCTCGTGATTTACGCCCAACTTTAGAAACTAAGTTCATTAAAAATCTATATTTTGCGGGACAAATAAATGGTACTACGGGCTATGAAGAAGCTGGAGCTCAAGGATTAGTCGCAGGTGTAAATGCGGCAATTAGTATAGATAGTGACAAATCATGGTATCCAAGCCGTTCAAACAGTTACATGGGTGTACTTATTGATGACCTTATAACTAAAGGTACAAAAGAACCGTATAGAATGTTTACATCGCGCGCAGAATATCGCCTTGTACTTCGTGAAGATAATGCTGATTTGAGATTATCAGATATCGCTATCGAACTAGGTTTGTTGAATGAAGAAGACAAAAATCATTTCTTAGCTAAGAAATTCGCTATCAATGAAAATATCGAAAAGATGCAAACAACATGGGTAGCCCCTAAAACTCCAAAAGCTGCTGAAGTTGAAAAATTCTTAGATAAACCAATGACTAGAGAAAGTACTCTTTTTGATTTACTAAAAAGACCAGAACTTGATTATGAAAAGTTACAAGCAATTAGCGAACTGGGCCTTGGTTTAAATGAACAAACTGTAATAGAGCAGATTGAAATATCTGCAAAATATTCTGGTTATATTGATAGGCAAAATAAAGACATTGCAAAATTCTCTGTGTTAGAATTTAAAACAATACCTATTGAGTTTAATTACTCACAAGTAAAAGGTCTGTCGAATGAAGTATTGCAAAAACTAAGCGAACAAAAGCCAACGACTCTAGGAGAAGCATCGCGTATTCCAGGAGTTACACCGGCAGCTATATCATTGCTTACTATTTACATGAAGAAAACAGGTTTTTTAAAATAAGAGGCTTACTATGAAAAAAAAGATCTTCAGGATTATAATACTCTCTCTTATAGCTATGACATTGTTTTCATGTGCTACTCGCCAAAAATATATTGACCAACAAAAAGCTTGGATTGGTCAAGGTGTCGATATCTATATCAAAGAATTTGGTTATCCTGAGAATATCATAGATGTTTCACCAGATCCAAATATCAAAACTTATGTATACACTAGAACTGCTGTGAATCCAAATACTCGTGGCTTATCAGGCTCTCCCGTTAATAGTCTAGTTATGGCAAATAGAAACCCTAACATGGTACAGTTTGGGGCTTTAAAATGCACTACTTGGGTATCTGTAAATAATCAAACCAAGATTATTAAAAATATCACATTCCGTGGTAATTATTGTGTCGCAAGAAACTAAAGGTAATAAATGAAATGAATATAAAAAAAACTGCCCCACCACTTGTAACAGGTCTAATATCTACAGCTCTATGTTTTAGCCTAGGTTTCTTTAACAGTGTGTTCAAATACAATGGTCTTGAGTTTTTCTATGCCTATATAGCTTTTTCAATAATTCTTTGCTATCCAATGAATTTAGTCGCAGTCTATCTTGAAAGAGCTTACCCTCAATTGCATACTCATAGTGGACTCGTTAAGCAGATTACAGGTAGCTCAAAACTGCGTGTATTTAGTATACTTTTAACAGGCACTATTATTATTATCTTATCATTAATTGTCTTTAGTATATCGTCATATTTCCTTGATTTTTTTGACAATGTTCCTGCTATAGATAGACTAAGCAATGCGAGCTTAAATTTTAATGCTAGTTTTCCAATTTACACAATATTATTAATTGTGTTTATTGCTATGATGCTATTACTTTTATTAGCTAATAAAAATAAAATAAACCTCAACAATATACTTAAAACTCTAGCTCACACATCTTTATATCTTGTAACCATCTTGATGTTAATGGCCATCTATATGCCAAATAGCTTCATAGGAATAAAAGACTTTATATTTACATTAAATTATCAAACTACTATACAAATGTACAACATGCTAGGCATGGCAATGTTATACGCTATTATCAGTAATTTCATATCATTATCTTTATACAAAAATATCTTAGAAGTCATTGGTGATGAGTCTAAAAAACTCAAACTTACAGCATTCAAAAGTATTTTTTATAACCTAACATTCTCATTGATTGTATGCATCACTATATATGCTACTTTAGGTGACTATAGAACACTTATTCAGCCAACTGAAGACTTAGATATTACGACAGTATTTACAATTGTAAAAAGTAACTCTCCTATCTACTACCTACTATTAGAAATAATATTTATCACTTTTGAACTTATTGTTTTTGTAGCAGCATTAAAATACATCTCAGAAATCACAAATAAGCTATATATTAAAATGCTAGTGCTAAGCATTCCTTTTATAATGACAATAAGCTTTATCGCTAATAATTTTACAAGCTTAAACTTCTCTACAATGTTTGAGCTTCACTTACTTATAATATTCTTATTCCTATTTGATGTCTTCTTAATCGGCTGGATATATGATGCTCAAAAATTAAGCTATGAAATTATAAAAAATACAGGAACAAAATTATCTCCGCTATTTAACATCATACTTAGAATTGTAATTCCATTTGTATGTATAATCGTAACTATAGGTTATATATTTCCAACAATAAATATTATTTTACAAATACTAAGCTCTGTAGTTTGCCTTGTTATTTATATAATTAAAGGCACAATATTTCACAATATTTTTAACAAGAGAAAATTATAATCATGCTATTTCAGAAAAAAAATAATCAAAATGAACTAAAGAAATTAGCTGCAATAGAAGCAGCTAAACAAATCACTTCTGAAATCACTTTAGGTATAGGTACTGGTAGTACTGTTGCTTTTCTTATTGAAGAGCTAGTAAACTATAAAGACAAAATCAAGCAAGTCGTATCAAGCTCTGAAGACTCTACTAAAAAGCTTAAAACTCTAGGTTTTGATGTAGTAAATTTAAATTATGCTGGCGAGATTGATTTATATATAGATGGTGCTGATGAATGCAACAAACATAAAGAGCTTATCAAAGGTGGTGGTGCAGCTCTTACGCGTGAAAAAATATGTGTAGCTGCTGCTAAAAAGTTTGTCTGCATAATAGATGAGTCTAAGCTTGTATCTACGCTTGGTGAATTTCCTCTTCCTGTAGAAGTTATTCCTATGGCTAGAAGTTTTGTAGCTCGTGAGATAGTTAAACTTGGTGGTCAACCAGTCTATAGAGAAGGTGTCATCACTGATAATGGCAATGTCATCCTAGATGTTTTTAATATGAAAATTGATAATCCATTAAAGCTTGAAACAGAGCTAAATCAAATCACAGGTGTAGTAACTAATGGTCTGTTTGCTCTAAAACCTGCTGATGTGGTTATTATGGCTAAGGCTAATGGTGAGATTGAGGAGAGTTAGCTTCTTTTTCAATCTATAATTTTATTAGGCAAAGTGGTAATCATATTGTAAATTTGTAGTGCAAAATATTTGATCAAAAAGTTATCCTTACTGTCAGTTTTTGTATTGATCTCAAATTTAAGGCCTGTATCTGTAGTGAGTATTGATGAAAGAAAGTTAACCCCAATAAAAGAGTGTTTATCATCAAAATCACTTACAGTTAAAGAAAACATCTTAAAAATTTCACCTCTATTTAAAGGCTTTCTAGCACTTTTGTAATCAATCTCAAAAGAAATAAGCCCATCATTTAAATAATACCTATAGGTAAGCTTATTCTTATATCTCAAAAGAATATAAATTACTTTTGAAATCTTTATTAATTTTTTAGTAGCATCATTCATTGAATTACAAAGACCTTTCTCTTTTTTCTGATAGCTAGATACAACATAGTCCTTTCTTTTCTTAATATTACTATATTTGTTAATGTTAAAATCATCGATACCTTTAACTAACACGCCAGTATGATGAGTATGAGATATATAAAGTTTAATATGCTCAATTACATACTTTAAAGCATCTAATGAAAAAATCTCTGTTTTACCATCTCCATCATCAAAATCTAACGCATAATTTGAAAAGGATAGATGTAAACTTCTTTCTAAGGTAAAAACATTCTTGGAACTAATTTTTAAATAATACGACTCATCATAATCAGGTTTTCCCCACCATTTTTGAAGACTTTTTGACCGACATATTACGTTATCTGCCTTACCAATTTTTATTGCGGATTTTTCACGAAAAACTATTATATACAAATAAGTATTCATACTAAAAACTTCCTACATTTATATATCACTTACAAACCCATCAACCATAATCTCATCAGTAGCCCAAGAAGTAACCAATCTTACCATTGAATTTTGCTCATCAATCTCACTCATTACGAAAAAAGTAAATTTCTCCTGTAGGAACTTAATCACATCATTAGGTAAGGCTACAAATATCTGATTACTTTGTGTAGGTTGTATAAGCTTATAACCCGCTTTAACAATACCACTAGAAAGCTTTTCTGCCATTTTATTAGCATGACTAGCCAAATCAAAGAAAAGGTTATTAGAAAACAGTTCTCTAAACTGAAGCCCTAACACACGCCCTTTAGCCAATAATGCTCCTCGTTGTTTGATATTAAATGCAAAGTCCTTAGCCAGCTTTTTATTTGGAATAACGATAGCTTCTCCAAATAACATCCCAGATTTAGTACCTCCAATCCAAAACATATCTGTAAGCTCTGCTATATCTGCCAAAGTTAGATCATTATCACTTGCTGTCAAAGCCGCTCCCAATCTTGCTCCATCCATAAATAACAACAAATCATTAGCTTTACAAATTGCCGATATTTTTTGTAGCTCCACCTTGGTATAAACCGTTCCCATTTCTGTTGTATTAGAAATATATACCAGCTTAGGTTTAGCCATGTGCGGTGCATGAGAATTATTTTTTATAGCATCTTTGATACTATCAGTGGTCAATTTACCATCTTCTGAAGCTACTGTAATAATCTTATGTCCTGTTGCCTCAATCGCTCCAGCCTCTCTTAGAGCAATATGACCACTACTTGCAGAGATTATCGCCTCATAAGGCTTTAACATACTAGCAATACATATAATATTGGCTAATGTACCACCAGCTACAAAATGTATGTCGATATCATTTTGATTAAAATGCTTAGATATTAAACTTTTTGCTTGGTTTGTATACTCATCGTTACCATAAGCTATCTGCTGGATTAAATTTGTACTAGCAATTGCTTCAAGAATATTAGGGTGACACCCTTCACTATAATCATCTAAAAAACCATATTTACTCATTTATATTCCCATATCAATACTTTCTATATATTAAAGCAGAGTTGAAAAAATATAGCTATAAACTTGATATTATTTTAGTAGACTTATTTATCCTAAATTTCTTTATAAAAATTGGTACCATCGCCAACACGACTAAAAATACAAATGCAAACATGAGCTTACCATCTACAAGCTTATAAACATCATCAGCCACTAAAGCACCATTCACTCTCGTTCCAATCCATACATACACAAATGTCACGGGGATAATCCCTATTAGAGTAGTAAAGAAAAACACACTATTTTTAACCTTCAAAATACCCGCAAGTATATTTGGTACAAAAAAAGGTATTGGTAATAATCGTGATACTAGAAGTATAGTTATAGGATTCTCCTGCACTAGAGATTTAAATTTAGAGATATATGTAATCTTACCCTCAGTAGATGCTTCACCCCAACTATACTTTACACATAAAAATACAAGCATAGCACCAAAGGTCGCAGAGATTAATGCCGCAATAAAACCTATCCATAAACCAAATAGTAATCCTCCTATTATCTTTAGAAAAGGCTTTATTGGTACAGAAAAAAATACCGCTGTCACATATATACATATATAGATAAATACAGCCGTATAGGCATGTAAGCTTACATAAGTATCGATAAGATTATAAGTTGAGCTGATTTTATCTAGATTGATATACTTTAAACCATCAAATACAAAAAATAAGATCAGACCCATACAAAAAAAAACTACTAAAAGCAGTCTTTTAAAAAATAAGAGGAAATGTGATTTCACTAAGAAAGGTATTTTGAGAATTATATAATTAAGCTAAAGCTTCTTTTGCTTTTGCTACAACAGCACCGAATGCGTCTTTGTTATATACAGCTAGTTCAGCTAATGCTTTACGATCCAGCTCTACATTAGCTTTGTTTAGGCCGTTGATTAATTGGCTATAGCTGATATCGTATTGTCTAGCTGCAGCATTAATACGAACGATCCACAATGCTCTGAATGTTCTTTTTTTGTTTTTGCGATCTCTATAGGCATATTGACCTGCTTTGATTACCGCTTGCTTAGCTACTCTATATACTCTTGAACGAGCACCGTAATAACCTTTTGCTTGCTTTAATATCTTTTTATGTCTTGCACGCGCCGTAACGCCTCTTTTTACTCTTGACATGGTTTATTTCTCCACTTTAAAAATTGTTAAATCTATGCGTAAGGCATCTGTTGTTTTAGACTAGCTATATCAGCTTTAGCTACCTGATTCATACCTCTTAAATGACGCTTTCTTTTAGTAGTCATTTTAGTGTTGATATGAGCACGATTTGCACAACGGTGTTTGAAACCACCATTGCCTGTCTTTCTAAAGCGCTTTAAAGCACCACTTTTCGTTTTTAACTTTGGCATATTTAAATACTCCGCATTTATTGCTTGTTATAGTTGTTGTTACTTTTTCTTTGGTCCAAGAACCATTATCATTTGACGACCTTCCATTTTAGGTTGGTGTTCCACCGCTCCATGATCTAGTGCATCTTTTGCCATACGCTGAAGCATTTGCATGCCTAGCTCTTTGTGTGACATTTCTCTGCCTCTAAATCTTAGAGTGACTTTTACTTTATCGCCATTATTTAGGAATTTTATCAGGTTGCGTAGTTTTACCTGGTAATCCCCGATATCAGTCACAGGTCTAAGCTTTACTTCTTTGACTTGTGTCTTCTTTTGGTTCTTTTTGGTAGCAGCTTTTTTCTTACCTGATTCAAATAAGTACTTACCATAGTCCATCAAACGACAAACTGGTGGCTTAGCATTTGCTACCATTTCAACCAAATCAACATTAGCTTTCTCAGCTAACGCCAATCCTTCACTAAGAGATACCACACCTAAGGGCTCTCCTTCAATACCTACTAGACGAATTTCTCTAGCCTTAATCTGCTCGTTTATAAGAGATTTTTTTTCTGCTTTAATAACCTTTTTCCTCCCGAAAAATTTGCTATTTTTTACTTATAACTTCTTTATTCAATAAATCACAAAAATTCTCTACAGACATTTGTCCAAGAGTTTCACCATTATGCTTTCTTATAGTTATCTCATTCTGCTCTTCTTCGCTTTTGCCCAATATAACAAAATATGGTGAACGCGAAATAGTATGCTCTCGTATTTTAAACCCTATCTTCTCATTTCTCAAGTCTAATTTTGCTCTAAATCCACTTTTTTCAAGTGTTTGGTATATTTTTCGGCAATATTCGTCTTGATGATTGCTAATTCCTATCACTACGACCTGTACAGGAGCTAACCACAATGGTAGATTACCTGCATAATGTTCGATAAGCATACCGATAAACCTCTCAAGTGAACCGACAATTGCACGATGCAACATCACTGGGATTTGTTTATTACTGTTTTTATCGACATAAGTAGCACCTAATCTTTCAGGCATTGAGAAATCTACTTGTATAGTTCCACACTGCCAGCTTCTACCAATAGCATCTTTTAGATGAAATTCTATTTTAGGGCCATAAAAAGCACCCTCACCTGGTAGCAAATCAAATTTCACATTCTTATTTGTTAAAGCACTTTGAAGCATAGACTCAGCTTTATCCCAAACCTCATCAGAACCTATACGCTCATCAGGTCTTAGAGCAATCTTGACATCATAATCATCAAAGCCAAAATCCTTATATACTTCAAAACATTGCTCAACCATTATCGATACTTCCGATTCAAGCTGATCTTCAGTGCAAAATATATGCCCGTCATCTTGAGTAAAACTTCTCACTCGCAATAAACCATGAAGCGAACCTGACGGCTCATTTCTATGTACCACACCAAATTCAACCATCCTTACTGGCAAATCTCTATAGCTATGCAGCTTAGTATTATAAAGCTGTACATGACAAGGACAATTCATTGGTCTAATAGCAAAATCTCTATTTTCAGAATGTGTAGAAAACATATTTTCAGCATATTTAGATGCATGTCCTGACTTTTCCCACAATGAAAAATCTGCCATAAGTGGAGATCTAACTTCTTTACATTCATATTTTTGATTTGATTTGCGAATATACTCCTCAACTTCACGCCATATATGAGTACCATTTTCATGCCAAAAGGCTATTCCTGGAGACTCTTCCTGGAAATGAAATAGATCCAAAGCCTTGCCAATCTTACGATGATCTCGTTTTTCTGCTTCTTCGAGCATCGTTAGATAATTATCAAGATGTTCTGTAGTTGCCCAACAAGTACCATAAATCCGTGTAAGCATTTCATTGTCAGAATTACCACGCCAATATGCACCAGCAATCTTTGTAAGCTTAAATGCCTTTAGTACTACAGTACTTGGAATGTGTGGTCCTCTACAAAGATCACTAAAATTATCTTGTGTATATATCTTTACGCACTCTTCTGGAATGCTAGCTATAATCTCAACTTTATAGTTTTCACCTTGAGCTTTAAATATTTCTATAGCTTTTTCTTTAGATACTGTCTCATAGCTTACAGGCGAGCCTTTTTTAGCTAATTGCTTCATTTTCTTTTCTATGTCTTGAAGATCTGCTTCACCGATTGGATTTTTGAATGAGAAATCATAAAAGAAACCATTATCAATAACAGGACCTATAGTTACTTCCGTACTAGGATAAAGCTCTTTCACTGCGTGTGCTAACAAATGAGCACAAGAATGACGCAATATTTCTAAGCCCTCGGCATCTTTAATAGTAATCAATCGTAGCGAACTGTCTTCAGTAATTACATCTTTTGCATCTGACAATTTATCATTGATATATGCAGCAACTGTAGCCTTAGCTAGTCCTGGAGAAATTGATTTTGCTATTTGTAGTGAATTAACACCACTCTCAAACTTTTTTATAGAACCATCTGGAAATGTAATTTTTATCATTATCTCTTTAATCTTTTTTGTTAGTTAGTAATTTGAACAAACATATTATATTAGATAGCTAGAGCCAAGTATATACAAACTGCTTGAAAATATAGATTTCATACCTAGGTTTCTCTAAGTAACAATATGTAGACAATAACTAGCTATTTCTAAAATACATTGCTTTGAACTGCAAATAAATTTATCATTTACATAACTATATACAAAACAATCAATTACAAGTATGTTCTGCTATTATAAATTAAATGAATTAATATCTAAATATCTACCCACTGAAGAGCGACTGCGTATAGCCCAAGCCTTTATATTTGGAGCTGATGCACATGAAACTCAAGTTAGAAGCTCTGGTGAACCTTATTTTACACACCCAATAGAAGTAGCCTGTATATTAGCTAACTTAAAAATGGATGTCGATACCGTTATCGCAGCACTATTACACGATGTAGTTGAAGATACTGAGCATACTGCTGAAGATATAGCAGAACTCTTTGGTGAAAAAGTAGCCCAACTTGTTGAGGGTGTAACCAAGCTTACTCAAATTGGTCATAAAAATAGAGCCGAGCAACAAGCTGAAAACTTCCGTAAAATGCTTTTATCTGTTACAAAAGATGTCCGCGTGATATTTATAAAACTAGCAGATAGACTACACAATATGCGTACTTTAGCACCACTAAAGCCTGAGAAAAAAAGACGAGTATCTCAAGAAACTTTAGCTGTATTTGCCCCAATAGCTCATAGACTAGGTATCAACACTCTAAAAGAGCAACTAGAAACTCTGGCATTTGAAGGGATATATCCATATAGATACCATATTTTAGATGAACGAGTAAAGGCTGTTGAAAAAAACAAAGAAAAAGTCTTCACTGAAGTCCAAGCAGCTCTTTCAGAAAAACTTGAAGGCTTAGTTGTGAAAGATGGCATAAAAGCTCGCAAAAAGACACTCTATAGCATATACAACAAAATGCGTAAAAAGGCAGTTTCATTTGAAGAGATTATGGACATGTATGCCTACAAAGTTATCGTTCCATCTCGCATAGATTGTTATATTGCATTAGGAAAAGTACACGAGCTTTTTAAACCTATGCCACAGCGATTTAAGGACTATATCGCAACACCTAAAGCTAATGGCTACAGGTCAATACATACCGTGGTTCTAGGGCCATATAACATACCCCTTGAAATTCAAATCAAGACACCAAATATGGATCGCCAAGCAGAGTATGGTATCGCAGCTCATTGGAGCTACAAGATTGGTGAAAAGACAGATAAAGCTATTCAAAGATGGCTCAAAAAAATATCAGATATCCAAGTATATACTGCTAGTTCAGTAGAGTTTTTAGAAAATGTAAAAACAGATATGTTTGATAGTGGAGTGTATGTCTTTTCACCTCAGGGGGAGATTATTGAACTACCAAAAAATTCAACCTGTGTCGATTTTGCTTATTTCATTCATACTGATGTTGGTAATAAATGTATCGGTGCTAAAGTAAATAGAAAGTCTGTTTCTCTTAACTACCGTCTAAATCAAGGTGATAATGTCGAAATAATAACTTCTGCAATAGCAGATCCTAACCCTGCTTGGCTAAATTTCGTAGAGACAAGTAGAGCAAAATCTGCAATTAAAGACTTCATAAAAGAGCAGTATAAAAATGTTAATTATATTCGTGGCAAAGACATTGTCGAGGGTGAGCTTCGCCTACTTGGTATCGAACTTAGAGAAATACCTAGTGAAATCATCGATGGAGCTTTATTTAACTATGCTGGGATTGAAACAATAAATCGTTTTTATTTAGATACAGGTTTAAGCTTAATAGACCACAACAATTTTATCACATTTATCACAAATCATGTCAATGATGTGCGTAACGAATATAGCACTCCTGAACTCTCTAATATTAAAATAAGATATGGTGATGACCCTAGAATTGCAGATTGCTGTCTTCCTATCCCTCATGATGAGACAACTGCTATACTTACAAAAGAAGGCATCGTAGAAGTACACAGAAGTAGTTGTAATAACTTATATGCAAAAACAAAAGACTCAGAACTTAAAACAGTTGTCGTTGATTGGTTTGTAAATACAGATGATGTGCCAAGCTTTAAAGCACGAATAGCTATTACCGTGAAAAATGTAGCGGGTATAATAGCAAAAATCACTGCAACTCTAGCACGAGAAGGTGTAGATATTCGTAGCTTTGATATGGTTATGAATGACAATGTCCAGGCAAAACTAATATCTGAAGTTGTCGTGAGAAACCGACGCGAGCTTTATCTTCTTATAAGAGTTATCAGAAAACTAGACGCTTGTGTAAATGTAGAAAGAGTTTTGAATAAGTAGGAGTAAATAACTTATTTATACATAATACCAATCCTAATACATATTACTAGCTCATCCAGTCTTTTTTATGTTTAGCATTCCACTTAGTTGTAATTTTCTTAGTTTGAGTCCAGAACTCAATAGATTGTGAGCCTGTAATATCTGATACACCAAACTTAGAATCTTTCCAACCACCAAAACCAAATGGTTCTCTTGGTACTGGTACACCGATGTTTATACCACACATACCAGCTGTCAACCTATCTGCAACATAAGTAGCCATTTCGCCATCTTGTGTATATACAGAAGCACCATTACCATAGTTAGAGCTATTTTGTATCTTGATAGCTTCTTCTACTGTTTTAACTCTAATAATAGTAACTACTGGGCCAAATATCTCATCACAAGACCATGGTTGACCAAATTCAGCACCATCAATAATAGTTGGATTTACATAATAACCATCCTCACTACCTTTCACTACAGCATTTCTACCATCAAGAAGGATTTTACAGCCGGCTTCTTCAGCTTTAGTAATATAACTTTCAATTCTATCTTTTGATTCTTTTGTGATGATAGCTCCTAAATTTTGACCTGCTACTATTTTTTTAGATTCTTCGACTACTTTATCTATAGTGTCTTGAGTATCACCTACAGCTATTAGTAGTGATGCTGCCATACATCTTTGACCTGCACACCCTGTAAATGATGCTACGATATCAACAGCTGCCATATCCACATACGCATCAGGCAATAATAGTAGATTATTTTTAGCACCACCAAGAGCAATACATCTCTTACCTGATTTAGCTGTTCTTTCATATACAACTTTAGCTACAGGAGTAGAGCCTACAAAAGATACTGCTTTGATATCTTCATGATCACAAATAGCTTCGACAACATCTCTATCACCTTGAACAACATTAAATACGCCATCAGGCAATCCAGCTTCTTTTAATAATTCAGCAATTCGGATGCATGACAAAGGAACTCTTTCAGATGGTTTTACTATCATAGAGTTACCCAAAACCAGTGCCATAGGTATGCTCCAATGAGGAACCATTACTGGAAAATTCAAAGGCACTATACTAGCAACTACACCAAGCGGAGATTTTTGCTCCTTACACTCGATACCATTACTAATAACCTGCCTTCTATCATTTAGTGTTTGAGGTATTGAAACTGCTAGTTCACAAAGCTCTATTGCTTTTGCTATTTCAGCAGCCCCTTCAGCAAGTAGCTTTCCATTTTCTTCAGAGCAAAGTTTAGCTAGCTCATCAAAATTGTCCTGTAAAAGTTGTCTATACTTAAAAAATACTTGCGCTCTAGTCTTATATGTATTTGCACCCCAAGCTAGCTGAGCATTTTTTGCTACAGCAACGGCTTCACTCAAATCTTCTTTGGTCGAGCATGTCATTTTAGATATAATTTCACCTGTTTGAGGGTTATCAATATCTAAAACTCTACTACCTGTAGAGCTAACTCGCTTACCATTGATAAAATTACCTGTAGAATATTTCATTCATTTTTTCTCCTTGTTTTATTATGTTATTAGCCTTTAAATCATTTAATCTTCTTACACGCATTTGTTTAAGTGGCATCTTCAAAGTAATTATGGCTCCTAGAAAACTAAGTACTGATATTAGCAATATTATTCCTAATGTATGATCCATAACACCTGTAATAAATGTTGCAATTAAAGGAGCAAACCCGGAAACTGAAGCTCCAAAACCATAAGTAATAGATGCACCTGACGCCCTAACTCTATGAGGAAATACCATGGTATAGCATGGGTTTGCAGCACCTTGAATCATGCCAGTTATCGTAGCTAAACTAGCTAGTATTACCACTGATACTACCATGCTTTTACCATCTAAAAACATCAATAATACTGGGGACGCTACCAAACATAACAAGAAGCTTAGAAATAATACTTGCTTCCTACCAAACAGGTCAGAAATAAAACCAAAAAATGGCGTAATCAAAAACATAAATACTGTAGCTATAGTATTTATTACTAAAGCATCTGACATTGACATACCTAAAACTTCTACCATATATGATGTCATATATGTAATATCAATATAATAAATCATTAGTGCTAGAGTAGCTATTGCAGTCACTATGAACAAATGCTTCTTATATGATTTAACAAGCTCTTTAATAGGAGGTTTTTTATAATTCCGTGGAATGTGACCTTCATCTTTACCTCTTAAGAAAATAAAAATAAATAATAAAACTGCTCCTAACCCAAAAGGAATTCTCCATACTAAAGTTCCCCAACTTTCTGGTATTATGGTCGTAAAAATAGCACTCACTGCTGATGCCAATATAAAGCCAAGTATAGATGTAGAGAATGCTAACGAAACATTAAATCCAACAAATCTAAAATCTTGACCTTCTGACTCAATAGTCATAAGATTGCCAAATTGTCCACCAGCTGAAATCCCTTGAAATACTCTTATAATTATTAATATAATTGGAGCAAATATTCCAATAGATTCATAAGTTGGGATAAATGCCATAACAATGGTAGGAATTGCCATAAGCAATATTGATAAATTCATTGCATAATATCGACCTTTTTGATCACCCAAACTACCAAAAATAACTGATCCTAAAGGTCTAGCAAGATACCCTGTAGCAAATATACCAAAAGTTAATAATAGAGATTCCCATCTAGAAGTTTCTTCTGGAAAGAAATTCTGTGAAATAACTATTGCAAAATACCCATATAGCGAATAGTCATACCACTCTATAATATTACCAAATGATGCTTTAAGTGTTTTTGCAATACTTTTCTTAAATGACAAAACCGTGTCTCCTTTTATATGATATTAACTTGGCAAATATTCTTCTGCCCACTGATAACTAATTACATTATCTTCAGCAAGCCTATTTATAACCTCTTTTGAATAACCAAGATTCGATAGTATTTCAAAAGTTGAACTACCATACTTCTCAGCTGGAGATAATTCATAAATACTCGCATATTTAGGTTGTATAGCATACGGTGCCACCATCTCAACAACATAACCACTAGGATGATTATTGTATCTAGTAAAAGAATAACTAAAATTAGTCTTTGCAGTGCCATCTGGAGCCGTTAGATTATAATCTCTGGTGTCTCTCATATGGTTCACTCTAGATATCGCTATATCTTTTTCATTGAGTAAGTCTATCCAGTAGCTAGAAGATTGTCTTTTGATTATAATTATTAATACATCAACATAATCACTACTATCTACTTCTTCCAAAATATCAAAATCTCCACGAAGACTAGACAGCTCCTCAAAATCAGTATCTATATAAATTGAATACTCATCAGAGCAAACATAAATCATTGAAAAAGCATGCTCACCTTTTACATTTCTAGATTTACTTTTTGGTTCTTTATCTTTAGATGCTATCACAAAAGGAATTTGTAAGATTCCAGCGGAAGCTGTTAATGATGTTCTTGGTTGGATAATCTCATTATTTTTGTTTTTAGTATATAATGCTACAGCTACAGATAGTGTTGATGCAAATCCACACATAACATCAATAGTACCCAAATGAGCATGCTCTTCTGGCTGCTCTAAGCCTTCACCAAATCTTGTCATAATACCAGTTACTGCTTGAGCAATATCATCATAACCTAGCGTATTTGTCATACTGCCTTCATTTAATGAGCTATATAAATCTAACTGACTAAATATGATGTTTGGGTTTATTTTCTGAAGACTTTCTCTATCAAGCTTAAGCTTTTTAACTTGTTTATCCACCGCGTTTAATATTACGATATCAACTTCTTTTATAAGTTTACTAAGAATTTCATACCCTTCTTCTGTTCGAATATCTACTAAGGCACTCTTTTTTCCTTGTCCAGTATTAAAAGCATATAGGATATATGATGGATCAAATGTTGGGTTAGATGGGTCAATTTTAATAACTTCAGCACCATATCTAGCCAATACTGCTCCAGAATGTGGTCCTGCAATTACATTTGATAGATCAAGTACTTTAACTCCATCAAGCCAACCAATATTATTTCTTTTAAAATGATTTTTACTTTTTTCTAATTCATTTAAAGAATTAAGAGCATCTTCATAGGTTGTGTCTATACGAGACTTGTAAGTTATATTATCTGCATAATCATCAGCCCACGCTATAACACCTGGCTGAGGTATTACCCCAAGCTTATGATCCTCAACATCTACAAACAAACCAGAAGATCTTACATGTTTATTATTCATCCATTCATGCAAAGTTCTATGTACACCACCAACAGCTCCTGCATCAGCAAGTATTTTTTCCCACTCCCAAGATGCTTTTGTTAAGAAAGCTGCTTCTAATTCTTCATTTATAAAATCTGACCATTCTCTAGAAACAGGGTAAGTATCAAATGAGCCTTGTTTTTGCCATTGTGCTTTTGGCAAATAAACGTCTTCTATTATAGAATATCCATGATCTTTTATTTTTTGTAGAACATTATCATATACTCCCAAAGTCTTCATCACTCTAGTTGCATGAGTACTATGGGCTATACTAACAACATAGTATGTACGACCATCTTTACATTTATATGGGCGATAAAACGGATCCATAAACTCAGAAGAAAAAACTTGATCATAAGTTAAATTAAAATCTATCCCTTCGGCTTTTCTTCTTTGAACTTCCTGATCTCTTAAATCAAGATAACGTTTTGGCTTACCATATATTTTAATAATATTAAAAGCTAACAAACATTCTGTCAATGCAGCACATAAAGGAACCTCTATATAATCACCATAGCCTGTATTTTCTCGAGATTGTAATGCAAAAACAACAGCTGAGGCGCCAATTACAGCTCCATATAAGGATGCCATAGTTAAAGATGAGTGGCTCGGCTCAATGCCCATTAAAGTCCTATTTGGGCCCATTTCTGAAAATATCCCAGCGTGAGCTGAAATAACAGCCTCTGTGGCTTTCTTAGGCGCAAGAACTTCATCATTACTACAAAATCCCGGTAACGAAAGAGCTACTATCCCCTTATTATTCTCTACTATATTTTTAAAATCCAGACCTAATCTTTCCATAACACCAGGTCTGAAATTTTCTATAATAACATCAGCCTTAGCAATTAGCTCTTTAGCTTTCTCAACCCCATCATAGTCTTTAAGATCTATAGTGATGCACTGTTTATTTCTATTTGTAATAGCATCATAGTCTTTTTCCTTTGAATTAGGAGCATTTACTTTTATAACAGTAGCTCCTAAATCTGCTAAGATCATGCCTACTGTTGGGCCTGCTATCATATGTCCAAAGTCAATAACTTGGACTCCACTCAATGGAAGCTTATTCATTTATTTAATCCTCAAGTCTTAGAAAATTATGCCCAAAGATTTTTATATAGATCCATAATCTCTTCTTTAGAAAGAGCCTTTGGACTATTGCCTGGTGAACCTGACGCCAATGCTTGTTCAGCCATAATTTCAATTTTTGAGAAGTACTCTTCTTTCTCAACACCAAACTGTGATAATGTTGGAACTTGTAGTTTTTGAGTTATTTGCTTTATTTTTAGCAAAAATTTATCTATACCATCTTGCTCATTTATAAAATCATAACCCATAGTTTTGTAACATTCTGCAAATCTACTACGAGATTCATCTGTAAGGATATTTTCTAAAACTAATGAAAGTAACATTGCATTAGACATACCATGAGGAACATGAAAAAATACACCTATAGGTCTACTCATACCATGAACCAAACCAACTGAAGCACTACTAAAAGCAACTCCTGCTAATGTCGCTCCCAACATAATCGCTTCTCTAGCAAATATATCATTACCATCATTATATACAGACTCAAGATTTTTACCTATAAGTCTTAAAGCTCCTAGAGCCATTGCATCACTGAATAAGTTAGCTTTTTTACTAAGATAAGCTTCTATAGCATGTGTTAAAGCATCAATACCGGTATCTGCAGTAATTCTAGCAGGTAAACTCATAGTAAGTGAGTAATCAATAATAGCTGCAGATGGCATAAAACTTGGGCCCATCATAAGCATTTTTTCATCAGTTTCACTATCTGATATTACGCAAACACCTGTTGCTTCAGATCCTGTACCTGCAGTTGTAGGTATAGCAATTAATGGAAAAGTATCATCATTAACAACATAGGGGAATTTATAATCTCTGCAAATACCACCATTTTTACATAGTATTGAAATAATTTTTGCACTATCCATCACACTACCACCACCTAATGCAATTATAGAATCATAATGATTATTCTTTTTAAAGAATTTGACACCCTTATAAATAGAGGTAGTTGAAGGCTCCGGTTCTGTTCCAGAAAATATCTCAAAACTTATCTCTTTACATGAATCTGTAAGTTTAGCAACATACCCAAGATCTACCATAACCTTATCTGTGATAATAAGAGGTTTTTTTAGCTTGAGTTGAATTAATATTTCTTTGATGTTTTCTAAAGAGTTTTCACCTATATAAAGGTTTCTTGGTAATACAATTGATTTCACTTTCATCTCCAATTTATTATATGATTTTAATCATCCACTCTAAAAACCATACCATAAAAACTTTAATGAATACAACTATTTACTATATTTTTCGAGCATTTAAATCAATTAAGCAATATATATATTAAACAACTATTGCATATTTTTAAAACCCTAGATAATCAATAAACTTATTTAAAATTAAAAATCTGTCCTTGCATTAAAAGCATGAAGTAAAGTTTGCTGATCAAGGTATTCAAGTTCGCCGCCAAACGGTACGCCAAACCCGATCCTCGAGATCTTGATATTTTTACCAAGCATTTGAGATATAAAATGTGCTGTAGTCTCACCTTCAACTGTAGAGCTTATTGCAAGAATTATTTCATCAATCTCTTTTTCAACGACTAAGTATTGTAGTACATCTAATTTAAGCTCACTTGGACCAATACCATCAAGCGGAGATATTCTACCATTTAATACAAAGTATTTACCACGAAAGATGCTAGCTTCTTCAATCGCAACTAAATCAAGCATATTCTCAACGATACAAAGCTTATTGTTATTACGATTTGAATTACTGCAAATGTTACACAGTTCGTGTTCTGTTAAGACCTGACAATTATTACAATTTGAAATGTTTTGTGTAGCATCTAACAAAGAGTTGGCTATAGCAATAGCTGTCTCTGGAGACTTATCTAATAAATGCAAAGCTAGCCGCTGAGATGACTTCTTACCGATGGTAGGAAGCTTACGCAAGGATTCTATAACCGCAGTAATTTTAGGGGAGAAAATATGATTCATTATTTAAAAAGGAAATTTCATGCCAGCAGGTAGATCTATACCCGCATCTTTTGCCATTTGTTGCATATCTGCAGAAGACGATGTATTTTCTTCTACTTTCTTAACAGCACTATTTACAGCTGCAGCAATAAGATCTTCAAGCATATCTTTATCTTCACTCAAAAGACTCTGATCAATATTTACAGATTTCACATCGTACTTACCAGTCATAGTTATCTTAACTAGACCTGCACCAGCTTCACCTTCAACTTCTAGACTACCTTTTTCATCTTGAGCTTTTTTCATTTGATCTTGCATTTTTTGTGCTTGCTGCATCAGCTTAGACATATCAAAATTCATTTCTTAGTCCTTATTTTTTTTATTTTACAAAAACTCTTTTACAACCGACCCTCTTTGTCATACTGCTACTATGATAACGGTATCTACAAAAGGTTTCATAATTATAAACTAGACAGTACAATGTATCGTCCCTACTATCAAAACCTAACAAATATTTTTAAAGGTATTATATTAGTCTTACAATAAAACTTCTTTTACACACTCTAATATCTGTTCACTTGCGTCATTTTTCAATGCTTTTTTTGCATTATCTGACAACTGCTTTAGTTTAGTTACATCAGTTGCTAAAGGCTCTATTATAGCCATTAAATTATCTAAAGTCATTTCCTCTTGCTTTAGGCAAAAGCCTGCTTCATTTTTAACTAGCGTTTGAGCATTGTAGAATTGATGATTGTCCACTGCAAATGGAAATGGTACAAATATCGCTGGCACACCTGCTACAGCGGTTTCTGACACTGTCAAAGCACCAGCTCTACAAATCACGATATCTGCCCATTCATAAGCTTTTGCTATATTGAAAATAAATGGTGATACTTCTTTAACATTTTCTTTTGCAACACCATCATACTTTTCTTTTGTCATTTCAAAAGATAATTGACCAGTTTGATGCCGGCATTTAATTTCAATATTTGTTTCACTAGCCTTTCTTATAAGCTCCGGGATAATGTCATTTATAGCTTTAGCACCTAAACTACCACCTAATACAAGCAAGTTTAACTTACCTTCATTAAAAATTTTATCATGATGATTTAAAGCTACAATATCTTTTCTTACAGGATTGCCAACCACTTTAGATTTAGCAAGTTGATTAGCATTTAAATATTTTTTTATATTATCAATTTCAAAAGCAAAGCAAATTTTATTAGCAAGTTTTGCTAGTACTCGATTGGTTAAACCAATTTTTGCATTTTGCTCATGGATAATCACAGGTACTTTTTTAAGTTTTGCAGCCAAGCATATAGGTCCAGATACATACCCTCCAAAACCTATAACCATATCTGCCTTTATTTCATCAATTATCGCTCTAGCCTTGAAAGTACTCACTGCTAGTTTTGCAGGAAATAAAAGCTTCCTAACGAGCCCTTTTCCTCTGATGCCTGATGACTTGATATACTTCATATTAAATCTCTCTGGCACAAGCTTTGCTTCCATACTATTTGGCGTACCCACCCATGTAACAGTAGCACCATTTTCAGCTAGCAAATCAGCTACAGCCATAGCAGGATATATATGCCCACCTGTACCGCCCGCTGTGATGATGATGTTTTTATTCGACAAATCCATATTTAAAAATCCGTATAATATAATAGCAAATTAATTTTATAGAATTTTTGTGATATTATCTATCAATAACTAATCATACCACCCCCTATATAAATTGGTACATTTATCACAAAGGAGTTTATACCTAGTTTAAATTTTTGATATGTAGGTAATAGCTATAGCTACTGGCAAAAATTTAAACTAGGTATGAAATGCGAAGTGAGAAAAGATAAATTTGTATAGGGGTTGGTATCACATATATTTATAGAGATTTTATGGCAAATATTAAAGATGACTTATTGTACACTCCGACTAACGAGTGGATTAAAATTAATGGCGACATCGCAATCGTTGGTATCGATGATTATTCACAAAATGAATTTGGTGAGATTGTATTCGTAGACTTACCAAAAGTTGGTTTTAACTTTTCAAAAGATGATGAGGCTTGCGTGATTGAGTCAGTAAAAACTGCTTCGGATATTTGTACTCCACTATCGGGTGAGATAATCAAAGTAAATGATACTCTAGTTGACTCTCCAAAACTTCTAAATGAGTCATGCTACGATAAAGGATGGTTATTTGAGATACAATTATCAGATAAAAAAGAATTAAACAAACTAATGAGTGCTGATGCGTACAAAGACTATTTATCACAATAAGCTTGTGAAAATCTGTGCGTTAACCCTAATTTACTTTAGCTTCTCAATGGCTGAGACTTATACTGATTAGGTGTCTAGTTTGGGGAGGTTGTCCCAATAATTTTATAAGCTTTAGCCTTAAACATATCCGGCGTTTCATTAAAAATATCAGGTTTAATTCTATACCATTCTATGACAGCGTCAAATGGTGTTTTCACTTTTAGTTCTTTTTTAAGGCTAGAATGCCTTCTCTCAAAGTTATAAAAGATCAAGAACCCAAATAAGTTCTTGGTCATTTCTTCAAGACATGAATAGGTTGTACATTTCACAGTTGCATTCTTTATGGTTCCGTTAACTCTTTCTACCATCCCATTTGTCTTAGGTGTTCTAGGGGCGGTTAATCTATGATCAATATCTTCTTTGGCACACCATTTATCAAACTTATGATTACCACTAACCTTCTTACCTTTAGCAACAAAACGGTCAGTAAATTCTAATCCATTATCTGTAAGCATGTGAGTTATGTTCATTGGAAAAAATTCTTTACATTTTTTGATGAAGTCTATTGAATTATCGGCACTCTTATTTTCGTACACATAATAAAACGAAA
>JBLFYO010000008.1:0-28202 GCA_047609165.1 Francisella sp.
GGCTTCGATGAACTCACCAAAGCCTAAAACCGACTGGGCAGCTCCCAATCCATTTACAAAAATATATACAATAATTTTAAATATTTAAACAACCTAAAAGTAGAGTAATGAAAAACAACTTACCACCTAACACATCAGAAAATAGCCTACAAAAAAAGAGCCTATGGCTACTAAGTAAATTAGGCTATGAATTTATTAGCCAAGAGCAAAACAAGGAGTTGCGAAACAATAATCTCAATGATGTTATCTTGAAAGAAACAGCAAGCGAGCAACTTTCTAAGATAAACAGTTATACATACAGAGGTGAATCATTTAGTTTTTCAAAAGCTGATATTGATAGAGAAATCTATAAGATAAACACTCTATCAGCTGGCGGTCTATTAGCCACTAACAAGCAAATAACTCAAAACTTATTGCTAGGAACATCTATAGAGCAAACTCTACCAGATGGCTCAAAAAAGAGTTTTAGCTTTAGGTTTATAGATTTTGATAATATTGATAATAATTTATTTCAAGTTACAGAAGAGTTTTCTGTAGAGCGAAATATCAAAACAGAATCTACAAAAACTCGTAGAGCTGATATTGTTATATTTATTAATGGTTTTCCAATCGTAGTCTTTGAGCTTAAAAAATCAGATGTTGAAGTGTCTAAGGGTATTTCTCAGCTTATTGCATATCAAAGAGATACAGAAATCCCTAAACTATTTGAGTTTTCTCAACTAGTAATATCTGCTAATAATCATAGTCCACATTATGCTACTACTGGTTCACCTAAGAGATTTTATTTAGTATGGAATGAAGAAGACCAAAACCTAATATCCAAACTAAATGATACTGTTACAAATAGGCTCCCAAGTGAGCTTGATAGACTAATAATATCTATATGTTCTAAACAAAGACTAATGGAGTTATTTAGATTTTTTATTATCTTTGATAATAACATCAAGAAAGTAGCTAGATATCAGCAATATTATGCTATTAATGCGATTATGGAGAGTATTTCTCATTATGAGGGTGCTTCGCGTAAAGGTGGTTTAGTTTGGCACACTCAAGGATCTGGTAAGTCATTAACTATGGTTATGGCTACTATGTATATTCAGAATAAAATCCAGAACGCTCGTATTGTAGTAATTACTGATAGGGTTGATTTAGACAAGCAAATATCCGAGACATTTAAAAACTCAGATATTGATGTTATAAAAGCTACAACAGGTAAGCACCTAATAGAACAACTACAATCTGGTAAGGCTGTTATTACATCCACTATTCATAAATTTGAGACAGCAGTAAAACAAAATTGTATTCTTGATAGTGACAATATATTTCTGCTAATTGATGAATCACATCGTACACAAGCGGGTGATTTACACCGAGCTATGAGAAAGGTATTTACTAATGGTTGTTATATAGGTTTTACAGGAACTCCATTGCTTAAATCTCAAAAAAATGATGGCTCTATCTCCAAATTTAAGGGTCTGATACATCAATATACTATTGACCAAGCTGTTAAAGATAAGGCTGTATTGCCACTATATTATGAGGCTAGAATGGTTGACCAATGGATAACTGATGAAGATGCTTTAAACAAAAGATTTGAAAGATATACCAATGATTTAAATGAAGAGCAAAAGAAAGATTTAAAACAAAAATGGGCAAACTTTAGAAATATCGCATCAAGCAAACAAAGACTTGAGGCTATCGTTTTTGATATAGAAGATCATTTTAACAAGAATGTTAAAGGACAAGGTTTCAAAGCTATGTTAGCTACAAATAGTAAAGCCGAAGCTATTCGCTTTAAAGAGCTATTTGATGAAGGTGGCAATATAGTTTCAGCTGTATCTATATCAGAGGCAAATATAAAAGAGGGCAATGATGATGTTGATGAAAATAAACAAGCTGTACAAATATTTTGGAACAAAATTATCAAAGAATATGGCTCAAAAGAGAAATATAATGACCGTATAGAATCAGAGTTTAAAGCTACTGATGGCGATATTAAGCTAATGATTGTAGTTGATAAGCTATTAACTGGTTTTGATGCTCCAGTAGCTCAAGTGCTATATATAGATAAGCCATTAAAAGACCATTCGCTACTACAAGCAGTCGCTAGAGTAAATAGAATCTATGAAGCTAAAGACTATGGGTTGATTATTGATTATAGAGGTTTGTTTGAGAATTTAGATAGTGCTTTGACATCTTATGGTGCATTAGCTGGTTATGATGAAAAAGATATTCAGGGTACTTTTGGCGATGTTAAAAAAGACCTGCAAAAACTCAAAACTAGTTTTAGCCAATTACAGGATATTTTTAAAAGCATTAAACATAAAAATGACCAAGAAAGTTATGAGGTATTTTTAGATACAGTAGAGAAACGACAAGAGTTTTATAAATCACTCAATGCTTTTGCTAAAGATATAAGTTTTGCATTAAGTTCAATTTATGTAAATGACTTGTATTCTGAAGATGATCTGACAAAATTCAAAAAATGGCTGAGATTTTATAATACTCTAAGAAAATCGCTAAGAATCCGCTATGCTGAAAGTGTTGATTTCTCACAATATGAGCAAAGAATGCAAAATCTACTTGATACTTATATCGGTACAGAGGGCGAGGTGGTTCAGTTAAGTGCTACAGTAAATATGTTTTCAGATGAGTTTAAAAATGAAGTTAGTCATTTAACTTCTGATAGAGCAAAAGCTGATGCAATCGTAAATGCTACAACTAAATATGCCAAAGAAAAACGAGAAAAAAATCCAGCTTTTTATGACAGAATAGCCGAGAGAATCAAAGAGATAATCCAAAAGTATAAAGACCACCGATTATCTGAAAGAGAGTTTTTATTAGAAGCGAAAGCAGTCCAGTCAACAGTCCAGCAACATAATGATGCAGTATTGGCTAGTTATCCGACTCAAATCAACTCTATACCAAAGCAGTCATTTTATGATTCTATAAAGGACTATATGCCAGTAATTTCGAAAGATAGATATATTGCTAGCATTACATTTATTGATAATTTATTTAAAAGCTATATCAAAAAACCGAATTGGAAAAACAATCTTGATGTTAAAAATCAGATTGAGCAAGAGTTAGATGATTATATTTTTGATGAGCAAATAAAGATTTCAGCACTAGAAGACTTCTTAGAAAAAACTTATGAGTTAGGTATAAACAACTATGAGTAACTTTTCTTACACGGTGTTATACAAAGATGTACAAGATATCACAATAAAGGTAAAACCGAGCCTTGTCGTTGAGCTAGTCGCTCCACATAACACCTCAGAAGAGCATATACAAAAAACACTCAAGAAAAGACAAAGCTGGATTCAAAATCATATAGACACTTTTAAAAAATCAAAACAAGCAACTAGAGAATATATTGGTGGTGAAGATTTTAATTATCTAGGGCGAAGATATAGATTAAAAGTTATATCGGATAATGAGAATAAAGCTATCTTAAAACATGGCTATTTGAATTTACATTGTAAGAACATAGATGACACAAAACTCAAAGAATCAATAGTTGAAGATTTTTATAAAATAAAAGCCGAAGATCATTTTAAAAAAGTTATAAATAAATATAAACACCTCTATGTTGATGATGTTGTTTTTAAAATTAGAAAGATGAAAACTCGTTGGGGATCATGTAACCCAGCCAAGAAATATATAAATCTAAACCAAGAACTTATCAAAAAGCCCAAAAAAGCTATTGAGTATGTTGTACTACATGAGATTGCCCATTTAAAGCACTACAACCATGATAGTGGCTTTTACAATTACCTATCTGCATATATGCCTGATTGGAAAGATGTGAAGTATAAGTTGGATCTTATTTAGTTTAGATTTTTGTAAGTATACCATCTACCCCTAGCTAAAATTGCAGGGCGTTAAAGCAAGTTGGTATATATTTTTCTCAAAATTTATTTAAAATTAACCTAAACCTCCCCTATTAGATTTAAGTCAGGAGAATATGTAGGTTAGTTGTAATAGGTGTGATTGATATACCTTTTTTTTATAGTAAAGATTATGTGATTTTTGCAAAAGAAAACGGCTGCCTACTTGTTAAGAATATTGTAGATAGACTTTTTAGGCATAGTAATTTGATGGTGGATACTGTTCACCCAAATGCAAAAGGTGATAAAATAGTAGTAGAAAGTTTTTATAGAATAAAAAAGGTTATTTATAGGAACTATAAGCCTCTATTGATGCCAGCCAAATCATTTTTACGGTATATATGTCTAATATCAATACCCAATTCTCTGCGGATAAATGCTAATGAGAAATATCCTCTAATATATTCATGACCTTTTTCATCAGTATCATAAGCCACTATATGGTGATAAGTGGAATTTATCAAAGTATGTAAAATATGACCAATTTTTACACTTTCAATAGTTGAGTATGTAACAGTATTTACACTAGAGATATGAAGTTTAGCATCATTGGCTACCATATCAGAAACTTTAATTCCCTCATCATTGGCTCTTTCTTGTAAAGCTTGACCCTCAAGATAATGTAGAGCAATAGTACCTGTAACTTGATTACTAGAGTCTGTAACTAAAACAAAATCTTTATAGTTATCAATAAGTTTCTTTTTTACATCTTGTAGAGGAGTATCTTCTCTAGTCGCTAATGCTTTATGCTTTTTAAAGTCTCTAAAAACACTCAAAGCAGGACTATCTAAAAATAATAATTTTTCAGCATCATCGCTTAGATAGTCTACTGATTTTGCATTATCAAAATGCGAAAGTTCAATTAGTTTAAAATCTTTTAGTTCCATAAAATCTCCCATGAAAGAATAGATAAATATTATACTTAGATTGTAGACAAAATATTTGTCTTTTTCAAAGCTTATCAGCTATTATATTTAAATGATTACAGCGAAGTCATATATATAAAAAACTATTTAGTAACAGGTGGCACTGATGGTATCGGAAAAGCATTGATAGAATTGCTCCTAAAAGATAAAAATAATTATATTATAAATACCTGATGCCAAAAATGATTGTTCTCGAAACGATAATCTTAAATTTATAAAAACAGATATTTCTGATCAGTAACAATTTTCTGACGCGGTTAAGCAAATTAAAGATATAAACTTTGATTGATTATTTTTAAATGCAGGGGTACTGGTAAAAGGCTCTATCTTTGATGTGGATATAGAAACTATAAAGAAAGCTTTTGAAGTAAATGTATGGGGTAGTGTACTACTTATAAAAGAGCTAAAAAACCAGCTAAAAAAGGTGCATTTATAGTTTTTAATGGCTCAGATCAATGCTTCATTGCTAAGCCTAAAAGCTTTGCCTATACAGTTTCAAAGGGTGCTATTGCCCAGATGACGAAGTCTTTAGCTTTAGATTTAGCTAGCGAAAGTATTAGAGTAAATGCAATATGTCCAGGTACGGTGGATACAAATCTCTATAGAAATACTATTCAAAAATACGCTGATAAAATTGGAATAAGTTTTGCCAAAGCACATAAAAGTGAGGAACAAGAATTTCCACTTGGTAGAATAGCAACTTCAGAAGAAATTGCAAAGTTAGTTAATTTTTTACTTAGTGATAAAAGTAGATTTATGACAGGTGGACTTATATCTATAGATGGTGGCTATACTGCTAAATAGCTTTAAATCTACTCTAATTTAATCTCCTGATACCGATCCAGAGTCTCACTTAAGACAGTTCTTAAAGCCATCCCAAAAATACTTTGATATAAACTCCACATTTTCAGGTGGTTTGAGTATAATTAATGCAAAGATTTCAAATTTCTAAACTATGATAGAAACAGATAGAATAATTTCAGCAAATATAACTCAGACTAATGATGAAAAAGTCATAGATAGAGCAATTCGCCCTAAAACTTTGGCTGAATATGATGGTCAACCTGTAGTTCGTGAGCAGATGGAGATATTTATCCAAGCGGCAAGGTCTCGTGGAGAGGCTCTTGATCATACCTTGATATTTGGACCTCCAGGTCTTGGCAAAACTACATTATCAAATATCATAGCTACTGAGATGGGAGTTGAACTTAAGCAAACTAGTGGGCCTGTGCTTGAAAAAGCAGGAGATTTGGCGGCACTTCTTACTAACCTTGAAGAAAACGATGTTTTATTCATTGATGAAATTCATAGACTAAGTCCTGTAATAGAAGAAATACTCTATCCTGCGATGGAAGACTATCAGCTTGATATAATGATTGGTGAAGGTCCAGCTGCAAGATCTATCAAGATTGATCTACCGCCATTTACATTGGTAGGGGCTACAACTAGAGCAGGTCTTTTAACATCTCCATTGCGAGATAGATTTGGAATTACTCAAAGATTGGAATTTTATAATGTTGCTGATTTGACCAAGATAGTCTATCGTTCAGCTAATCTTTTAGGGCTTGAAATTATAGAAGATGGAGCTAGAGAGATAGCTAAACGCTCGCGTGGTACTCCTCGTATTGCAAATAGGCTTTTACGCCGAGTGAGAGATTATGCTCAAGTTAAAGGCGATGGCGAAATTAATACTAATATTGCTCAAAAAGCTCTAGAAATGCTCAAGGTAGATCCTGTAGGTTTTGATCATATGGATCATAAATACTTACTGACTCTTATGGAGAAGTTTGCAGGAGGACCTGTTGGGCTTGATACTATGGCTGCAGCTCTTAGTGAAGAAAAGGGTACGATTGAAGATGTAATTGAGCCTTATCTTATCCAGCAAGGCTATATCATGCGTACAGCAAGAGGGCGTATAGCTACACTTCTTGCTTATAATCATTTCAAGCTGAAAATTCCTAATAATCTAAATCCAGATCAGCAAAATCTATCTATAGATTGTCCCCATTAGTCAACACCAATTTTTAAATCTATTTTAAATAGATATAAATCTATCAGAATTTTACATTTAATCAAAAGACAACATTGCCTAGGTTGTTCATTTTGTTCATTAGAGGATATTGAAAAAGATTTTATGTAAATTTCTTTTAAGCAGGATTATCTATATCTATAAATTCAGCATCTAAATCAAATTTATTATTTAATAAATCAGCTATAGCTTTAGCACCTTCTTTCTCGGTAGCGTGATGTCCTGCGGCTATGTAGTTTATACCTAGCTCACGAGCTGTATGAGTGGTGCGTTCAGATATCTCGCCAGATATGAATGTATCAGCACCAGCTTCGTAAGCATACTCAATATAATCTTGAGCTCCACCTGTGCAGATTGCTACTTTTTTATTATTATCATTAGCTTTGATAGTAGTTGGTTTTCTATCTAGTTTTTCTTCTATAAGTTGATTAAATTTCTCTAAATCTAAATTACAATCCCCAATTATAGATATATCCGGTTTTGATCCAGTTTCAAAAAACTCGATATTTGTAAGACCTAGTTTTTGAGCTAAAAGGATATTGTTACCAATTTTTCTATGCCCATCTAATGGTAGATGATAGCCGTATAACGATATGCCATTTTGTATAAGTTTTGCGATACGATTGTATTTCATACCAACTATTGGATAGCTTTCACCTTTCCAAAAATAACCATGATGTACGACAATAGCATCAGCATTCTCAGCAATAGCTTTATCTATAAGAGCCTCGCAAGCTGTCACACCTGTGATGACTTTTTTGATATAAGGATTACCTTGGACTTGTAAACCATTTGGCGCGTAGTCTTTGTATTCTTGTATTGCAAGATAATTATTTAAAAACTTTTCTAAATCTTTGAAGTGCATAGGGCGGAAAAATATTGTTTATAATGATATAATCATACATTGTATATTCTTTACTGAATTATTTAAAATATAAAAAGAAATTTTAGGTTTGATATGATAAATAAAACAAATATTGTAAAAGTTGGTAGCGTTTTAATCGGTGGAGATAATCCTGTAGTTGTTCAATCAATGACAGATACTTATACCGCAGATATTGAAAAGACTGTTAAGCAAATACTAGCACTGCATAAAGCAGGTAGTGAAATAGTTCGTCTTACTGTAAATGATGAAGCTGCAGCTGCAGCTGTACCTACTATAGTGGCAGAGCTAGCTAAGCATGATTGTTTTGTACCTTTGGTTGGAGATTTTCACTATAATGGTCATACACTTCTAACTAAGTATCCAGAGTGTGCAAAAGCATTAGCTAAATATCGTATAAACCCAGGTAATGTAGGTTTTGGTAAGAAAAAAGATACTCAATTTGCCGAGATAATCAATATAGCTATCGCTAATGATAAGCCGGTAAGAATAGGTGTAAATTGGGGGAGCTTAGATCAAGGACTATTAGCTAAATTAATTGATGAAAATCAAGCACAAGAGAATCCATTACCATTACAACAAATCATGCACAAAGCTTTGATAACTTCAGCTATAGAAAGTGCCAAATACGCTGAAGAGCTTGGACTTGCTCGCAACAAAATTATCATTTCATGTAAAGTAAGTGAAGTACAGGATTTAGTTACTGTTTATCAAAAACTAGCAAATGAATGTGATTATGCTCTTCATCTTGGGCTTACAGAAGCGGGCATGGGTACAAAAGGTATCGTAGCTAGTGCTGTTAGTTTAGGGATACTTCTTCAACAAGGTATCGGTAATACGATAAGAGTATCACTTACACCAGCTCCAAATGCTCCGCGCACAGAAGAAGTGCGAGTGTGTCGTGAGATACTTCAAGGTTTAGGTCTACGAGCATTCACACCAAGTGTGATATCTTGTCCAGGTTGCGGTCGTACTACTAGCTCGTATTTTAGAGAGCTTACTCATCAGGTAAAAGAGCATCTTGATGAAAAAATGCACACTTGGAAAAAAGAGTACAAAGGTGTAGAAAAAATGAAAGTCGCTGTGATGGGCTGTATAGTAAACGGTCCAGGTGAATCTAAAAATGCTGATATAGGAATTAGTCTGCCAGGTAGTGGAGAATCTCCTGTAGCACCAGTATTTATCGACGGTAAAAAAGCACATACACTACGCGGTGAAAATATATCTGGAGAGTTTATCAATATTGTAGAGAGCTATGTTAAAAATAATTACGCAAAATAAAAAGGTAATATAAAAAATATGTCAGTAGTTTTTATAAATACACCTTTCATAGGTTTGAAGCTTGGATATACCAATAATACTCAGGGCTTTAGCAAAGGTAGCTTTTCTAAATTAAATCTTTCTGATAATGTTAGAGATAACCCATTAGTTGTTGATAAAAATCGTAATCTTTTTAAGTCTTACATCAGTGCAGATATAAAATGGTTAAATCAAAATCACACCAATACCCTTAAAAGTTTTGAAGAGTGTGATACAGAGCAATGTGATGCGGTATTTACAGATAAACTTATACTCAAGCATTTAGATCGAAAGGAGATGATAAATATATTTTCGATATGAAATTTATAGCAGGGCAAATTCTTAATCAACATGACTGCATGGATGTAGTAGATTCTGGATTATGTACATATAGTAATAAGCGATTGTACTCGTATCGTAAATATGGCGTAACAGGGCGACAAGCTAGCTTTATTTGGATTGAGTAGTTTTTATACAAAAATATTACCTTATTCCCCTCTTGAGAGAGGTGCCGATAGGCGGGATGTCGTTTCGAGAGACCGAACTCCTTTACAGAAGTGGAGCTTGGTGTGAATGTGGAGTATAGAACCAAACTAAATAGTCCTGAATTATCACAGATGATAAGTGATATACAAAATCACTAAAATTTAATGTTACAAAATTTTTATAAAAAGAAGGAGTTTAAAATGTCGCAAAAATTAGAAGTTTTAAAAAGATTGATGAATGAAAAGGGCTATGACTACTATTTAGTACCTTCTACAGATAACCATAATAATGAGTATGTGCCACCGTGTTGGCAGTATCGTACTTGGATAAGTGAATTTGATGGCTCGGCGGGTGATGTATTGATTACTCAAGATATGAGCTATTTATCTACTGATGGTAGATACTTCACACAAGCAGGATATCAATTAGATAGTAAAGAATTTTTATTACTAAAACAAAAAAGTTATGGCTCTGAGATAGAAAATTGGTTAACTAGTAATTTCAAAGGTAAGTCGTTAGCTGTAGACCCTAAGAAAATAAGTATTGCTAGAGCAGAAAATTTGTTAAAACTTGCTGAACAGTATGATGCAAAAATTATATTTGATACAGATAATCTAGTAGCCAAAGCTCAAGAGGAACTTAGTCAAAATCAAGCGGAACCTATGAATAATGTTTTCTTGCATGAAATTCAATACACAGGACAATCAGTTGAATCAAAGCTAAAAACTATCCGCAGTGAGTTAAAATCAATAAATCAAAATGCACTAGTTGTTTCATCATTGGATGCGATAGCTTGGGCTTTTAATATTCGCGGTAGAGATATTAAGAATACTCCTGTAGCTATATGCTACTTGGTAGTTACGCTAAATGAAGCTTATATTTATATAGATAGTCAAAAAGTAGACGAAGAAGTAAATGAGTACTTTGCTGCAAATAATATAACTATGAAAACTTACGAACAGTTTTTCGTAGATTTAGCAGAGTATGAAGCTAATTACCTGCTAGATATTCGTAGTGCTAATTATGCGATGAAAGAAGCTATTATGCAGAATAAGGGAAGTAAAGTACTTATTGCAGAATCCCCTATTACACTAAGTAAAGCACTTAAAAATTCCATGGAAATAAATGGTTCAAAAGATGCTCATAGAAAAGATGCTGCTGCATTTATAAGCTGGTGGTATTGGCTTGAAAATAACTATCAAGGTTTAAATGAGATACAAGCAGGTGCTAAACTGCAAGAATTTAGAGCAAAGCAAAAAGGTTATATTGAAGATAGTTTTTCATATATAGTTGGTCATGCTGCTAATGGTGCGATTATGCACTATATGGCAAAAGATGATGCACAGCTTAAAACTATAGATGATCAAGCACCTTTGTTATGTGACTCTGGTGGTCAATATAAAGATGGTACTACAGATATAACTCGTGTACTTCACTTTGGTCGTCCAAGCCCAGAGCATAGAAGATATTACACGCTAGTTTTAAAAGGCCATCTTGGTTTAGGTAGAGCGGTATTTCCTCAGGGAACTACAGGCTCGCATCTTGATGTGCTTGCTCGTGAACATATGTGGCATTTTTGTGCAGACTATGGTCATGGTACGGGTCATGGAGTAGGGAGCTTTCTAGACGTGCATGAAGGTCCCCATGCGATAAATTCCACTTCAAAGGTTCCTCTTATGCCTGGTATGGTCGTAAGTAATGAACCTGGTGCATATTTTCCTGGTGAATTTGGTATTAGGATTGAAAATTTATGCTATGTAAAACAGCGTCAACAAGAGTCGCCAACAGGGCATGGACCTTTTTATTGTTTTGAAGATTTAACGCTTATTCCTTATGAATATAAAATGATAGAAACTTGGATGCTTACTTATACAGAAAAGAAAACTATCAATAATTATTATAGTCGCATCCGTAAGGAAGTATTACCTCTTATAGAAGAGCAAGAAGTTAAAGACTTTTTGCTGTTTAAAACTAGGCATATAAATTAGATATTATTGTATAAAATCTTTTTTAAGTCGTTATATCGCTACTCGATCACTGAGCGGAGTTGAAGTGTGGTAGCGGTATCTATTCTTTATATATTGACCAATTGATCCTGCGATCAAGTCGCGGGATGACATTTATATGGTATTAATTATTAACAGGTTACTATGACTAAAAAAAGAACCACAAATAAAAGTAAAGCTACAAGCAAAAAACCTAACTCTAATCTAAAGTATATAAAAATATTTATATATCTATCTTTAGCGGTATCGGCAGGTTTTTCAGGAGCTTTTTTTGATAAATATAATATCAAGCAGGAGCTTGTAGACTTTAGAGCTGCTGTGTATGATTATTTTACTCGTGATCCTATAAAAGACTTTAAGCCAAAAGATAATCAAAATATTATCGCGAGATTTTTCTCAGAAAGTGATGAAGCTAAAACTGCAACAAATAATCAATTTGACAATCTTCAGCAATATAGCCCTGAAAAAACTATGCCAGCAGCTAGTAAATATTGTCATAATTTTCTAGCTTATGGTAATCCAAGCTTCGATATAACTAGTGGGTTAGGGCAGACTAATCTATACTTATGTCGTGATGGCTATGTGGTTGGCTATAATTACCAGACTAAGCAAGCAAGCTGGGTAGCATTTAAGTTGACCAAAGCAAAAGTCGCAAACAAACTCAAACGAAAAGATAGATTTAAAGAAGATGCAGATGTACCATTTGTATATCGCTCTACCTTAAGTGATTATAAAAAGTCTGGTTATGATAGAGGGCATTTAGCTTCTTATGCTTCGATGGACTTTAGTAAGAAATCGGCTGATGAATCATTCTATATGTCGAATATGTCGCCACAAAAAGCAGGTCTTAATAGACAAGGGTGGGAGCGACTAGAGACCAATGAACGCATTTGGGCAAATATGTATGATGGCATCTATGTGTATACTGGTCCTATCTATAAGAAGCAAAAAGTTTACAAAACTATCGGTGATAATAAAGTTGCTGTCCCTGATTACTATTTTAAGATAATTTATGCACCATCAAAAAATCAAGCAATAGCTTTTGTAATGCCAAATGCTCAGGTTAATAAAACAAAAATTGCCAACTATAGAACTTCTATAAAAGATATTGAGAACCGAACAGGATTACATTTTTTATCAAATATCTCAGATAGAGATACTATAGTTGATAATGTCTCAAGTATGTGGCGTACAGCTTATTTATAGCCAAACCATTAAAAGTAATACAAAAAAACTATTGGTCATCCTGAACTTGTTTCAGGATCTCAATAAAATAAGTACTTACCGTGAGATGCTAAAATACTTGTGCTGAGCGGAGTCGAAGTAAATTCAGCATGACATTTTTATAATAGTTTGGCTATATAAATAATTTCGGAGAGTTTTATAATGAAGTTACCAGCATCATCAAGATTAATCTATCGACTTCTATCAAGAAGCGATGAAGATAAAAAATTGCTAACAATCTTAGATACTAACCCTATAAATAGAGGGTTTTTTCCTAATGGAGCTTTATCTGACAATCAAATTCCAGCAATGATAGAAAGGTTTATCGGAGGGTATGAAAAATATAAAACCCCATGTTTCCTGATTTTTGATAGTAAGGGTAACTTTATCGGTAGATCAGGTTTTGCATATACTGATGAATTGAATGCTATAGAGATGGGTTATATTCTTGACCATAAATATTGGGGGAAAGGCTACGCTACTGAAATTGCTAAAGCTCAATTAGAGTGGGCAAAAAATAATTCAAATTACAATGAGGTTTTTACCATTACAGGAATTGATCATTTAGCATCTATAGCTATAATGAAAAAAGTTGGCATGGAGTATATAGAAAACAAAAAATTAAAAGGTATTGAGTGCGTTTTGTATAAGATAAGTTTGAGCTAAAAATTAAAAAACTTCATTTGATCTAACTATCCTTATTTTAAGTTTGCTTCTGCAGATAAGTAATTGAAATTACTATCATTATTATCATTCATTTTAAGATATTTGTCATGAAGCCTTGAACTAGTAGGTGTTGTAGTTACATCATTTAGCTTATGGTATCTGTCCCATACTTTCGAGTTGCTAGAGCTGCCACTAGCTAATAGTAAGGTAATTCCTAGCGGGAACTGCTGGTATTTTTTTGCAAAACTATATATTATAAAAGTGTTTATTAAATTTACAATTAAGGCTTCAATATGCAAAATTTTGAGTACTATAATCCAGTTAAAATATTTTTTGGAGAGGGTGAAATCTCTAAATTATCTCAAGCAATTGCAAATGATAAAAAAATTTTAATGCTTTATGGTGGTGGTAGCATTAAAAAAAATGGTGTTTACGAGCAAGTTATTAAAGCACTAAATAACCACAAAGTTTTAGAGTTTTCAGGTATTGAACCAAATCCTGAGTACGAGACTTGTATGAAGGTTGTTGAATTTATTAAAGCCAATGATATTGATTTTGTGCTAGCAGTAGGTGGAGGTTCGGTAATCGATGCAACTAAATTTATAGTAGCAGCTGCTAAATTTGAAGGTGATGCTTGGGATATCTTAGCTAAAGGAGCAACTATAAATGATGCTTTGGATTTTGGTACAGTCCTTACAATTCCAGCGACAGGATCTGAGATGAATGCAGGCTCTGTAATTTCAAGAAGAAAGTTTCATAAAAAGTTAGCATTTATGAATGAAAAGGTTTTTCCTAAATTCTCTGTGCTTGACCCTACAGTGACCTATACGCTTCCTGCTCGTCAAGTAGCAAATGGTGTGGTTGATGCATTTGTTCATGTGATGGAGCAGTATCTTACATATCCACAAAATGCACCACTACAAGATAGATTTGCCGAAGGTATATTACAAACTCTTGTAGAAGAGGGTATAAAAGTTATCGAAAAAGATAATTATGATGTACGAGCAAATATTATGTGGTCAGCAACCTTAGCTTTAAATTCCTTGATATCTCGTGGTGTAGCTATGGATTGGTCGACACACATGATTGGTCATGAGTTAACAACTTTTTATGGTTTAGATCATGCTCAAACTTTGGCAATAATTCTACCAAGTATGATGGCGTTTAAAAGAGATAAAAAGGGTGATAAAATGGTTCAATATGCTGAAAGAGTGTGGGGTGTATCTAGCTCATTGAGCAAAGATGAGAAAATCGATATAGCTATAAACAAAACTATAGAGTTTTTTGAAAAAGTTGGTAATCCAACTAAACTAAGCACTTATAACTTTGGTTCTGAAAATTTTGATAAAGTTATAGCTAGTTTAAAAGCTAATGGCATGACCACCCTAGGCGAGCATGGTGATATATCGCTAGATGATGTGAATAAGATTCTAGAAATGAGTTTATAAAACTAGTAGAGTTATGTGCTTTTGCAGGGATAGTACATTGTGCTGTCCTCATAAAAAAACCTTTAGTTTCAAGTTGTTTTAATATAAGCCTTAATCAATCCAAAATACTCATGAAACATTCTTTGTGTTACATAGACATTATAAGCACTTGGTAAAATCCTAATATCAGTACTTGGCAAAGACGATGCTAGAAGTACAGTTTTAATCCTGAATGAGTCAAAATACAATTGAGATCTTTTTAAATGTAGCCCGTCTGTAACTAAGCAATATTTATCATCTGATTTATTTAGTATGTTTTTTACAAATTCAGCATTTTGATAAGTATTTTTTGATCGTTCATCAAGTATCACATATTTTTTAGGAATGCCAAGTCTATATAATTCTTGAGCATAGATATAAGCTTCTGATAGCTTGCGGCCATCTGTAAAGCCTCCACTGATTATTATCTTTTGGTGATGAATTTGGTAAGCTTCAGCTGCTTTTAGTATACGATCATAAGCTGCTTGGCCTGGTTCTAATCCATCTAATGTTTTTGAAGCCCCACCACCAAGAAGTATAATACCCTCAATCTATACAATTTTTGATACTTGTAGAAGTAGTTGAGATTCGTTTAGCTAAAAAAGATCCGATAATACCACTGCCAATAAGATAATATATAATTGTAACCATAATTAAAAATATTCTGAGATATTTTCTGCTAGAGAAGCACCCAAAAACTAGAGTAATAAAAAATAAAAATCCAATATCAAGTAAACTACTCATTTAAAAACTCCACCAAGCATTTCAGTATAAGTTTCAGTATCTTTATTGTTTACACCTCTAAACGACACACAAGTATGTTTCGCTTTGATTTTTATAGATATATCTTCTGAGCCTAATATAAACTTTAATGTTTCAAAAATCTGAGCTGTCATTCGTTCTTGAATTTGTGGGCGTCTAGCAAAAAAATCACAGATGCTATTTATACGACACAAACCTATAATATTATTATCTTTTGGGATAAAAGAAACTTCAGCCTCACCTATGAATGGCACAAAATGATGTTCACAAATAGACATTATATTGATGTTTTTCTGAGTAAGTTTACTTTTATAGGGAAATTCATTCTCATACAATGGACACGCTGGAAAGTTGTTATAATCTAGCCCGTAGAATATTTCTTTAGTAAACATTCTAGCCACTCTTTGAGGTGTTCGTTCAAACTCTTGAGTTTTTAGACCTAATGTATCGAGTATATCTCTATATGATTTAGCTATTGAACTTGTTTTTGTTTGCGTATCTTCATTAAAATATCTAGGTTGTTCTAACCTTAAACTAATTAAATGATCACGAACTTTATGCCCAAGTTCAGTACTATATTTATTACTCATTAGAAGTCGGAACTTATCAAATATATCAAATTAAGATTATTATATTATTTAATAAGCTATCTTTATAGGGTAAAAAAAGCTTATTAGTGTTAAAATACCAATGTTTAATAAAATACACAGGTTAATTAATGTCTACACAATTTTCAAATCTAGGATTATCGTCTTCTATATGTGAAGCGCTAGAAAAAAAAGGCTACACTAAGCCAACTCCAATTCAAGAAAAAGCTATCCCACTTATCTTAAAAGATAAAGATGTTATGGCGTCAGCTCAAACAGGTACTGGTAAGACAGCTGGTTTTACGCTACCAATTATTGAGAAGTTACTTACACAGCCAAAAGCTAATGCAAATACTACTAAAGTACTTGTGCTAACCCCTACAAGAGAATTAGCGGCTCAAATTCAAGAGCAGGTTGAGCTATATGGTGCAAACACCTATATTCGCTCGACAGTTGTGTTTGGTGGTGTAAGCATAAATCCTCAGATGATGAAGCTAAGAAAAGGTGTTGAAATACTAATCGCCACTCCAGGTAGATTGCTAGACTTATACAATCAAAAAGCTATCCGATTTACTGATTTAACTACGCTAGTTCTTGATGAAGCTGATAGAATGCTAGATATGGGTTTCATCCATGACTTAAAAAGAATTCATAAGCTTTTACCAAAGAAAATTCAAACTTTGATGTTTTCAGCAACTTTCTCTGCTGAAATAAAAGAATTGGCGAAGCAGTTTTTGCATCATCCGGAATCAGTTTCTGCACATGTAGAAAATACTACTGTAGAGAAAATATCTCAAAAAATAATTACAGTAGATAAAGCAAGAAAAGTAGATGTGCTAATTGAACTTATTAAACAGGGTGGTTGGCAACAAGTATTAGTATTTTCACGCACAAAACATGGTGCTAATAAAATTGCAGAAAGGCTTAATAAAGCTGGCATAAATAGTAGTGCTATTCATGGTAATAAAAGTCAAGGAGCTCGTACTAGAGCTTTAGCAGATTTTAAAGCTAATGAGATATCTGTACTTGTCGCTACAGATATAGCTGCTCGTGGTATAGATATTGCATTATTACCTCATGTGGTTAATTTGGACTTACCTAGTGTTGCCGAGGATTATGTGCATAGAATTGGTAGAACAGGTAGAGCAGGGCGTGATGGTCAAGCTGTATCTTTAGTAAGTGCTGATGAAGCTGAGTTGCTATCAAATATCGAGCATTTAATAGGTAATCTACTTGAAAGAGAAGAGTTAGAAGGTTTTGAAGCTCAGCATATTGTGCCAATTACATCAATGTCGCGTAGAACGAGGGTTAAGAAAGTTGATGAAGTAAAGATTATTGCAGCTAAAAGGGCTCATAACAACAGAAAAGCATCAGGACCAAATAAGAACTTTTCATCACAGATAAAGAAAAAAATCAATGATAATAAAAGCGTACGAACTAAAAAAGATTAGAGGTTTTTCTAAATTAGAAGCTTACTTTATTATAAGTAACTGACTTTACGCACTTTTATATTTTTTCTATAATTAGCCATATTTTGTATCTTTGAACTTGATCCAAAATCTCTTTTACTTCGATTAAATTTAAATAGAAACGGATAGTATAGTAGTTATCAAGCATGTGCCAATTACTATAAAAGTAGTACAAATTCCTCAGTTTGACTGTAGATCTCCTCGATATAGGTTTGTTACAGAGTTTAAGCACAACATAATATAAGATGGACAGCAGACTACCTAGATTATCAAATGTCAGCTGATAATAAGGTTATATTTAATTTTTAAGATAAATTAGATATTTAAGGAATATTTTAGACTATATATTAAGCTTCTGTATTTGGTAAAATACTAGTTTCTTCATGCATACCATGAAGACCTTCTGCAGTTATATGCGTGCGTGTACTTTCGATAATTGCATTTAGCCATCCTCTAGCCATCCACATTATAATGGCAATTACTGCTACAAAGCCACCTAATTTTAAGAAAACATCGCCATATACAACTATACTTTGAGCTTGAGTATACAGTACTCCTGGGGGTGGAGCAGTTAGAGAGCCTACAAAACCACCTATAGGGCCTGCAACCATTGTAGTAAGAGCCCACATTCCTAAAGCAAAGCCACTCATCTTACGAGGGAAAAGCTCAGCTACCATAGATAGTCCTAATGCAGATATAAGTAGTTCACCAGTCGACTGGAAGAAGTAAGTAGCTACTAACCACCAGCCAGATACTAAGCCTGTAGTAGTCGTAAATTGAGGTATATATAATATCAAAAATGCAATCGCACATAAGCTCATACCAAAGCAGAATTTTGTAACATGAGTACCAGGTACTTTTTTATAGAAAACTGAAAGTATTGGAGATACTAGCAGTATCACTAAAGGATTTAGTACTTGCCATTGCTCACCATAAACTTTAAAACCTAAGAAGTTCGGGTCTACATTGTTTATTGCAAAGAAGTTAAGAGAAGTCGGCATCTGTTGATACATCACAAAGAAAAGTATCCCTTGTAAAATAAGTATTAATGCTACTATCATTCTTTTTCGTTCATGTTCTGCTTGTCTAAACATTTGTACAAAGAAGTAAGCTAAAGCTAAAAGAGCTATAACTATTACTATTGCTGTACATAGTTGGGTATTTTCTAGAATATTTGCAGTTATAACTATAGCAATGAATGCACCTATAAGTACCACAAAAATTTTTGTGAATGAGAATTTTAGTAAGCCAGCTTCAGTAAATATTCCAGCTATTTTTGGATAAAAAACTGTATAACTTATCAGTCCTAGAACCATACCTACAGCAGAGCAAGCAAAAGCATGCCCATAACCATATTTTACAGCTACTACAGGAGTGATTATCATCGAGATAAATGAGCCAATATTTACAGCCATATAATATAGTGTCATAGCACCATCTTGAGCAGGGTCACCTTTTTCAAACATTTTTGAAATCAACGATGTCGGATTTGGTTTAAATAAACCCCCACCAATAGCTATACCTGCAAGTGAGTAGAGTACTACATCCTTTTCATTCGTACCGAAAAAATTTGTAAAGTGATGATCAAAACTAAGACAAAGAAGTATGTATGAAGTAGCTAATATACCAGCACCGACAAAAATTGTACGCTTTGCTCCAAGATAGCTATCTCCTATCCAGCCACCTATTAGAGGACCACCATAAAGTAAGGCAAAGAATGAGCCAAATATAAGCATAGCATCGGCATCACTATAACCAAGTCTTTTTGAGAAGTAGACCGCTAATATAGCTTGTAAACCATAATAACCAAATCGTTCCCACAATTCTAAAGTCCATAGCACCCAAAAAGGAACTATACTCTTTTTATTAGGAGTTTTATTTAGGGTGTCTGTAATCATATTTATATCCTTATATTGAGCTTAGTAATAATTTATTAATGCTTAATGAACCTCTTTACTAAGGTTAGTTATACTTCAAAGTTGTTTAATATAAAAAAATCTACTTCATCATTGAGTCTTGTATTAGAAGTTTCTATGATAAAAAACTCTATATATTTTAGAATAAAACAAAATAACCAAAAAGTCATTATAAAATTAAGGGCCTGCCCCAGATAAGCCTACTTTGAGCTCTTTCTAATCCAGCTTCTTAAGAGCTTTAACGGCTCTTTGGAATCACTGTGATTAAATCTCCATTCACACTCTTTCAAAAATAGATGGCAGTTATCTCTAGAAACACCTCAAAGAAATTACTAATTACAGTGTGAAAAAGCTCTTTTTTAATGTTTTAAGTTAAATATGTAACATATATAAATACTTTAAACCTCTTTAAACATACCTAAAACACTTGATTTATAGCATTACAAAGGATTTTGTTACGAATTATTTTAATAAGACAGCCCTGGTATTACAATAATCTAGCATTCCTTAATAACTCAATATACGCTATCATTAAGCCATAATATTTTTATTGAAGTTTTTATGAAGACAAACACATATTTTATAAGTTGTGCAAAGGGTTTAGAAATCCTTTTAAAAGAAGAGTTGGCTAGGATTGGTATAGAAGCCTATGAGAAACTTGCTGGTGTTGAGTTTGACGGTACATTAGAGCAGGCATATAAAGCTTGTATACATTCGCATTTAGCTAGCCAGGTTATGCTGAAACTTGCAACTGCAAAAGCTGAAACACAAGAAGAGCTTTATAATTTCATATCAGATATCGAATGGGATACTTATTTTGATGTAGATAAAAGTTTTAAGATAGTAGTTTCTGGTAAGCATTATGATTTTAACAATACAATGTTTGTATCGCAAAAAGCTAAGGATGCGATAGTTGACCAATTTCGTCATAAGACTGATGAAAGACCAGATATAAATACAGAAAACCCAGATAATGTCATTAAACTTCATCTTAATAAGCATTATGTAAATGTATTTCTTTGTTTGAATATAGATAGCTTACACAAACGCACCTATAGACAGTATCAAGCAGAAGCACCACTTAAAGAGTCTCTTGCTGCGGGAATACTTTTAAAAGCAGGGTGGCTGGATGAGCTTGAGAAAGATCAACCAATACTTATAGATCCAATGTGTGGTTCTGGGACTATTCTTATAGAAGCAGCCTTGATGGCAAAAAATGTAGCTCCTGTACTTTTGAATGATAACTTTAAAGTATTCAACTCAAAACTACATGATGAAGAGCTTTGGAATAGTCTTATTTCAGATGCTAAAAAAGCTATCAAATCTACAAATGCTATTATCCAAGGCTATGATATTGATGGCAATGTTCTAGATAAAGCTAATAAAAATATCTACCAAGCAGATGTGGCTGATGTGGTAAATGTTAAGAAGCAAGATATTCGTGATATTGAAAATAAATTTGAAACTACAGGGCTTATAGTTACAAACCCTCCGTATGGTGAGAGATTGTATAGCGATCAGATTGATGAGCTTTTAGATGTATTTAGTAGCTTTGGTGATAAACTAGGGCAAGGTTTTGGTGGCTGGAAAGTTGCTATACTTACAAGTTTTAGTGACTCTATCAAAGAGATGCAGTTGCGTACAAATAAACGTAATAAATTTTATAATGGTGCTATTGAGACTATACTTTATCAGTTTGATATCAATGAGCATTCGGTATTTAAACATGAGTCTCAATTAGAGAAAAATATCCGTATTGCTGAAAATGCAGCAAGTCAATCAGATGAGCATATTGATTTTGGTAATAGACTTCAAAAGAATCTCAAAACTCTAAAACCATGGTTAAAGCAAACAGGTATTGAGTGCTACAGACTTTATGATGCAGATATACCTACTTTCTCAATTGCGGTAGACATTTATAATGGCAAAGTTTTTTTACAAGAATATCGTGCAGATGCAACTATCGACCAAAATACAGCTAAACAAAGATTTTACCAAGCAATTTATCAGATCAATAAAACTCTTGGTATAGCTTATGAAAATATTCACACAAGAGTAAGACAACGCCAAAAAGGTAAAGATCAATATCAAAAAGAAGATAATCTAAATAATTTTTATGTGATAAGTGAGGCTGATGCAAAATTTTATGTGAATTTTGAAGATTATCTTGATACAGGTATATTTTTAGATCATCGTAAAATTAGGCAATTGGTTGCTAAAGAATCTAAAAATAAGACTTTACTAAACCTCTTTAGCTATACTTGTACGGCCAGTGTCCATGCTGCATTAAAAGGTGCCAAAACCACAAGTGTAGATATGTCTAATACTTATCTTGATTGGGGAAAACGCAACTTCAAACTTAATGATATTAAGGCATCTCAGCATGAGTTTATTCAAGCTGATTGTATCGGTTGGTTAAAGATAAATACACAGAAATTTGATGTGATATTTTTAGATCCACCGACTTTCTCAAATTCAAAGCGTATGGATGATACGCTAGATGTGCAAAGAGACCATGAATCGCTTGTAAATCTAACTATGAATGCACTAGAAAAAGATGGTGTTCTGTATTTCTCAAATAATTACCGTCGTTTTAAAATGTCTCAAGAGATTTTAGATCAATTTGATTGTAAAAATATAGATGAGAAGTGCTTGTCTCGTGATTTCTTATCAAATAAGAATATCCATAATTGTTGGGAGATTAGGTTTAAGTAGTTGATTATTCCCCTTCAAATTCTTGAAGGGGTGGCAGTCGTAGACTGACGGGGTAGTCTTTTAAATCAATCAAAATACTTTTTCTTTATCCACAGAGATACATTGACTAAGCTAATCAAAACAGGTACTTCAACTAAAGGTCCTATAACTCCTACAAAAGCTTGGATAGAGTTTATCCCAAACATCGCGATAGCTACTGCGATTGCAAGCTCAAAATTATTAGATGCGGCAGTAAAGCTTAGAGATACTGACTGCTCGTAAGATGCTTTAAGCTTGTAAGACATATAAAATGATACAAAAAACATTATCACGAAGTATATAAGTAATGGGATAGCCACTTTTATTACTTGGAGTGGTAGAGTTAAAATTTGCTCACCTTTTGTTGCAAACATTAGTACTATAGTAAATAAAAGAGCAATTAGCGTAAGTGGTGAAATTTTTGGTATAAATGTTTCGGTGTACCATTTTTCACCTTTTGCAGGTATCAGTATTGCTCTAGTCAATATACCAGCGACAAATGGAATTCCTAGATAAATACCGACATTTATAGCAATTTCTAAAGCTGAGATATTAATCTCAACAACATTTTGTAGCCCTAATAATCTAGGCAATATTGTGATAAATATATACGCATAAGCAGCATAGAAAATTATGGTAAATAGAGAGTTTACTGCGATTAAACCAGCACAGTATTCACGCGAGCCTTTTGCTAAATCATTCCAAACTATTACCATTGCAATACATCTTGCTAGTCCGATAAGTATAAGCCCAATCATGTATTCTGGTTGATCATAAAAAAATACTATCGCTAATATAAACATAAGTACAGGACCAATCAACCAGTTTTGAATGAAAGATAAAACTAGTATTTTTGTATTTTTGAATACTTGAGGCATAGCACTGTATTTAACTTTAGCTAGAGGAGGATACATCATGATTATCAACCCAGTGCCGATCAACCAGTTTCCAGAACTTGTATTAAATATTGAGATGAAGTCGTTGATATTTGGCAAAGCATAGCTAAGGAATATCCCTAAAAACATTGCTAGGAATATCCAGAGAGTTAGGTATCTATCTAAAAAGCTTAACTTTTTTATATTTGATTGCATTTTCTTGTCCTTTATTTTGTTTAGTTACAAGTTTGAGTAATTTTTAAATTTGTTGCTATATTTATAATTTCATCATCATTAGCCATTTCAGCAAAGAGAGTCTTTAAAATATCTGTATGAGCATGGTAGACATTGTCAGATAACTTATAAAATACCCATTTACCTTGTTTGAATGAGCTTAGTAGATTTGCTTGAGCTAGGTTTCTAAGTTGTATGGATAATGCTCCTTGAGTTAAAGGTATTATCTTTTGAATATCGCAGACACAAAGAGTATTTTTGTTTAAGATATAAAGAATTAGTAGACGATTTTTGTCGGCTATGGTTTTTAGGAAATTAATGTTGCTGATCATAATAATAAATTTAAATATTTAAATGTGTTGTTATAATACTCCTAAATTTTTTAATAGCAAATAGATAAGTACTTTTTTAGAGATATTTCTACTAGCTAGCTTTGTAAGATACTTCGCTAATAAACAGCAATATGTTAAAATCCATATATTAAATTTACAAAAATGACAATTATGAGCAGATTTACCCAGAATTTTATGTATGCAGTTATATTCGTGGCGATATTTGCAGTGTGTATTTATTTTTTCACTTTTAATAAAAATTACGAAGCTAAAGGTGTATACCTACCAAATACAGAGATTGACCTGCCAGATATAAAACCTAGTGATGTAAAAGTCTATAATCTACGCTATAGAATTGATACAGAAGGATCTATAGGTTTGATAAGAACTTCTATTCATGTGAATAATGAAAAAGATTTTCGAAAACTATGTGATAAAGACCTTAACAAGGCAATTGAGCTTGCGGCACAAAATGGTGTTGATGAAATTAAATATGCTTGCCTATATCCAGAAGGTCAGATCGACCAATTAAGTAGCGTATCTTTACAGGCTTATGCTTTTAGGGATTAAAAAAAATAATGACAAGTTTTCGACAAAATGTACTTTATATATTTATTATATTTATTGTTTTTTTTGGATGTCTAAAAGCATTTGCTGAAGATATAAGAGCAGAGCCTAAAGGTGTTTTTTTACCTAGTAGTAATTTTGTTGCTACAGATACTATATCTATAGGTAAAATAAAATTCCAAATGCTTAATCATACTATTAATACAAAAGATAGTCTTGGGAGTGTTATGGTTACTGGGCATCAAAACTCTAAAAATATTACACATGATGAACTATGTAAGTCAAATTTAAAAGTGGCTATAAAAATGGCAGCTGAAAATGGTATGTCGAATTTAAAATATTATTGCTTACCTTTTGATGAACAAAAAGATGTTGAACTAAGGTCTTTTGGATTTAGGGAGTTAAATTAATGAAAAAGCTAAACATAGTCTTTGCTGGTACTCCTGATATTTCTGCACAAGTGCTAAAAGATTTGTATGCTAGTGGACATAATATCCAAGCAGTACTTACTCAACCAGACCGAGCAAAAGGGCGTGGTAAAAAGGTTCAATGCTCTCCAGTTAAAGAGTTAGCTTTAGAAAATGATACTTTAGTGTTACAACTACAATCCTTTAAAAAGGAGCCTGAAAGCTTAGATATTTTAAAAGAGCTAAACCCTGATGTAATAATTGTTATAGCTTACGGGATTATCGTACCAAAAGAGTTTTTAGATATTCCAAAATATGGTTGTTTAAATATCCATGTATCATTGTTACCCAAATGGCGAGGTGCAGCACCTATTCAGAGAGCTATACTAGCTGGAGATACTAAAACTGGTATCACTATTATGCAGATGGATGAGGGGCTTGATACCGGCGATATTTTAAATACTTTAGTCGTTGATATCAACTCTGATGATACCTCGGCAATGCTACATGATAGATTTGCAAAGCTTGCGATACAACCACTACTTGAGACGCTTGAGAATATTGAAACCATAGAAGCTAAGCCTCAAAAAGGTGAAGCAACTTATGCTCATAAAATAACTAAAGAAGAAGGTTTGATTGATTTTACTAAGTCATCAAAAGAGATTGATTGCCATATAAGAGCGTTTACGCCATGGCCATCAGCATTTTTTAAGCTAGATGATGATACTATAAAAGTAGGGCAGTTTGAGATAATCGAAGCCGATAATGTTCAAGCTAGTGAAGTGGTAAGTATAAGTAAAGCGGGTTTTGATGTTACAACTGCAGATAAGATTATTCGTTTTAAAAAACTACAATTTCCAAATAAGAAAATGCTAAATATAGCAGATATTCTAAATGGTAAAGATCTGAGTAAATACATTGGACACAAAATAGGGTAACAAAAGGATTGGTATGAAAGTTGGTTTTATTGTTGATGATTTAAATACATTTAATATCGCAAAAGATAGTACATATATGATGATGTGTGCTGCCCAAGATAAAGGCTGGGAGATAAATATATTCTATTTGAGTGAGCTTTTTATTCTAAATGGAGACCCAAAAGGTAATTCTTTTACTATCAAAGTGAAAAAAGATAAAAGACCATGGTATGAGGTTACAGCTAATAAAAACAATGTTTTATTGACTGATTTAGATTGTATATTTATGCGTAAAGACCCTCCGTTTGATATGGAATATATATATGTAACTTATATGCTGGATCTAGCTAAAAAAGCAGGTGTGTTAATTGTAAATAATCCACAAGCACTTAGAGATTTTAATGAAAAAGTAGCTATATCGTATCATCCAAAATATGCTCCAAATACGCTGATTACTCGTAATTATGCAGAGATAAATAAATTCTATGCTAAATATAAAGACATTATCGTAAAGCCACTTGATGGTATGGGTGGAAGCTCAATCTTTCGTATAAAAGATGGAGATAAAAACAAAGCTGTAATTTTAGAAACCCTAACAAAGCATCAGAGTAGCTACATCATGGTGCAAGACTATCAAGAAGCTATATCTCAAGGTGATAAGCGAATACTCATAGTAAATGGTGATCCAATCAAGCATGTAGTTGCTCGCATTCCAAGTGATAGCGATAATCGTGGTAACTTGGCAGCGGGAGCTACTTCAGAAGTTAGAGAAATCACAGATGCTGAATATAAAATGGCTAAGAAAATAGGTAAAAAGCTTAAAAAGCAAGGTGTGATGCTAGCAGGTATTGATGTGATCGGCGATAAACTCACTGAGATAAATATTACAAGCCCAACATGTATGCGAGAAATCTACAAAGCTACAAAAATTAATATAGCTAGTTTGCTAATGCAAGCTGTTGAAGAAAGAATCATTGAGATGAAACAGGAGCAATCAAATGAACAATCAATCTAGTTCAGAAAAATTATTTGCAGAAGCAAAACTATATACTCCCGGTGGAGTAAATTCACCAGTCAGAGCATTTAAAAGTGTAGGGCAAGATTTTCCTATATTTATGAAGTCAGCAAAGGGTGCTTATATGTTTGATGAAGATTGGCATAAGTATATCGACTATATAGGCTCATGGGGTCCAATGATACTGGGTCATGGCGATGAAGATGTTCTAAATGCGATCAAGCTACAGTTAGATGATGGTGTAAGTTTCGGAGCTCCATCCAGCCTAGAAATCAAGCTTGCTAAAAAAGTAGTAGAGCTAATGCCAAATATTGAGCAAGTAAGATTTGTAAATTCTGGTACAGAAGCTACTATGAGTGCTATCCGAGTAGCAAGAGCATTTACAAAACGCGATAAAATCATCAAATTTGAAGGTTGTTATCATGGTCATGCTGATGAATTTTTAGTTGCGGCAGGGTCTGGTGCGTTATCACTTGGTCAGCCAAACTCACCAGGTGTACCTGCTGATGTAGTTAAAAATACTCTTATAGCTAGTTTCAATGACATGGATACTATCAAAGTATTATTTGAAAAGTATAAAGATGAAATAGCTTGTATAATAGTTGAGCCAATCGCAGGCAATATGAATCTTATAATGCCTAAAGATGACTTTCTTGCTAAGCTTCGTGATGTTTGTGATGAGCATGGAGCATTATTGATATTTGATGAGGTAATGACTGGTTTTAGAGTTGCATTAGGAGGAGCTCAAGAAATATATAGTGTGAAACCAGATATGACGACTTTGGGTAAAATCATCGGTGGTGGTATGCCAGTAGGGGCTTTTGGTGGTCGTAAAGAGATTATGCAACTGGTTGCTCCAGCAGGCCCTGTGTATCAAGCAGGTACTTTATCTGGTAATCCTATAGCGATGACAGCAGGGCTTGCAACTTTAGAGAAAATCTCGCAGCCAGATTTTTATGATGAACTATCAGCAAAAGCAACTAAGTTGGCTGACGGTTTAAATGAAGCTGCAGAATCTACAGATTTTGCTTTTCATGCAAAAAGTATCGGCGGAATGTTTGGTCTTTATTTCTGTAAAAAATCAGCTCAAATAGATACTTTTTCTGATTTAGGCAAAACTAATTTAAAGCTATTTAATAGCTTCTTTGCTTTTATGCTAGAAAATGGAGTGTATCTTGCACCATCGTCCTATGAAGCTGGTTTTATATCTATAGCTCATAGTGATGAAGATATTCAAAAAACTGTAGATCTGGCAAAATCTTTTTTTAGAGATAATGGTTAGTTTAAAGTCTAAAAATTAAATCTAGTTTAAGTGAAAAGACTTAGTATCAGTGTCCGTAGGTTTGTAACATAAAGTCAATTATTGAAAATATTCTCTAAAGCAGCTTTTATATTTATGCTCAAAGAAGTCTTTGTATAGTTAGTCTGATCTAAAGAGGTCGCACCATAGATACATACATAGTTTTGAATATTATCTATATAATCATTATCGTAAGGATTTATCGCAGCTATA
>JBLFYO010000009.1:0-28155 GCA_047609165.1 Francisella sp.
CCTGCTTATCCTGCTTATCCTGCTTATCCTGCTTATCCTGCTTATCCTGCTTATCCTGCTTATCCTGCTTATCCTGCTTATCCTGCTTATCCTGCTTATCCTGCTTATCCTGCTTATCCTGCTTATCCTGCTTATCTTTATTATCTTGCTGATTCTGATCTTTTTGCTTTTCAAGTTCTTTTACAATTTCTAGGTTACTTTTTGCATCTTCAAAATCTGGTCGTTTCTCAATAGCCTCATTATACGCACCTATCGCATCATCATATTTGCCTAATTGAGTTAGAGCATTACCTTGGTTGTATAGTCCCGTTGCTGAGCTATCTTTTTTAAATTCGTCATAAGCATTGTCGTATTCCTTTGCTTTATAATGAGCAGTTCCTTTCCAATCATAATTTTTAAAAGCTTGTGCCGATGCTTTATAATCCCCAGCCTCAAAACTACTTACTCCCTGCTGATCTTTTGTCTGCCACGCATCACTCCAGCTACTAGCTTGCGATATACATGGTAATAACACTATTGATAGAATTAATTTTCTTAGCGACATATTTTCTCCAAAAAACCTCTTCTAAACACAAACGCACTAAGTAAAGCTAGCACCCATATAAAATACACACCCTCATCTTGCCAAAAAATATTTGCTGTAGATTGCTGTGATTTTTTCGCTTGCGAATCATTGTTTTGGATATCCGCTATAAGTGCATTTACATCATTGTTATTTGCGGTGAGAGTTATAAGCTTACCATTACCCGCCTTAGCCAAGGCTTGCATACGCTCTAAATCCACACCAAAGTATTTGATATTACCAGAATCGTCTTTACGATAACTTCCATCTTCAGCCTCTGCAACACCACCCTTTGGTGTACCAATAGCATACACATCAGTTTTTATACCCCGCTCTGCTAATTTTTTTGCTTCGGCTATAGCGTTATCTGTAGGACTAGAATCTGTAATAATTATAATCTGCTCCTTACCAGCACCTCCTTGCGATAAAAGTTCTGACGAGCTATCTAATGCTTTTGTCATATCATGACCTTGTACGGGTACGATGCTTGTATTTAGCACTGAAACAAGATTTAAAATAGTCTTAGAATCACTAGTCAATGGCGAAACAATAAAACTTTCACTAGAAAAAACTATCATACCTGTTTGACCTTCTGTTATCTTGCGTAAAATATCAAAAATCTTGTACTTAGCTCGCTCTAACCTGCTAGGTGCAACATCTGTAGTATCCATAGACTGCGACACATCTAACGCTATAACTCTTGATATATTTTTTTGATAAACAGGTACATCTTTATATTTCCATGCAGATCCTGCTAATGCAAATATCCCCACACTCCAAATTAGCAAAAAGAATAACGGCAACAGCGACTTCTTAGCCTTTGACTCTCTCCCTACAAGCACATGCTCTAGTAAATGAGCATCGCAATGCTTAGCCCAACTATTTGACTTACCAGAATGCCTAAATAACAACACCACAAACAAAACTGCAGGTATAAATGTCAACAGCCACCATGGGCGGATAAAATGAATCAATTCCATTAGTTTGCCCTCCTGTGTTGTAGCCAAATAGCACTTAAAATAAAGCTTAGCAACAATGCCACACCCATTGTCCAAGGATAAAGATAAGTCACCGGTCGCACGACAGTTTTATCTAACTCAACCGGTTCCATCTTATCTATCGCTTCGTATACTTTTTGTAAATCACTACTATTTTGTGCTCGGAAAAATTTACCACCAGTCATGGTTGCAATTTGTTGAAGCACATCAGTATCTAAATTTTCAGAGGTGTTTACTAGTCTTTGCCCATATGCTGTCTGCATAACCATTTGTCCACCACCTAAGCCGATAGTGTAGACTTTGATACCATTTTGTTTTGCTATTTCAGCTGCTTGCAATGGTTGCAATGCTCCCGAATTATTCTCACCATCTGTGAGTAACACTAGTGCTTTTGATTGACTTGGATATTGCATAAGCTTTTTAACCGCAAGTCCTATTCCATCACCAATTGCCGTCTGTGGACCAGGTAATGCAATACTTGCATCATTAAGCATTTTCTTAACTGTTGGAATATCGAATGTAAGCGGTGTCTGCAAGTACGCCTTTGTACCAAATAGCACCAAACCAACTCTATCGCCTTTACGCGTATCTAAAAACTCATTTGCCACTCGCATCACAAGATCAAATCTTGATTCAGCTTTGCCATCAGGTTTTTTCATATCTTCAATCGCCATGCTACCCGAAAGATCTATCGCCATCATAAGATCACGACCACTTTGAGGTAGGTTTATCGGCTTACCCACCCACTGTAGACCTGTCCCAGAGATTATCAACAGTGCCCATATTGAAGCAAGCAAATACTTAAAATAATTAGCTCGCTTGAAATTACTTGAACCAACACTAGGTAACTGTGCTTTTATTTGTGTAAAAAATGGTGTCTTTAAGGCTAATTGCTTATCTGAGCTTGCACGCGGAATTATCCAATACACTACTAATGGCAATATTATCAATATCAAAAACCAAGGATATTCTATATTTATCATAAAACTCCCCTTATCCATTTCTCACTAGCTGAAACTACTTTCTCTAGCTCAACATCTGAAAACTCTTGTGGCTTGTAAGTATTTTGTAAATATTTAGCGACTTCATCGTGAAATATTGCTTTCTTAGTTTTTGAATTAAGATACTCAATCCAAGCCTTACCATATAAGAGTTTAATCTCATCTTTAGGGAACTTGTGTAGAGCAATTCTCTTTAAATATACCGAAATACTCTGTGCAACTTCTTTAGGCTTAGACACATAAAACTCGCCAAGATTTTCCTTAAAGTCATTTACAATAGTGTCTATATATCGATTATGCTTTTTTCTTTTGCGTAAAATCAGCAAACTCAACAAAATCATGAGTATAAAAACCACTATCACAACCCACCAACCATAAGCTAGTGGCCACCACGACGATATTTGCGATGGTAGGTATATATCCTTTAACTGATCTAGGAGGTTGTTATTTTCCATAACCTGCCACTCCATAATTTATAGTTTTAACCAAATCATCATTAGTCGCTATCTCAAAAAATGCCATTTGATACTGTCTTGAAAAATCTTTAATTGCACTGTGTCGAGCATTATAAATATCTTTATAAACTTGATACTGCTTTGTATTTGCAGCATCTAAAACTAAATTTTCACTACCATTACTAAAGTTATAAACATCTTTTGCGGGCAGTTCTTTTTCTATAGGGTCATAGCTAAATACATTTATGATTTCATTTTTCTTTGCGAGAAGCTTTAGATATTGTTGAGCTTGCTCATTAAAACCATCAAAATCACCAAGCACAACGATTACACTATTGCTGCGGATTTTTGCATATAAGAATTTCAAAGCATCAGATAAACCTTTATCTGTAACTATTTGATTTTTTGTTTCATCATTTGTGACATGATTAAGCATTTTGAGTAAAGCGGATTTATCTTGCTTGGCAGGATAGTAATTATAACCATCATCTCCAAATATTATCCCACCAACCTTCTCATGAGCTTCTAAAGCTCCAAAACCAAGTAGTGCCATAGCATTTGCCATCTTTACAGACTTAAAGCATTCACGCGTACCAAATCGCATCGTAGCACTTTGATCTACTACAAAATACATCGTTCGTTCGCGTTCTTCATGGTACACCTTTGTAAAAGGTTTACCTAGTCGTGCTGTTAGCGACCAATGCATCAGACGAATATCATCACCAGGCTGATAATGTCTAACCTCATCAAAATCCATACCGCGACCTTTTGATCGAGAGGCTTTGCTCCCAGCATTTACGGTATTTACTTTTTGATTAGCAAATAACTTCAAAGCCTTCGCACGATAGCGATAGCTCAAAAGCTCGTTGATATCAGGTTTTATTCCTTTATAGCTTTTCATAATCCCAACCTATGGTATAGGAACTGCTTTAAGTAGCTTAGTAATCACATCATCAGTTGTTACACCATCTACTTCTGCTTCAAAAGTCAAAAGTATCCTATGGCGAAGTACTTCATAAACAACCGCATGAATATCACTAGGTGATACAAAATCATTGCCATCTAGCCAAGCATGTGCTCGTGCTGCTCTATCAAGTGATATAGTTCCACGCGGACTTGCACCAAATGAGATCCACTTAGCAATATTTTTGCAGTATTTAGCAGAATCGCGTGATGCTAACACTATCTCAATAATATACTCTTCTATAGCTTGTGACATCTGTACATTCAGCACTTCTTTTTGTGCTGTAAGAATCACATCCTGATGAATGCTCGGATGCTCAAATACATGCCCTAAAGCTTCACCACGACTTATCGCTAAGATTTTAGCTTCAGTCTTAGGGTCTGGATATCCAATCTTTACAAACAACATAAATCTATCAAGCTGTGCTTCAGGTAATGGGTAAGTTCCTTCCTGCTCCACAGGATTTTGCGTAGCCATCACCATAAACAAATCTGATAACGGATAAGTCTTTTTACCAACAGTGATTTGCTTCTCGCCCATTGCTTCTAGTAAAGCAGACTGAACTTTTGCTGGGGCTCGATTTATCTCATCTGCTAACAGCAAATTATGAAATAAAGGTCCCGATTGAAATTCAAAACTTTGTTGCTGCGGGATATAGATTTCTGTACCCGTAAGATCAGCTGGAAGCAAATCCGGTGTAAACTGAACCCTATGATAAGAACAATCAATACACTCAGATAATGATTTGATAGCCGTAGTCTTAGCCAAACCAGGAGCTCCCTCAACCAAGAGGTGACCTCCACCAAGCAGTGCTATCAAAAGGCGTTTGTTTAAACTTTCTTGACCAACCACACGGTTATTCAAAAATTCCAAAAGTTTATTAAACTGATTATGTGCAGACATTAGTTTCTCCAAAGAAATGCAAATATAACTTTATAGTAATATAGGGGCTAAAATAGTTTTTTCAAGAAAATTATTCCTTTTTGTAATTAGTCAGAAAATAACGGTTGTTAGAATAAGTTAACAACAGTATTTTACAAATAACAATTACTATTATAAAATCTACTTAACAAACACATTCAAATAATATAAACCATGAAAAAACTTAAACTTATCACAGTAGGACTAACTGCTGCTTTAACTCTATCTGCTTGCTCAACCAATAGTAGCATGATGGATGACTTAAATTCTACAGGAAACTCAATCGCAAGATTTGCAAATGGTACATTCTCGGCTCAATTATACAATACTGATGTTAAAAGCGTATATAATGCAACTCAACTAGCTATAAACAATACTAATAATTACAGTATTGAAAGCAACACAGTTATTGAAAAAAATGCTGAGATAAAAGGGGCTGTCAAAACAGAAAAAAGCATACTTAACAAAGAAGGCAAAACTCCTTATAGTATTGAAATAATTAAATACGATAGCTCTACAGTAAATATTTACATTAAAATAGGTACAATTGGAGATAAACAATCATCTGTTGATTTACTTTCCAGCATCAGAACAAATTTAGGACTATAAGACGATAATGTCTAAAGACACACTCAAAGTACTATCAATACAATCTCATGTGGCTTATGGATATGCTGGCAACAAGGCAGCTGTTTTTCCGATGCAAAAACTCGGTATAGAAGTATCTCCAATATATACTGTGCAACTCTCAAATCATACTCAATATGATGTATTTAAAGGTGCTTTTTTTAATGCAGAAGATATCAAAAACATAATAGATGGCATGAAAGCCAATAACTTCCTACAGAAACATGATGCTATTTTATCTGGTTATATTGGTGATATAAGCGTAGCTAAAGTTATAGCAGATACTGTGATTGATTTAAAAAATAGTAACCCAAAGGCTTTATACTGTTGTGATCCTGTATTTGGCGATTTTTATGATCATCACGATGAGGGACATATCTTTACTTCAAAAGATCATCCTACAATGTTTTTAGAACACCTACTTCCTATAGCAGACATCATTACTCCAAATTTATTTGAGCTTGCTACCTTGAGTGATACAAATATTCATAGCTATGATGATATTAGTAAAGCTTGTGATATTCTTATTCAAAAAACCGGCAATAAAAACCAAATCATCGTAGTAACTAGCACTTCTTTTGACAGGACTAAAACAGGTATAGCAGTATATAAAAAGGGTGCATTAGAATATCTGGAATCACCAAAATATACTGTCAAGCCAAAAGTTAGTGGATCTGGTGATATCACCGCAGCGATGTTTTTATGCTATATATTAAAAGGTAAGCGATTACCTACAATACTAAAAAAAATCACTTCTTGTCTCGACGGAATCTTTAAAACCACTCACGAACTGGATACTGATGAGCTAGCACTTATACAAGCTCAAAAGTTTATCAAATAATCACTCTTATACTACACCACGAAATCTGTTAAAATACATGTATCTCAATTCAAAAAAAGTCAATAAATTGAAACACTCTTTACAAGATATTGCTAAGCATCTTGGAGCTAAGCTATTAAATCCTGCAGATATTATTATCACAGGACTTAACTATGCCGATCAAGCACAAGAAAGTGAGCTTACACTTATAAATAAAATTGAACATATAACTCTACTTACTACTTCAAAAGCTAGTGCCGCCCTCATTACCAAAGATTTAGAAGCTCAAGCTAAAAAAATCAATGATAAACCGATTCTTATAGTTGAGAATGCTGATCTTGCTATGGCAAAAGTTCTTGAGCTTTTTTCTCAACCAAATCCTGAACAAAATGGCATTCACCCAAGTGCTGTGATAGAACCTAGTGCAAACATTGGTAGCAATGTTTCTATAGGAGCAGGCACTTATATAGGTAGAAATGTAACTATCGGCGATGGAACAATTATTTACGCAAACGCATCTATATATGATGATGCTCAAATTGGCCCTCAATGTATTATATGGCCAAATGTAAATATCCGTGAACGCACACAAATTGGTGCTTTTTGCAGACTATACTCTGGCTGCAATATTGGTAGTGATGGCTTTGGCTATCGCCCCTCTAAAGATGGCAAAACTATTATTCGAATACCACATATTGGCAATGTAATGATTGGTAATTATGTAGATATTGGCTCTGGCACTTGTATTGATAATGCTAAATTTGGCTCGACAACAATTGGTCATTTTACAAAGATTGATAATCTTGTGCAGATTGGACACAATGTAACAATTGGTCAAGGTTGCATGATTTGTGGTCAAGTAGGCATCGCTGGATCTGTGACTATTGGTAATGGCGTTATTATTGCAGGTGCTGCTGGCATCAAAGACCATATCACTATAGGTGATGGTGCTCAAGTAGGCGGTAAAGCTGGGGTTATGAAAGATGTGAAAGCCGGTGAGCGTGTAATGGGATATCCAGCATATGAAAGTCGTGAACTTGTTCGCCAATGGGGAGCTATTAGACAACTTCCTGAAACCATGAAAAAGTTGAAAGCTTTAGCTAAAACTTTGAATATTGATTTATAACATTACAATATAAATCGACTAACATTACTATAAGTAAAATAGATAAAATAATTGAAAAACCTAACCAATAGTCAGACTAATTATAGTAACAACAATAATTGAAAGCCTAAAGACTGTCTTTGCATAAGCTCTATCATCATCATTTTGATAAGACTTAACTGACTTATACATCCAATAAACTGCCATCAGCATACATATCAAAAATGATACTAAATCTGCTGTACCTAGCAAGTAAGGCAAGCTACATGAAATTACGAATAACACCAAATATGCGAGCATAATTTTTTTAGTATAAGGAACACCTTTTACTAAAGGTAGCATAGGCAAGTTTACTTTTTTGTAGTCATCACTGTAAAGCATAGCTATAGCATAAGAGTGCGGTATCTGCCAAAAGAATAGAATCAAGAATAATGACAGTGCATTATAGTCTAAGCCATTGACTACAGCTGTATAACCCGCCACAGGAGGAATAGCTCCAGATATACCACCTAGTATAGTAGCATGTACAGTAAGCCTTTTTGAGATAGTATATATAACTACATACACTACAAATCCAACAAGGATTATATATAGCGTAAGCGGATTAACCAGCACATACAGGACTATACAGCTTAGTACAAATAGCACGAAGCCATAAAGCAACGCCATAACCAAAGATATATCTCCAGTCACAAGCGGTCGCTTTTGCGTACGAGCCATCGTACTATCTATATCGCGATCATAGCAGTTATTAAATACACAGCCAGATGCAATCATCAGTGCTACACCGATCATTACATAGAAAAAAAGACTTAGATATTCAAAGCCAATTTGGCGATGAGTAGCCAACAAAAAACCACCTGTAAGAGTGATTAAGTTACCAAATATAATACCTGGTTTAGCTAATTGAATATAATTTTTGAAAGAAGACATATTTAAAAACTGTGATTACATCATCATTGCATATAGATCAAACATAATCCATAGCGTACCAGCAAGTATAATCGCTACTACCATTACGGCAAATATAGCACTCACTAAATTCCAACGAGCTTCTGAATCTGTACTTAAATGCAAGAAGTATACTAACTGAATGAAAAGTTGAGTTAACGCAAGTACCGCAACAGCAAGACATAGTACTATTGGTGAAAATACTTTAAAACCAACTAATGCAAAAGCTATTGTTGTGATGATTACTGAAAACGCAAAGCCTTTTATATAAGTCTTATATGTGCCGTAAGCAGCACCTGTATCTTTATCATATAAACTTGACATATTATACTGCTCCTAACAAATAAACTATTGAGAATACAAATATCCATACGATATCCAAGAAATGCCAGAACAAACCTAAGTAAGTTAGCTTAGTTTTAGCCATTGGTGTCATGCCATGCTTTTTAAGTTGGAATATCATACTTAAGATCCAAATCAGACCCATAGATACATGAAGACCATGCGTACCAACTAAAGTAAAGAATGATGACAAGAATGCACTATTAGCCCAAGTATGACCTTCCATAACAAGCTCATAAAACTCATGAACTTCCATTATAATAAAGCCTAAACCTAGAAAGAATGTAACCCATAAAAACTTAATCACATGATTAATATTGTTAGAATTACGGTTGAGCATTGCTAAACCAAAAGTAAAACTACTTACAAGTAGTAGCATTGTTTCAGCAAACACATAAGGTAGACTGAAAAGCTCTTGAGCACCTGCCCCACCAAATGTATGCTTGTGAAACACCGCATATACAGCAAACAGTGCAGCAAAAAGCACACAGTCACTCATAATATAAATCCAAAAACCAAAAACGCTTTTAGAACCATCAAAGTGATGATGGTCGTCGTGGTGATTGTTATCCGCAGTTACTGTACTCATTAGCGTAACTCCCCTTCTTTTGTATATTTACTTTCGACTGCTTTGACTTCTTTTGCTTTCACATAGTAGTCAATGCTGTAATCAAAAGATCTGCGTAAAACTGTACCGATCATACCGATAACACCTACGATAGCAAGCCACCATATATGCCATACCATAGCAAAACCAAATACAAAACTAAATAAGCCAATAATTACACCTACAGATGTATTTTTAGGCATATGAATATCTTCATAAACTCTTTCTGCATCTACTGGTTTACCATCAAAGCTAAGACCTTTTTCTTTTTGCGACCAGAAGTCATCTCTATCAGAAACTTCAGGCTCATGTGAGAAGTTATAGAAAGGAACTGGTGAAGGTATAGCCCACTCTAAAGTACGACCACTGCCCCAAGCATCCGCACCTACACGATTTTGATCTCTATCACGAATACTTACAATAATTTGAAGTATTTGGAAGAATACACCTAATGCAATAATCATCGCACCAAACCATGCTACAACTAGTAGCGTTTGGTATCCAGTAGATGCATCATAGTGATAAAGTCTTCTAGTCATACCCATCATACCTAATACATATAAAGGCATAAATGCTACAAAGAAACCAATAAACCAGCACCAGAATGCATATTTACCCAGGCGTTCATTTAGTTTAAATCCGTAGATTTTAGGGAACCAGTAAGTAAGACCTGCAAACGCACCAAATACCACACCACCAATAATTACATTATGAAAATGAGCAATAAGGAATACACTATTATGCATCTGGAAGTCAACACCAGGTACTGATAACAATACACCTGTCATGCCTCCAACAGAGAAAACTATCATAAAGCCGATCAACCACAGCATAGGAGTAGTAAATGCTATACGACCTCTAAACATAGTAAACAACCAATTAAAGATTTTCACACCTGTTGGTATCGCGATAATCATTGTCATAATACCAAAGAAGGCGTTTACATTTGCACTTGCACCCATTGTAAAGAAGTGATGCAACCATACTGCAAATGACAAAACTGTAATTGCAATCGTAGCCCAAACCATCGTAGTATAACCAAATAGAGGCTTCTTAGAGAATGTTGCAACAACTTCTGAATACACACCAAACATAGGAAGTACAAGAATATATACTTCTGGGTGACCCCAAATCCATATTAAGTTTACATACATCATTTGGTCACCACCACCAGAAACTGTGAAGAAGTGAGTACCGAAGTATCTATCTAATGTAAGTAGCCCTAGTGTAACTGTCAATACTGGGAATGCAGCTATTACCAGTATAACCGAACACAATGAAGCCCAAGTAAACACAGGCATTTTCATCAAAGTCATGCCTTTACAACGCATTTTTATGATAGTTACAAAGAAGTTAATACCTGTCATCAAGGTACCAATACCAGAGATTTGCAAACCCCATATATAGTAGTCGGTCCCGACAGTCGGACTATAAGTTACTTCAGAGAATGGTGGATAAGCCAACCAACCAGCATGCGCAAAGTCACCAACTAATAAAGAAATATTTATTAGCATCGCACCTACGATGAAAAGCCAGAAGCTTAATGAATTCATATAAGGAAAAGCTACATCTCTAGCGCCAATCTGAAGAGGTATTATCCAGTTCATAAGAGCAAAAATCAATGGCATAGCAACAAAGAAAATCATGATCACACCGTGAGCAGTAAAGATCTGATCGAAATGCTCTGGAATCAAGTATCCTGTGCTATCACCCGAAGCTAAAGCTTGCTGTGTTCTCATCATTGCAGCATCTACAAAGCCACGAACCATCATTACTAAAGCTACGATTACATACATCGAACCTATTTTCTTATGGTCGACAGTAGTAAACCACTCGCTCCATAAATATCCCCACTTCTTAAAGTAAGTAATTCCACCGACTAATGCCACACCGCCGACCGATATACCTATAAACATAGCAAGTATGATTAATTGTTGGCTTACCGGTTCATACAAGTATGGAAAAACCAGATGCGGATCACTTAGTTTTCCGATTAATGCTTCTAGCATGTTATTCTCCTATTTACTGTACTACTTTTATAACTTTTAAATTATTTGTAACTTTTTGTTACATATCCATGTGATGCATATCACCCATCTTTTCCATGTCGCCTGGCTTATAGTTAGGCATCATGTAAGACATTGTGATATCACTAAATAGATTATTATCAACATCTGAATAATAAGATACTGGATTGCCGATAGAAGGCTTCACAAGATCACTCCAGAAGTAATCCCATGTCAAAGCTTGATGCTTACCATCTTTAACTTCATGAACCCAACTATCAAAATCTTTCTCATCAGAAACTTCAGCATAGAATTGCATTTCAGCAAAGCCTGTACCTGTGTAGTTAGCAGAGAAACCACGATACTTACCATTATTTTCAGCAATTAGGTGTAACTGAGTAGTCATACCAGTCATTGCATAAATCTGTCCCGCTAGCTCTGGTATAAAGAATGAATTCATCGGAGCTGCTGATGTGATTTTGAAATTAATCGGACGATCTTTAGGGATTTTGATGTAGTTTATTGTAGCTATATCTTCTTCTGGATATATAAACATCCACTTCCAATCTAAGGCTACCACCTCAATCACAAGAGGCTTTTTGTCAGATTCTAACGGCTTGTACGGGCTAAGAGAATGCGTTGTTTTCCAAACCATTATACTTAATATCAAGATAAGTATTGCAGGTATTCCCCAACATACAACCTCTAAAGTCGTACTGTGAGTCCACTCTGGCGTATACTTAGCATTTGCACCTTCACGGTAGCGCCACGCGAACCATAAAGTCAAGATAATCACGGGAACAACCACCAAAAGCATAAGAACCATAGCAATTATAAACAAGTCTTTTTCTTGTGCTGTAATTATACCGTTTGGATTCCAAATACCGCCTTTACAACCTGTTAAAGACAATACTGCCAATATAACTAAATATTTTTTCAATTTCATTATAAAAATACCCTTTCATTATTTATTTTAAAGTCGTGAATTTTACACACACCTCAAACGAGATACCACATTATACAGTAGCACACAAAAAATAACACCCTTATAGAAGTTAAAAAGTTGAGTATTTTGAATTTAATATTTAAACCTTTCGCTTAATTGTCTATACTCAAACTACTGAATTTTGCATTAGAATCCACATGTACAAAAACGAATTTAAAAACACTGCTTACATTTCTCTAATCTACTGCTTTAGAATGATTGGTCTATTTATAATATTTCCTATCTTTAGCTTATATATAAACCACCTTGATGATGCGACTCCTTTCTTGATAGGTCTTGCATTGGGTGTATACGGCTTAACCCAAGCGATGTTGCAGATTGTGCTAAGTATTTGCTCAGACAAGTTTGGGCGTAAGCCTGTGATTTTGTTTGGACTAGCACTTTTTATAATAGGTAGTATAGTCGCAGCACTTTCAACTAGTATTTATGGGATAATCATCGGTCGTGCAATACAAGGTGCTGGTGCTATAGGTAGCACTTTGACAGCTCTTGTGGCAGATACAACTAAAGAAGAAAATCGTCTAAAAGCAATGTCTTTAGTCGGAATGTCTATAGGTTTATCATTTTTAGTGGCAATGATTATCGCCCCAATATTAAATAGTATTATTGGTTTATCTGGGATATTTTGGGTGACTGCTGTCTTTGGTTTTGTAAGTATGTTTATGCTAAGCAAAGTTCCAACACCTCAAACACCAACCTTTCATCACGAAGGCAAAGCTGTACTTACATTAATCAAAGATGTGCTACAGCACAAAGAACTATTGAAACTTAACTTTGGGATATTTTGCTTACACGCTTGTTTGACTGCTCTGTTTATAGTTATCCCAACTATACTTACAAATATCCTCAAAGTGCCTGCAGATTACCAGTGGCTAGTATACTTCCCTGTACTGATAATATCTTTTGCGCTAATGTTCCCTTTTGTAATGATTGCCGAAGTTCAACGCAAAATGAGAAGATTTTTTATAGTAGCAGTGGCAATATTAGCTGCGTGCATGGGAGCTTTAGCCTTAAGCTATACTCACATAATCTTGCTCTGTGTGTTTTTGACACTATTTTTTGCTGCATTTACATTTTTAGAGTCATGCTTACCTTCTTTGATCTCAAAAATTGCACCTGTTGGAAGCAAAGGTACTGCAATGGGGATATTCTCAAGCTGCCAGTTCTTTGGAATTTTTATCGGTGGTATAGTTGGAGGTATGGTTTATCATCATTGGCATATAGCTGGGGTGCTTGCTTTCTGTCTGATACTTGGCACTCTATGGCTGATAGTTTGTGCAACAATGGCAGAACCAACTTACCTAAATTCAAAAATCTACAAATTAAATAGCAATCATACAGATACCAAACAAATTATAGAAGAAATTCTGGCATCTCAAGTTGGGGTTTATGAATACAATACTTGTCTAGAAGAACATGCCATTTATATCAAAATAGATAAAAAAGAGTTCAATGAACATAATTTTTTGAAAAAAATTGAAAAATTGATTGCTTACTAATTTTTTAAAAAAATACCCTTTCAAATCTACTACCCTTTAATGCGCCCAATGCAAAAGCCTTGGCAAATATAAATCTTTTAATGACATAGATAGCCCAGAAACTTTAGTAATAGAAAATCGAGGTGGCACTAATGAAAGCATAGCTTTAGCAAAGCTCAAGAATGCTAAACTTTTAATCATCAATGATAATAAACAAGCGATTAAATTTCTGACTGATGGATTTGACGGTATTCAACCAAACATCATGTTTACTGATACTGTTGAGATAGCATATCAGCATTCTATCAATAGTAATTTATGTCAAATACCTATTCAAGTTGATAATACTAAATCTTACAAAACATTTATGTTTAATAAAGACAAAAATGGCAAAAAACTAAGAGATAATTTTGATACTTGGTATAAAAACAAACCTTCTTCTTCTGCACTTTAAAAAAAACCCTAGATCCACTTTAATTTTTTAAACAAAAATATCTGTATCGCCACTATCAGAGCCAACCCTATTGAAAATATCCAAAATGCATTAGCATTATTAGAGCCCGGTATACCTGCAACATTTATCCCTAAAAGACCCGTCAAGAAACTAAGCGGTAAAAATATAGCTGCAATAACAGCTAAAAAATACATGTTTTTATTTAACTTATCACTAAGAGCGTTACTGAGCTCATCTTTAACTACTTGAGAACGATCTCTCGCCTCTTCAAGATCCTCGATATAGCGTACTATATGGTTATAAACCTCTACCAAATAACGCTTATGCTTAACATCAATCCAGCTTAAACTGCTCAATCTTAGCTGCTCTACTACATCTCTTTGAGGAACTATGTAACGACGAAATATTATAGCTTGTTTGCGAGTATCTATAATAGCCTCTCTTAAAGCAATATCTGCCTTATCTATTATTTGCTCCTCAATATCAACTAGCTTATCATCTAAGTCCAATAAAACTGACTCCATGCGATTTGATAGTTTGGCGATTAAATTTGTTACAAAATCTCCAGCATTTTTAGGACCTATTTTTGATTCAATATTAGCAACGATATCATCCATTACTTGCAGGGATCGAAGACGCACACTAATAATACGGTTCTTCTCTACCCATAACCTAATCGATATCATGTCTTCTGGAGTATCATTTTTATTAAGATTCATACCTCTTAATATAATCAACACACCATCCTGAATCTGTATAAATCTGGGTCTAGTTTCATTAGCTAAAAGTGCATCAACTATATATGGGTCTATTGATGAAATTTCTTTATCTAACCACGGCCTAGTACCATTGTGATTTGCATCTAAATGAGTCCACACTATCCCACTATTAGACTTAGTCTCTTCATAACCCCTATTATTTAAAAGAGATTTACCTCCTCCTTTGCCATCCAATTGATAACCGAACAATATATGATTATTCATAAAACAACTCCAAATATATAGATGTAAGTATAAACAAATGTTAGTTCAAAACACATTATTACTTTTGCTTAGGTACTTACATATAATACAAAACTTATTATTAGAACATTAGATTAGTTATCGTATTGTTGACTTAAAAATCAGAAGAATTAATATATTGGCTAAACCAACTCAATAGGATCAATATCAAAATACATTTTGATTGAGTGTGGCAGTTGAGTTTGAACATTTTCTTTGACCCATTTTATAATGCCATTTATCTCTTTTCGTGAATTTGCTGTCATAAGTAAGCTATATCTATAGACATTATTTTTCTTAAGATGTAATGCTGGTAATGGTGCTGATACTTGTACCATTTTTTGTACAGATAATTTCTCATAAAGATTTTTAAGAAGACTTAATACTTCTGCTTCATTCCTTGACTCTGTCATTATTTGAGCTTGAAAGCTATATGGAGGATATTTCGCATATTCTCGTTGCTCAAGCAGATAATCCAAAAATTCCAAATAATCACTACCAACCAATAACTGCAGCAACTTATTTTCAGGCTGATAAGTTTGTAATATTATCGTACCAGGTTTATCAGCACGCCCTGCTCTTCCAGATACTTGCACTATGAGTTGAGCTGTCTTTTCAATCGCATGAAAATCTGTACTATACAAACCTGCATCTATATTGATAAGTCCAACAAGTGTGATATTTGCAAAATGATGCCCCTTTGCAATCATCTGTGTACCTACTATTATATCTACCATATTGGTATTTATCATCTCATTAACACTATACAAATCATCAATAGTCTTTACATTTGTACGATCAAAACGGATTATCTTATTATATGGGAACTTTGCTTCTAAGCGAGATTGGACTTTCTCCGTACCACTTCCAAAAGTAAAGAGTTCCTCACCTTTACAGCTTTGGCAAGAAGTCGTTATAGGCTTACGCGAACCACAAAAATGGCAAGCCAAGTACTGATACGGATGCGTATGCAGAGTAAATGGCTTATCGCACCTTTTACACTCAACAGCTTCACCACAACCCTTGCACACTAAAGCTTTGGCAAACCCTAGCTTATTTATAAACATCAAGGACTGTCCATGTGCATTGATATTGTTTTCAAGTAATTCGAAAAGCTTAGTGCTAATACCATTATCTACGATAGATGATTTTAAATCTAAAAGCCTAACTTCATTTTTGAAGTTATTTAATGCTTTAGCTTTGAGTTTGAGTAGAATGTATTTACCAGCATTACAATTATAATAGCTCTCGATAGATGGTGTCGCACTCCCAAGTATAACTGGAATATCTAGCCCTTTAGCACGAAATATAGCTACATCACGGGCATTATACCTAATAGTGCTAGACTGTTGCTTAAACGAGCTATCATGCTCTTCATCAACAATTATCATGCCGAGATTTTTAAAATCTGCAAGCACGCCACTGCGAGTAGATATAACTACATCAGCATTGCCTGCTTTGATATTTGCCCAATTGGTAAGCCTAGATTTTTCAGACAACTTAGAGTGCATAGTGACTATCTTTTTACCAACAAACCTCTGCTCAAATCTCTGCATAGTTTGTGGTGTAAGATTAATCTCTGGAATAAGCACTAATACTTGCTTTTGTTCATCTAAGACTTTTTGGATAGCTTGAAGATAAACTTCCGTCTTGCCACTACCTGTCACACCATATAACAGAAATACAGAGAAGCCTTTTACCTTAGATATTTCATCTAAAGCAAGCTGTTGATCTTGGTTTAAACTTTTAATCAAATCTGCTTTTAAATTTGCACAAAGAATATCTTCTAGCCTTGTCGTTTTAATAAGTATGTTTTTATCGACTAAGCGAGCAATAATATTGGTAGAGAACTTTTGCTTTATATCATCAAACTTAATTGAAATACCATCACTAAACTCCTGCAGAACCTCTAATTGCTTAGCGGTAAGCTTATAGTCTACTGGCGATTGATTTTTAAATATATAAATATCTTGCTTAGGAGCTACTATTTCATTTTTAAAATAATCATTTGGCAAAGCTAAACGAATCGCATTGTATAAATCACAGCAATAGTATTGTGCTAGCCACAAGACAAGTTTTTGTACATCTTGGCTTATTAGACTATCAAGATATTTTATGATTGGTTTGACCTTTGACTCATCATAATTAACTTTCACATCTTTTGCTACTACAAAGCCTACTAGCTCTCTTTTACTTACTTGAACAAGTACCCTATCAAAAAAGTTTATTTCACCATCTACAGTATAATCTAGTAAATAGTTAGGCGGAACTTGTAAGGCTACTTTGACTATCATTATCTTTTCGCTGAAGTAGAATTGTTAAACCAATAATAAAAACCATATACCGCAGTTAAGAAAAATATAAAGTTTTGAATAACCTGGCCGTGTAAGCCTTGCTGATACATCACAACCACAAAGTATAAATCTGAAATTATCCAAACAATCCAGTTTTCCATAAACTTCTCAATTGTCATAATTACTGCAACAAAAGTTATACCTGTCAGCAAGCCTGTAGATAAAACATCTTTTGAATCTGTAATATAATTGAAGACAACAGCTAAAGCACAAAGCATAACGGTATAAAAAATATAGCGTAAATAATCCTTAGCTTTCATCCACTTGATAGCTTGGTCGCTCTTATCTACACCTTGCGTATGCCAACTATACCAGCCATAACTAAAAAACAATACATACACAAACTGCAATAGCACTAGAGAGTAAGTCCCCTTGATTGCAAATAATACCAAAAGTAATATCGCACCAACTATACCTAATGACCAAGACCACACTTTTAAGCGAGCAAGATATATGGTATAGAGTACATTAATAATTAAAGCAGAATAATCCAAGAAATTAAGTAGCATCGAACAAACACCTTAAATTTAGAAACAGTCAGATAATTTTATATCAAGGTTATCATTTAATTGAGTTTTTATAGCACTTAATTTTTCAATTTCCGTATTTTTAAGATTCAAAGTCGGGTGAAATGCTGAATATATCTTCTGCAAATTAAGATCAAAAATATCACAATTTAAGTAACACTTATCAGCACTGTCTATTCTTATAATATTTTGTCTTTCTAGTAGATAAAGGATGTTTTTGATTTTATCGTAATCTGTTATTCCTGTATTTTTGTATAGGCGATTCATCGCCACACCATCAACCAAATCTTTTTGTGCGAAATACAGCTCTTTAAGTATACTAATGCTTGTACTTAAATCATCACTTTTACTTTTTTCATTAAAGTCTAAGCTAACTCGCATATACTGTATCCCACGAATCATCACGGAACCAAGAAGCGTAATATGCCAAGCTACAAATACCCATAGAATAAATATTGGAATCAAAGATAATGACCCATATATAACCGAATATGTCGGTACATAAAACATATATAATGAAAATAACTTTTTTGCCACTGTAAATAAAATTGCCACCAAAAAAGATGCTAACAAAGCAATCCATGAATTGATCTTTGTATTAGGTAGTATTTTGTACACCACAAAAAAACCACCTGTCAAAAACAATATTGACAAGCCACTTAAGAAATATTTTGTGATACCAGCTTCATCAGAAATCCATGTCATCGAAAGTACATAAGTGCTAGATACAAACACAAAACCCAAAAGTAATGGACCCACAGTCATCAAAGTCCAATAAACCAACAAGCTTTGTATTATTGAGCGAGATTTTTGTACATAAAATATTTTGTTAAGCGTTTTTTCTAATCTTTTAATCATCATAAAAATTAACATTATAAGAAAGAAAACTGATACTACAGGTAGTGCTGTCATTTGCTTTGAAATACTTATTATATACTCTTGCACTGTATTTGCAGAATCTGGAAGCATATTTGAGAATAAAAACTGCTGAATATTACCAGAAAATGAATTAAAGACATTAAAAGTGTCCAAAATATTTATTATAATGAAAAAAGCAGGTACTATAGCAAACAAACTTGAAAGAGTAATCGAAGCTGCTACAGTTGGACAATCTTTACGAACATATTCTTTAAAGACCCAAATCCAGTAGTTTTTGAAAATGGAAAAATACTTTTTAAATGAATTAATATTAGGCATGAAAATATACTTATGAAAAACATATTGATACTATACTATAGCCAAAGTGGAAGTACAAAGAAAATGGCTCACACTATAGCTCTAGGTGTAGAAGCAAGTGGTGCTACTGCTGTTATAAAAACTGTACCAAACATCTCAGCAAATACCGAACAATCTGAGTCTGTAATCCCAGAAAATGGTGATTTATATGCAAGCAAAGAAGACCTTGCCAATTGCGATGGTTTGATTGTTGGCTCACCAGCTTACTTTGGTAACATGGCTTCACCACTTAAATACTTCCTAGAAAAGCATGCTGATGTATGGTTTAAGGGTAACCTTATTGGTAAGCCTGTAGGGTTTTTCACCGCAGCTTCTGGTATGCACGCAGGGCATGAAAGTACACTACTCTCAATGATGATCCCTTTTATACATCATGGTTGCGTAATAGTTGGTGTACCATATAGTGAACAAGCTCTTGAGCATACTCGCACAGGCGGCACTCCTTATGGTGCATCACATTTAAATACTTTTTCACCAAACAAAACTCTCTCTGATGATGAAGCCAAAATCTGTAAAACTTTAGGCAAAAGAGTCGCTGAAATTGCAAGCAAACTATCTAACTAAAGGGGCTAAGTAAAAAACATGAAAAAACTATTTTTTGATACTCATATCTCTAGCATTATTATCTGGCTGTGCTAGCGATGGTCCAAGCTACTCTGCCAACTCTATAGGGCAAGTGTCTAATATCAAGCAAGGCAAAATCATCGACATCCAAGTAGTTAATATCAAAGGTCGCAACAATGTCGGATCTCGTATTGGTGGTATCGCAGGTGGTGCAACTGAAAAAGCCCTTACAAGCTCACAAGCTTATCAATTTATCATCCAACTAAATTATGGTAAATCTATAGCCGTTCTTCAAGAAGAGGTTAAAGGATTAAGTGTAGGAGACGATGTCACAATTCTTGCATCTGGTAACAATACTCGCATTATTCCTCAAGGTTAAGAAATCTTAAATCTAGGTTAACCAAAACCCATTAAAATCATTAAAATCATTAAAATCATTAAAATCATTAAAATCATTAAAATCATTAAAATCATTAAAATCATTAAAAATGATATTAAACATTTGCTATAACTTATATCAATGAATTATTATTACACAGTATCTTTTTTAGATAATATTGTATTCATATCATATTTTATGTAAATTAAGGATTTTGTCGCTATGTATAAAGATAGAGTAAAGATACTCGGCTTAAGTATTTGGTTTATCTGTGCTTTTTTTTATGCGTTAGAATATTTTATAAGATCGTCCGGTGGAGCGTTGTTTGAAGCTTACTCAATACTTCCATACAATATGTCTGCTGAAGAAATATCCATATCTAGCTCTGCGTTTTATCTTGCTTATGTAGTTGCTCAACTACCCGCTGGCATGCTTGTAGATAAATATGGCATCAAAAGAATCATGGTTGCTAGCACACTCATATTTAGCCTTGCTATTTTTATTGCCTCTATAGCAACCACTTCAAAAGGTATAATTTTATATAGAGTATTAGCAGGATTAGGCAGCGGCTTTGCATTTCTTTGCGCTATAAAGAGTGTATCACTTTGGTTGCCTGGAAGATTATTTCCACTATTTACAGGACTAACTCAACTCTTTCTTTACCTCGGTGCTACACTTTCCGCAGCCCTTTTAGTTATTTTTGCAAAATATTTTAGTGTTTCTGTGATTATGAGTGGTGTATTTCTGATATCACTTGTAATTTTTTGTTTAGCTTATTTATTATCAGAGTACATCCTGAATTTGATAAAAACATAATCGTAGCAAAAGCTAAGATTAGTGCTTTAGACAATCTAATTGAAGTACTAAAAAACAAACAAATATGGTTAAATGGTTTTTATTGCTTCACTATATATGGTACAACAGTTTTGTTTGCTGATTTATGGGGTATAAGATACCTAAGTCTCAAAGGTTTTAATCAAGAAACAGCTGGTCTTTGTACTTCACTAATATTTATAGGAGTAGCTATATTTAGTCCTGTATGGGGAGCTATTGCAAGTATACTAAATAGCGAACAAAAGCCTTTATTTATAGCACCAATCATTGGCTTTTTTATAGTCATATTCCTGCTGTATATCAATACCAATGAGTATATTGCATTTTTGCTGTGCGTGCTATTTGGAGGCTCACAAGCCGTACATGTACTTAACTACTCTGCTTTGCGAAATACTGTACCGGTTGTTCGTATAGCTACTGCTCTAGCTCTCGTGAATCTATTTTTGCCATTAAGCGGTGGAATATTGCAGCCTGTAACCGGAGCAATTATCGGACAGTTAAGTAAAAATCACTCAAATTTATTTGCTTTTGAAGCTGCGATGATTTTCGTACCTATACTTATGATTTTATCTTTTATCATTGCATTGTTTATAAAAAATTCAAAAGGCTAATCGTTTAACTTTACTACAGCTCACATTTACTCTATCATTTGGATACTAAATTTCACTAATTATAAGGGAAATACAAAGATGAAAAAGATAATAATATTATCCTTACTAACGATAGTAGCGTCTACCTCAAGCTATGCTAAACGAATAACAGTTGTTGCTGCTGAAAATCAATACGGCAGTGTTGCTAAACTTATCGGTGGAAACAATGTATCTGTTACTAACATAATCAACAATGCCGATGGCGACCCTCATACATTTATCTCTTCGGTAAAAAATGCCAAGCTACTAGCTGATGCTGACATCATCATCTACAACGGTGCTGATTATGACTCATGGATAAACTCTATTCTTAAGAGTAACAAAAATGCTGTAATCATCAAAGTACAAGACTTAGATAGCTTCAAAAAGACTTCTAAACTTGGCATAAATCCTCATTTATGGTTTAAGCCCCAGACATTCCCTGCTCTTGCTAAGAAGCTTACTTCGGTATATACAAAACTAGACTCTGATGATGCTAACTTATACAAAAATAACTACAAAGAATTTAAACATAAATACCAAACCGTCTACAACATGGTTGATGACATCAAAACAAAATACAAAGATACTCCTGTAACAGCAACCGAACCATTATTTGGCTATATGGCAGAAGCTTTAGAGCTACAAATGCAAGGGCTAAAATTCCAGTGGGTAATTATGAATGAATCTGAACCAAGCCCTAGAATGATGATTGATTATCAAGATTTGCTAAAAGATAAAAAAGTGAAAGTGCTATTTTATAATCAGCAAGTAGTAGATACAACTACAAAAAATATCTTAAATCTAGCAAAGAAAAATGACATCCCCGTAGTAGGTGTAACAGAAACGATGCCTGCAAATAAAGATGCTATCTTATGGATGATAGATACTCTTGGTGAGACTCAAAAAGCTCTCGAACAATTAAAAGAAAAATCTACAACTCCGACAAAAAATGATTAAGTGTGAAAGCCTAATTATTGGCTACAAGAATAAATCTATTAGTCAATCTATTAACCTTAATATTCCGACAAATTCTTGGGTTGGGATAGTTGGTAAAAACGGTGTCGGTAAATCGACCTTTTTTAAAACTCTTTTAGGAGAAATAACTCCTATTTCTGGTCAAATTATGATTGATGATAAAAAAGTCGATACTAATGTGATTAGCTATATACCTCAAGAGAGAGAGATTAATTACGAAGAAAAAACTTCTGGTCTAACACTTGTAAAATACAGCTATAAACCAAATTCTTGGGGCTTGCCACTTTTCAATAAAGGATTTAAACAGAAGCTAAACTACTTGATTGATCTAACTCAAACAAGAGACTATATTGAGAAACCATTCAAGGATTTATCTGGTGGGCAAAAAAAACGAATCTACCTAATCCAAGCACTGATTAATGAGCCAAAGATTTTGCTTTTAGATGAGCCGTTATCTGACTTAGACCCAAATGCAAAGCAGGAATTTCTGCAATGTTTAAAAGAAATTCATAAAAAAGAGAATATAACTCTACTACTTATCTCTCACGATATGAAAGAGATTAGCTCTCAACTTGATGCTTTCATTCACTTTAAAAATGAAACTTGTCATTATTGTGATGCAATGCCGTGTTTGCAGGAGGATATCTGTGTTTAATTATTTATTTATGCAATACGCTTTTATCGCAGGTACTATCATCGCTTTTATCTGTGGGTTAATCAGTTTTTTTGTGATAATCCGCAGACTATCTTTTGCTTCTCACGCTCTAGGGCATATAAGCCTTACAGGAGCAGCTGGAGCGGTGTTACTGAACTTATCAGCTATTACAGGTCAGCTTACCATAAACATCATTGCAGGTATGTTAATGGGGGCTTTTGGCGATAAGATTAAAAAGAATGACATAGCTATAGGTATTGTACTGACTTTCTTTTTAGGGCTTGGTACTTACTTTTTGTTTTTGTATCAGTCGGGTTACTCTGGCTCTGTGATGTCAATCTTGGTTGGAGACATTCTCACGGTGACTATTGAGCAAATTTATTTACTCTTGGGATTGGCAGCCTTTACGACTTTATTACTTGTAGCTATTGCTAGACCATTATTTATATCATCATTGGATCCTACATTTGCTCAGTCAAAAAAAATATCTAATAAGCTATTATCTATACTGCTTTTTATCTGCATAGCAATTACGGTATCTATGGCTTGTCAAGTTGTCGGTATACTTTTGGTATTTTCATTGCTCATTGGTCCTGCAGCAATTGCTACACAATGGGTTGATGGCTTTTATAAACCGATAATTTTAAGCTGTGTAGTTTCTATCGTCACGGTATGGTCTGGTATAGTCTCAGCCTACTACATAGATGTACCAATTAGCTTTTTTATAACGACGATAATCTGCGGATTGTATCTTGTAAGCATAGCTAAAAATAAGCTTTATTCTTAGATATACTTTACTTATAGACGACCCTGAACTGCTCTAAAACCAATAGCATATCTTCATTTTGCTCAATACCTAATTTTTTACATTCAAGACTAAAAAAGATCCAATGATCTTCTCGCCACGATTTTAGAGACTTATCACCTTCTCCTTCTTCAATCGCAAATTCAGCTGTCACTTGGCTATATTTACATTTGCTAATAGAAGTTAATTCTATGATGCAAATCGGCTCGCCACTCCAATCAGTCACAACCTGAAGATGACCAACTCTTGGCATAGTCTCACATTTATGACTATACCAATATTCCAAACTACATGAAGCTCTTTTCTCTCCAGACAAAATTAAATCTGCACATATATTCGCGTTATATTCATCAGCACAGAAATAGCTAGCACTAAAAGAAGTGTGTTTTTGTGCAACTCCAGTGGGTAATGAGCTTAAATATTTATCTAAATACAATCGACTTTTCTCTTTCATAAAAACTTTTAATTAAAGTAACTGATGTTACACACTACCTTTTCTTTACAAAAAGGTCAAACTTACACAAGTATTCACTTTTAAGGATGAGCATATTTGCGACAAATAGTTCCAAAAACAAATAAGCAGAAAATAACAATCAAACCAATTTCATTTACCAGCCTTTATCATTATAATACTTATATCTAAACACTTACTTTTAAATACAAAATGGTAATAACTCAAGAAATCGAATATCGCTCTGATGGTAAGCTACTAAAAGGTTTTTGTGCATATCCCGAAAGAGGGTCTCACTTGCCAACTATCATAATAGCTCCTACATGGGCTGGTAGAGACAAATTTGTATGTGACAAAGCAATATATCTTGCAAAAAAAGGTTTCCTAGCTTTTGCAATAGACCTTTATGGTGATGCTAAAATTGGCAAATCAAAAGATGAAAATGCTGCATTATATTCTGACTTACTAGAAGACAAGTACTCTCTAATGACAAGACTAAGAGCTGCTTTTGGTCTGGTTGTAAAAATGCACCGTGTAGACAAATCTAACATTGTCGCAATGGGCTTTTGTCTAGGTGGTAAATGTGTGCTTGACATGGCAAGATCAAATATCGAACTAAAAGCTGTAATAAGCTTCCATGGACTACTAGAATCTAGCATCGTTAAAGAGCAAAATATAGACTCTAAGATATTGATATTGCATGGTTATAACGATCCTATGGTATCGCCTGAGAAAGTCAATGTGTTCCAGCAAGAAATGGATAAGAGAAAAGCTGATTGGCAACTGCATAGCTTTGGAAATACTTCTCATGCTTTTACTAATCCTAATGCAAATGATCCCGAGTTTGGTACAGTTTATAATAAACTTTCAGATCAAAGATCTTGGAAATTAGCTCTAGACTTTTTAAGAGAAACTTTTACTAGGGGATACTAGTTCGAGAGTTGATTAGATATTTTTCATCAAACCAATGTATGGCAACTGACGATACCTATCATTGTAGTCCAAACCATAACCTACGATGAATTTATCTTCTATTTCAAAGCATACATAGTCAAGATCCACTTCTCTTTCTAACCTTGCTGGCTTGAATAGTAAAGTAGCAAATTTTAAGGTTTTTGGCCCAAGTTGGTTTAAACCATCTACTAGCCTATGGTAAGTATGGCCAGTATCAACGATATCTTCGATTATAATTACATTTTTACCCTCTATATACTCTTTTTTCAAAGAATCGATAGTAGAAATAACCTTACCAGAACTAACTGTACCAGAGCCATAAGATGATGCTGTTACAAAATGAGTCCTAAGGTCAACATCAAGCTTTCTAGTTAGATCAGCAAAAAACATAAATGAACCTTTTAGCACACAGATAAGCACAATCTCTTGACCTGCGAAGTCTTTGTTTATTTTTTCAGCGAGCTTTGTGACTTCTATATCGAGTTGCTCTGCACTTATATATACTTCTGTATTATCTATAGCAAAACTCATCGACTAGTCCTTTTTAAAGTAATCTTCTAAGAACAAAATTTGCTCTCTTGATGGGCCATAAGCCAGTGATGAAATAGGTATGCCAATATGCTTTTCTATAGTATCTAAATATACTTTAAGAGCATCTGGCATATTGTCTAAAGTGATCTCATCTTCGATGGTAAAAGGCTCAAGCTCAACTAGTATAGGCTCAACTTTATATAAATCAATACCTGGGTAAGCACAGTCAATCTCTTTGCCTTTATACTTATAGCCTGTACATATTTTAAGAGTGTCCATACCAGATAGTACATCTACTTTTGTAAGTGCTATAGATGTAAGATTTGAACATTTTGCAGCGTATTTAAGTAGTGGCAAATCCAACCAACCACATCTACGAATACGACCGGTAGTTACACCGATCTCGCCACCTTTGCGTTGGATAAACAAACCCACATCATCAAAAAGCTCTGTAGGGAAAGGACCTTCGCCAACTCTAGTTACATAAGCTTTTGCTATACCTATTACATGATCAAGACTATGCCCTGCTGTTGTAGCACCTGAGTACACCCCTGCTACTGAAGTATTTGATGAAGTTACAAATGGATAGGTACCGTAGTCCACATCTAAAAGTACGCCTTGAGCACCTTCGTAAACTACATTTTTACCTTCTGCCATTGCAGTATCTATAATTGAGAATGTATCTGCAGCGTACTGCTTAAGTTTTTGACCTAGCCTATAAAGTCTTTCTAGCTCTTCTTCTAGGCTTGGATAGTCGATTTTGTATAAATCTTTAAACAATGATTCTTTTTCTACTAAAGCTAACTCAAGTCTTGCTCTAAGCAATTCTTTATCAAACAAATGCACAAACTTGATGCCTTTACGAGACACTTTATCTTCATAAGCAGGACCAATACCCTTACCAGTTGTACCGATTTTTTCGCTAGTTGTGTTTTCACGAGCAGCATCTAAAAGCTTATGATAAGAAGTAATCACAGTACATGAGCCTGATACAAATAAATTTTCGCCAGATATCTCTATACCGCTTTCTTGTAAACGAGTAACTTCCTGATCTAATGCTACAGGGTCTAAAACCACACCGTGACCAATCACGCATTTTGTATGCTTATGCAACACACCAGATGGCACTAAATGCAAGAATGTCGTCTTACCGTTTACCACTAGAGTATGTCCTGCATTATTACCACCTTGGTAACGCACGATTAAGTCTGATTTTTCTGCGAGAGTATCGGCGATTTTACCTTTGCCTTCATCGCCCCATTGAGCACCTACTATTACAATATTTGACATCTATTTGAATCTTTTGAAAATTGAAGTTTAGATGATGTTATTTTAATATATTAGGAATATTTTTACTAGTAGAACATACTCGTAAAATAATAAAATATAGTCATGTGTGAAAGTATAATTAAATGGCTCTACAAATCTCGCAAGGAATGGTTACATAAGGCACCTTAAACTCGCAATTGACAGCTTTTGGGATTTTAAATATCAATTATCAAAAGACAAAAGTCTACTGTCAAAACTTTCTATGAATGTAGCAACAGCTACACATGACTTTTCTCCTGCTCGTAGAGTGATTAAAGTTACTATAACTTGGATTGTATATTGTGCTAAAATTTTATTATATAAACAACCAAGCTGTCATCCTAGTGCTTGACACTAGGATCCATGATAAAAGACTTATACTATGTATTATATCTACATAATGGCGAGCAAATACAATGGAACACTATATATAGGTGTAACCTCAGACCTAGTAAAAGGAACCTACCAACACAAACAAGGGTTTGTAAGTGGGTTCACAAACAAATATTCTATTAAAAACTTAGTTTATAGCTAATTTGAAGGAGATTTATTCAACAAAATTGTATATACTGTTTTCTATTTTATGAGAGCATATAGTCAAGATTTGAGAGATAGAGCTATTTCATTATTTGAATCCGGCTACAAACGTAAA
>JBLFYO010000010.1:0-27867 GCA_047609165.1 Francisella sp.
AAATCTGCTCACAAGAAGGGTCAGTGTTTTGGTCCATTTGTATCTATCTCTTCGGTTAAATTTACGCTAAATATCATTCAGAAAATATTTCCTATCCGTCAATGTGAAAACACTTACTATAAATCGCGTATCCGCCCATGCTTGCAGTATCAGATAAAACGCTGTCTTGCACCGTGTGTGGGACTTGTAACAAATGAGCAGTATGATGAACAGTTAAGTATGCTAAGGAAATTTTTAGCGGGTAAATTTAACTCTGTACTGGAGGATATTTCTCAAAAAATGCACCAAGCATCTGAAGAAATGGAATATGAAAAAGCACAGGTTTATCGTGATCAGCTAGTCGTGCTAAGAAAGCTTCAAGAACAACAAATAGTTGATATTAAAGCTGATAGATCATTTGATGTAGTTGGTATACAAATACAAGATAATTATGCAGGTATTGCACTTTTGCAAATTCAAAATGGTAATGTAGTCGCAGATAGGCATTGGAGTATTGATGCAAAAGGGCAGGATAAAACAGTTATTATGCAGGCGTTTTTATCACACTTTTATTTAGGTGATGAGATTCGCAATATTTGGCCAAAGAATATAATTTTATCAAAAGTAAATTTTGAAGAGATACAAGACTTGATGACTAGTATTTCACAAAAGATTGGTCAGTCGATGAACTGGGTATTGGCTCCAGCAGTTGATAATCTCAAATGGCTTAAACTAGCTGAGGTAAATGCTCGCCAAAAACTAACTACGCACAATGCCTCAAAAGCTCAATATCAGAAAAGATTAGATTCATTAAAAGGCTTTTTGAATTTGGAGAATGATATAAAGAGAATAGAATGCTTTGATATATCGCATTTTCAAGGTGAGGCAACTATAGCATCATGTGTGGTATATACAGATGAGGGCGAAGATCGTAAATCTCATCGTAGATATAATATAAAAGATGTCAAAGGTGGTGATGATTATGCAGCCATTAATCAAGCGGTAAGTCGCAGAATAAAATCGGGAATTGAAGCTGATAATCTACCAGATGTCATGGTTATAGATGGTGGGAAAGGGCAAATTCATGAAGCTGAAAAGGTTATGTTAGAGTATAATATCAAAGATAAAATACAGCTTGTGAGCTTAGGCAAAGGTGTCGAGCGAATAAGTGGTAAAGAAAAAATATATAAAGGTTTTGATAAGACTGAATATACTTTAGATGAACATGATGCTGGATTCTTGTTATTACGCCAAGTCCGAGATTCAGCCCATGATCATGCAATAAAAGCCCAACGCAAAAAAGTAAACTCTAATCGGCAATCATCTGTAATAGAGGAGATTGAAGGGGTTGGTCCTAAGCGTCGCAAAGCATTAATAATGCACTTTGGTGGCTGGCAAGAACTGACTAAAGCATCTACCGATGAGATGGCAAAAGTTAAAGGGATAAGTAAAAAATTAGCTCAAGAGATTTGGGGATGTTTTCATTAGGAGTATTATGAAAAATAAAAACTTAATAACATTACTTTTGAGTAGTGTATTTTTTATTGTGATTTGCTATTTGTATGTTGATAAACAAATAGTTTGGTTTTTGTATGAACATAATTCAAGGCAGTATACTATATTAAAGTTTTTTTCGGATTATTTAGTAGACTTGATAAGATTCTTTATTTTTGGTTTTTATATCTATTATTTCATTAAACTATGCTGTAGGAAAGTATCTGCATTTGATTCTAAATTTATATATATTGCTAACGCAGTTATAATAGGTCAGTTTATTAAAGAAATTTTCAAAGGTATCTGTGGCAGATATTGGGCTGATACATTTAGAAATAATAATCCTTCTCTTATACATGATAATGCTTATGGGTTTAATTGGTTTAAATTTAATGGTGATTTTGGGTCATTTCCATCAGGACATGCGACATTTATATTCTCATTTATAGTTGGTTTATGGATTTTATTTCCTAAGTATAGATGGCTATATATGGTGTTAGCATTCCTAGTTATAGCAGCTCAATTATTACAATATTTTCATTATGCAAGTGATCTTATTGCAGGAGCAACATTAGGCACTATTGTAGCGGTATACACTTGCCAACATTATAAAGGAGAAAATAAATGATTATAGTAAGTGGATTAGTAGTAGTTTTATGTATTATTTTTGGAGCAATGTTTTTAGTATTAGTAAAGAGAACAAAACAAGTTGATAGTATTAAGAATTCTTTTCAAGAATATAAAGATACTAAGCAAAATGAGATATTTACATTACAAAGCGAAAAAGCGACGTTAGATATCTTGTTATCTGAATCAAAGCAAAAGAATATCGAAACAAAACAAGATGGAATTCAGCGTATAGATGAGTTGAAGCTAGATTTAAAGCAAGAACGAGAAAAAAATGACAATTATATCGAAGAGATAAAAAATTATAAGTCACAAATTTCTATGCTAGAAACCTCATTAAAAGAGCAAAATATATCTATGCAAGATAAAATGAAAATTCTGCAAGATAGTGAAACTAAGCTAAAGGTCGAGTTTGAAAATGTAGCTAATAAAATCTTTGAAAATAATAGTAAAAAATTTGATGAGAGAAACACTCAAAGCTTAAATTTTGTACTCAACCCTATGAAAGAGCAGCTTAAAGACTTCAGAAGTAGAGTTGATACTATATACGAGAAAGATACCGCTGGTAGGATTGAGTTAAAACATGAGTTACAAACTCTAAAAGAGCTAAACCAAAAGATGTCTCAAGAGGCTCATAATCTTACAACAGCACTCAAAGGTGATAAAAAGCAGCAAGGTAATTGGGGTGAAATGGTACTTGAGAAAGTATTAGAAAGCTCTGGACTTAGAAAGGGTGAAGAGTATCTGAGAGAAGTTACTTTAAGAGCTGGTGAAAGTATCAAGTTTAGACCAGATGTAATTATAAAATTGCCTGAAAATAGAGATATTATTATAGATGCAAAGACATCATTAGTAGCTTATGATAACTATATAGGTGCAGATAATGAGTTAGAAAAAACCAAATATACAAACGAGCATATTAATGCTCTAAAAAATCATATTGATGGTTTATCTATCAAAGAGTATGAAAAGCTAGAAGGTGTGAATTCATTAGATTTTATATTTATATTTGTACCAATTGAGAATGCTTTGACTTTAGCACTAAGTAAAAATATCCCAAATTTTGATAAAAATCTCTACGAGTATGCTTTTCAAAAAAAGATAATTTTAGTAAGCCCAACAACATTACTATTAGCATTAAAGGTAATCGAAAATACTTGGAAATATGAAAAGCAAGCAAAAAGCATAACAGCTATATATAGTCGAGCAGAAGAGCTATATAAGAAATTTGTTGGCTTTGTTGATGATTTGGAGAAAGTTGGTAAATCTATAGGTGATGCTAGTAAATCCTATGATAATGCGTTTAGCAAACTAAAGTCGGGTAATGGTAATCTTATCGGTCAAGTTGAGAAGCTAAAGATAGTTTCCAATATTCAACCAAAAAAAGTGGTTGATGAGAGGTTAGTTGAAAGTGCTTTGGAGTTAGAATAACTTGAGAAAATATAATGACCATCTAAAGAAAAACATTCTTTCTTTAGATGGTAAAGAAGTGAAAAATGATTTAGCTAAAGAACTAAACTCTACTTTGACAAAGCATCAAAAAAATCTGTAACCGTGCAATGCTCTTCGATAGGATGGCGAAGTTTTTTATCTTTGTTTATAATGTATTGATTATTTCTACCAACTTTTGTAACGGTTAGATAGGCTGTCTCAGTTAGGTCACTTAGGATATTTAGGACAGCTCTTTCAGTGATCCCAACCTTGATAGCCATATCTCTAATAGTAATTTTGGGATTACTATTTATGAGATATAGAACATGAGAATGATTGCTTAAAAATGTCCAGTTAGTTAGTTTTTTAGTAGACATTTAAGCGTTCCCTCTCACAAATATTTAGCACTATATATGTATAGTTATTCATGTATTATAGTTCGCAATATAAAATAGTAAAGATGTTTATACATTTTAAAACCAAAAAGTATATTACTCGAGCTTGTTAACTTCTATAGGCATAACTGTTTTTATATTCAATATAAAATTATTATTGTTACTTGCTTTAATATCATCAATAAAAGCATATAGTTTTGCTTCAGTAAATTTTGGTAATGCCGTCAATGTAGTTAAATTTCCTTGTGTAGGAGCATGCCACTTTTCCATGATTTCGAGAGGAATATCCCTTAGAACTAATGTTATAGAATTAGTATGTCTAAAAACATTAATGTTATTGTCAGTTAATATTTGCTGATATTTTTTAGCCCTATCTAAACATTCTAAAAATCTATTTTTTAAACCATTTTTTCCACCAATTTGTTGTATTCTTTTGTATAAAAGATATGGAGTTAGAGCATTTCTGCTTCCACCAATAGTCACATCATAATTAGATACATATTCAATATATTTACTAGCCACAAACTCTTTTTTAATTATAGTGATACCAGAGGGCATTGGAGAGCCAATAAATTTATGACCACTTATATTAATCGAATCAAAGCCTGTGATATTATTAAAATCGTTGGTGAATGGCAAGAAAGAACCATCAAAAGCGGCATCAGCATGTATATGATAATGTATGTTTTTTTTATTTAAAATGGATTTTATTTTGGTGATGTTATCTATAGAAGATGTCATTGTAGAACCAATAGTTGCACAGAATATGTAACTACATTCAGTATCTAAATTACTTTCTATAGTTTGATAGTCTAGTTCACCGTACGCATCACTAGAAATTTTAACTAGTTCCAAATTCAATATTTCTGCTGCTTTATCTATAGCATAATGAGTAAATTTGTTACAAATTATTTTTATTGGTTTATGGTATCTTTTAAGGTAATCTCTAGCTTTCCAGATACAATAAAGTATAGATTCTGAGCTACAGTTTGCTATATAGCCCCAGTAATTTTTATCATGAAGTTTGTATAAATCCATAAAAAAATCAATAACAGCCTTTTCATGACCATGACTGCTAAATGGATTATTGAGATCATAAGGATTACCTAAGCTATTCATGGAATAATCTAAAAGTTCAGCATATTGACTTAATTTGAAATCTACAGCAGGAGGGTATCCTATATATAAAGAAGTATTATGTTTTAATCTGTCAATATATTCCATCTTTAAATTTGACCATATTGTTTTTGCTTGTATGAAAATATTTTACAGTAAATAGATTGCTTTTATCAATCTATTTATTAAGCTTCTTGCGAAACTATAAATAATGTTAAATTAATGGAATGAAAAAGATAGATAAGCTTCAAGATTAAATTGTCCCCATTAGTCAACACCAATTTTTAAAATCTTTCAATCCCCGCCGCAAGCGGACGGGGTATTACGAAAATATCCAACCGCCCAAAGTTACACAATGTAAACATAGCAAGCTATAGGGAATTAAACCCAACTTAGGTTAAAGTGGGCTAGGAATGGCTTAGAATATAAAGAGATTTTTGCTATTACAGACACTGATCATTTAGCATCTATAGCTATAATGAAAAAAGTCGATATGAAATATGTAGAAAATAAAATCTTGAAAGATATTGGGTGTGTTTTATTTAAGATTTGCTTCTGATGATGAGTAAATAAAATTACTATCTGTTTTATCATTTATATCAAAATATCTACTATGTAATTTTGAGCTTTTAGGAGTAGTTCCATTATTTAGCCTATTATATCTATCCCATACTTCTGAATTACTAGAGGAACAACCTATTAATGTAATAAAAATACTAAATATCATAATTTTTTTAAAAAAAGTTTGTTTAGTCATAGTTATCTTATATTTTTTTTTGATTTAAATACCATTTATCAAGAGATACTACACAATTACCATATTTGACTGATTGGTAGCTACCACCTTCATAGGTTGAGCTTATATCATTACAAATTTTATCACGAAATTTCTTAAACTCTACTATGTTATGGTTTTGTAGTTTATCTAGTTTGTTATCTAAAATTTCCATTTTTGCTTTTAGGCATTGGTTTATCTTGTAAGTATTACCATCGCATTTTTTAGAAGAAGCTAGTGATATCATTGGTGTTAGCATAACTGTTATAACTAAAATTCTTGTAAGCTTCATATTTGTACTTTCCTTATGTTATAACTCAATCGAACAGCTATCTATATTTATAAAAGATGCTATTTTTGTCTTATCAGTAGTTGAGACAAAAACTTGGGATTTTAATTTCTGTAAATATGCAAATAGGGTCGCAGTATGATTGCTATCAAGCTCGGATGTAATATCATCAATCAGGTAAATACACCTATTTTCATTCTCAGCATTGTGAAGTTCGCCTTGAGCTAGTTTTATGGCACAGATAAGCAACTTTTGCTGACCTCGTGAGAATATATCTTGTACAGGTTTACTATTTATAGTCATCACAATATCAGCTTTATGCGGCCCGTGTGTAGTTACATTATAACGATTATCATTTTCATAACTATCAGTTAATACATCAATCAGTTCTTTGTCGTTTTTCCAACCACGAAAGTATTGAATATCAAGCTTAATATCAGAATTAAATTGAGCTAGTATCTCGTATATTTTAGGACTTAATTTAGCAAAATATTCTTGTCTTTTAGTATCTAAAATATTACCAAATTCATTGAGCTTGTTATCTATACCTTGGATGTAGCTATAAGGGTAGTTTTGTTTTAAAGCTGAGTTTCGTTGCTTTACAAGATACTTAGTTTGTTGCCAAATTTTTAAGAATGTTTTATCAAGATAAAAAGACCCCCAATCAAGGATCTTACAGCGCTGTTGAGCTCCGGAGTTTATGATATTAAAAGCTTCAGGGTTTATTAGCTGAATTGGTAATGTACGAGTGATTTCTGTATGGTTACTTTGTATTTCATGGTTTAGCTTAGAGATATTATTCCCATTTTTTTTACGAGATAAAGAGATTGTAATATTATCTTTATTGAACGCTTTTGTGAAAACTATAAACTCATCGGCATCGTGGCTGATGATTCTATTAAGTTGTGAGCTTCTAAATGATCTACTATGAGATAGGTAATAAAGCGACTCTAAAATAGAGGTTTTACCTGAGCCATTTTTGCCAATGATAAAATTCATATCAGGAGAAAACTCGTATGACTGAGACTGTATATTTCTAAAGTTTTGTAGTTGTAGTTTAGTTATATACATTTTTTATATTAACTCCATCTCAATGTAAGAGATCCCCAGTCAAGCTGAGGAATTCGTGCTGCTTTAACTATCAATTTAGCTATATACATTTTAGATAAATTCTAGGCTAGTATTATAAATTTGTTGTCTCAGTATAGCAGGATTTGTCTGATAAATATTGCTTAGAATCTCAAAAATTCTAGGAACACTTTCAGGGGTGTTTATATTTTTATCACAATTATAAAGCTTCATACCGGGAGAATCAGTCTCTAAGACTATATTGCTAGGTGCTATATCTACAAGGGTTTTTGGTAGCTTAGAATTAGGGTTAGAGATAAGCCCACCAATGCCAAGTTTGAAACCCAAATCTATATACGCTTTCGCAATATCTGTATTACCATTAAAAGCATGGATGATTCCACCATTTATAAACCTAGTATCTTTGATGGTTTTTATAATCTCGTTATGAGATTTGACTGAATGAATAATTACTTTTTTGTCTAAGTTTTTAGCGATACTAATTTGAGCTGAGAAAAATTCTAATTGCTTATCAAAACCATCTATACGCTTGTCTAAGCCTATTTCGCCGATTAGTTTTGTTTGGATGTTTTGAGAATATTCTTCAAGTTTCCTTATATCTCTAGTAGTATGTTTTTTTATGAAAATAGGGTGCAAGCCAAAACAAATGTGAATATTGCTAAATTGTTTGTTTAGCTGAATTAACTTGTCCCAAGTTGAGCTTTGTGTTGCTGGATTTATGAAAAGATTAATACCTAGCTTAAGACAGTTATCTATCAAAGCAATGCGATCATTATCAAAAATATCAAAATCTAAATGACAATGAGTGTCAATAAACATAGTTATAGCTTTTATGTTAATTATTAAAATTCTCAGCAACAATATCTTTTATAACAATCCCTGCGATAGTTAAACCAAATAATGATGGCATATAGCTAAGAGTACCATTTGTAGCTCTTGGTCTACCTGCTTGGTTATCACTTGGTTCAGCAGGTGGGAGGGGAGCGATACCTTTTTCCGTTGAATAGACGACTATTATACCTTTTTTTACATTTTGCTTTTTTAGACGATTACGCATAGCTCTAGCTAAAGCACACACATCTGTTTTGTAAACATCCACCACTTTTATTTGTGTAGGATCAGTTTTGCCACCAGCTCCCATACTTGAGATAGTTTTTATACCAAGCTCATGTGATGTCTTTACAAGGTTTACTTTTGCATTTAGAGTATCAATAGCATCTATTACGAAGTCGTATTTTTCAGATGTAAGAAGCTCATGAGTATTATCAGGATTGATAAAAATTTGTAAAGCATTTACTTTACATTCCGGATTTATATCGTAAATCCTAGCTTTCATAACTTCAACTTTGGACTTACCTACTGTACTATGTAGAGCTACTAATTGACGATTGATATTTGATGAATCTACTGTGTCCATATCAACTATTGTAAGATTTCCAATGCCAGCACGAGCTAATGCTTCAATTACAAATGAACCAACACCACCAGCCCCAGCAACAAAAATATTAGCATTTTCTAAAGTTTGTAAACCATCATCATTTACTAAAATCCCTGTTCTTTCAGTGATTGCTTTTATCATTGAACACTACCTTTATTTAAATTATCTATAAATTTATAAGCAAATATGTTTGCATAAATTTCACCTGTTATATGATCCACATCTGAGATGTCAAATTTCACAAAGGGAATCCAGTTTATACTGCTTGTAGTGATGTGAGAATTTTCTAGCTGATAGCTACTTACATTTTTATTTGCTTGACTCATAAATTTATCAAAGTTTAGAGTTGTAACCACAGAGTCTTCTTTTAAGCTAAATAAAAATAATGGTGTTTTGGTATCTTTGCCAAAATCTACAACATCTGCATCTTTCATGGTTTGCATAAACGCAGAATCAGAAAAAACTTTTTCATTAAATAAGTCATACATTGAATTGTTTCCAGTTGGCAGTCCATAGTGCGATGCTGATTTTTGATTTGGGTACTTTCTATACAAAGCACTATAATAAACTGCTGAAACTAGCTTAAGATCAGAAACTTCTTTTTGATTGAATAATTCACTAAAGCTATATTGCTTATCATTCGTATTGCACATAAATTGTGTCCCAAATGGGCAGTCCATATTAAAGAACTTTTCATCTACATCTTTAATACTTATTGATTTATCTTTATTATTGAAATGTAAATAACTCATAAACGCATTTGCAAGTAGAGCCGGCTTAAGCATTGAAGTCACTAATTTACTATGAAGTTTGTATTCTTTAGCATCATTATTATCTTTAATGAAACCCATCGTAGTTTTAGATAAGTCATAAGCTCCAGCTAGACCAGCTGCTGCTTTATAGTTGTATAAATTATCAAGCTTGCCTACAATTGGGCAGCTGCTTTTATCTTCTAAGCACTTTGCAGTCCAAATAGAATAAGCACCACCTTCAGAATAACCTGCTGAATAGACATTAAGTTTATTGTTAGCATCAAGAGAATATTTATTTTTGATGATATTCGCTGAGCTATTTAGCAAGTCTACAGCGGTATTTACAGTTTGTTTTGGGTAGAAAATATACGGATGAGTATTAGCATAATCATCACCTTGACCGATGTAGTCAGCTGCAACAACTATATAGCCGTTTAATGCGTAAATTCTAGCGTAGATAGTATCAAACATTTGAGATGTGATATTATCATCTTTGAAATTTGATGGACCACCAGCATTGTTAAAAGCAGTAGGGTGATAGTACAAAATCACACCTTTAGGTTTGTCCGTATTTGGTAGCATTAGCAAGCCGGATACGTTAGAAGTAACCTTATCAATCGCTGGGAATGAATTGGTCGTTTGGTAGCTTACTTTATCTAAAGTCACATTTTTGATACTTTTATCACCAAAGTCATCAATGTTTATTCCAGATAATTGCTCCATATTTTTGACATTTTGCTTACAAGTACTATCTGCGACACTTAGATTGCAAAAGTATTTATTTTTATAGTTCTCTTTAATATCTTTTGCTTCCCAAGTTGTAGTATCTACTACTTTTGCTTGAGTAAGTTGAGCAAATAAAAGTCCGCAAAGCAGGGTGGCTAGTAATTTTTTGTTCATGTAATTACCTCAGATGGTTAGAAGATTACTAACTAATAATCATATACGATTATGAATTTTAAGGAGAATTATAACAAATACTCTATAAGAGTTGTAAAACAATTATGGTTCCTTCTAAAAAAGTGTGGGTAAGCAACCACCTGAATTTCCCTAATATTTACTATTAACCAAATTGAAGTCAAGTTTTCCAGTTAAAAAATATACGATTATCTTATAGTTCTAAATATGGAAATGAAGAAGGTCGAGATGTAAGTTTTTATAAAGTAAAAAGCAACATTAAAAAGTCTTTTGCTAATGATGTTCAATTAGATGAAGAGAGTAAGTCAAGATTTAGAAAATTGTTTGATAGTATATTAAAAATACATATGTACTCAAAAAAATAACTTACTTACTTCATAGCCTTTTTGAATAATCTATCTTTTTCAAGCTTCCAGTCTTTTTCTTTTTGAGCATCGCGTTTATCAAATTCTTTTTTACCTTGAGCTAGAGCTATCTCTATTTTTACATTAGAGCCTTTCCAATACATCGCTAATGGTACGCAAGTGAAACCTTTTTGCTCAATTCTACCCATAATTTTGTCTATCTCACGGCGATTAAGTAGTAGCTTTCGTGAAGCAGTAGTATTTGGCGTAATATGCGTTGATGCTGATAGTAGTGGAGTGATTAGACAGTTAAAAAGCCAAGCTTCGCCTTTACGCACATGCACATGGGTATCTACCATTTGCACTTTACCTGAGCGAATACTTTTCACCTCCCAACCTTGCAAAATTATACCTGCCTCAAACTTCTCGAGAATAGTATAATCATGGAACGCTTTTTTATTTTTAGCGATAGTTCCCGGAGAAACCTTTTGTTTACTCATAACTTTATTATTTTTTCTAAAACATATATAATATAACGCTATATATTACCAGTAAAAGCTAAAAGATTAAATAAATGAATAAAGTTAATAAATCTGAAGTTGTAAATTATAGTGCATCTCAAATGTATAATCTTGTAAATGATATTAGAACTTATCCAGAATTTTTACCAATGTGTGAAGATATCGAGATTATAAGCGAGGGTGAAGCTGAAAAAGAAGCGACTCTTAAAATCAAAGCTGGTTTTGTAAAGCTTGATTTTGGTACGCATAATACTCTGATCAAAGACGAGCATATTCACCTTAATTTAGTAAAAGGACCATTTAAAACTCTTACAGGTGACTGGAGATTTAAGCAGCTTACAGATACGACATCTGAGGTTTCGCTTAATATGGAATTTACATTTGAAAATAAATTTGTAGAAATGGCTTTGGGTCCTGTATTTAAAGGGCTTGCTGAAAAAATGCTTGATGCTTTTTGTAAGCGTGCAAAAGAGGTCTATTAATCTGTGAAAATAGAAGTTATATATGCTCTACCTAATGAGCAAATATCTTTTTTTGTAGAGACTGATGAGAATCTCACAGTTAGACAAGCTATTATGAAATCTAAGATTTTACATAAGTATCGAGAGATTGATGTCCTTGATAGGTTAAAGCTAGGTATATATGGTGAAATAGTTGATTTAGATCATCCTGTGAAAGATAAAGACCGAATAGAGATTTATCGTGATCTAATTATAGACCCTAAACAAGCACGAATGCTACGAGCAGATCAAAAACGAAAGAATCAAGGTCTTCAAGGTTTTGGGGCGTGATGATTATTTTCTTTGGAAATCCATAATATAAGAAATTTGTTATGCCAAGTCATCGACCGTAGTATCCATTTTTTTGTGTGATGTGTAGTTGTGGATACATATCAAGTAGCGGTATGACATTTTGTGGTAGTTATGTAGAGGTTAAATCTATTTTGACAAGTGTATTTTACCATAAATAATACAAGTATTTAAACGACTATTGGCAGTTTGATAAATACTTTAGTGAGAAATTAACATGAAACAAAAAATAGCAATCATTGGAGCAGGTCTTGCAGGTTGTGCATTAGCTTATGAGCTAAGCTTACGAGATGATTTTGAGATAGAAATCTTTGATAAAAACTCTAGTGCAGCAGCAGATGCATCTGGCAATTATGCGGGTATTCTTGCACCGAATCTTACTAGTGACAATAATTACTCTGATCAGTTTCATACAATGGGCTTTAGTTTACTAACTGAATTTATTGAAAAATATAGATCAAAACTAGAAATCTGTAATTACGGTGTGCTGGAGATTTTATCTACTGAAAAAGATTTACAGAGATATCAACGAATCTTCGATAGAAGAGATATTCATAGTAGTTTGGCAAAGCTTATAAGTTCAGATGAAGCTAGTAAGCTATTAGAAACTCAAATTACATCATCGGCTATTTATTATCCAAATGCAATTTCTCTAGTGCCAAAATCACTTTGTGAGCTATGGTTAGAGTTATCCAATGCAAAACTAAATTTAAATACAGAGTTATTAAATATTTCAAAAAAAGAAAGCAATCAATGGCAACTTGAATTTAGTGGTTTTACTGATGATTTCGACATTGTAGTATTTGCAGGTAGTTATGGATTATTTAAACAGATCACTTATTTAAAAGATATTCCTGTATATCCATCTCATGGGCAACTTACCGTAGTAAAAGACTGGACTGATGTAAATAAAACTGTGATTGATAGAGGATATATAATTCCAAATTACAAAGGTAATCATCAAGTTATCGGAGCTACTTTTCGAGATAATACAGACATGAGTGGTGAAACTAGAAAAGAAGATGATATTTTTAATCTTTCACAGATTAAATCAACATTCTCTGATTTGAATATTGCTGCTGCTGATATTATATCTTCATTAGTCGCAACAAGATGCGTAACTTCTGACCATATACCTATAGTTGGCAAGTTAGCTGATTATGAGAAGTTTAAAGATGATTTCTACAAACCATTATCAAAAGGTTATCCAAAGTCAAAAATGCCAAAGGTTGAGTATGAAAGTGGGTTGTATCTAGCCTCAGGATTTGGATCAAAGGGACTCTGTTCATCATTGTTAGCAGCAAAGATTATTACCGCTCAAATTACTAACCAACAAAATATGGTTTCCGATAAGCTTTTAGATGCTTTATCCCCACAACGATTTTGGGTTAGAAATTTTAAAAAAACCTAAATTTTACTTTTTACCTTGCGACTATCTCTGCTATATTATGTAATTACAAATCATTAAGTACTTTAAAAAAACATGATACAAAAAACGAAAGCATTTTTATGCACTGTGATAATTGCGACTATAAGTTTGCCTTTACAAGCAGCTCCAAGTGGATATGACTTTATTCCTCTACAAGAAGAGATGCAAATAGCTCAACCTGTGATTGAGAAAAATGCGATGGTAGTTTCTCAAGAAAAGCTAGCAAGTAAAGCAGGTGTCGAAATTTTGAAACAGGGTGGCAATGCAGTAGATGCAGCAGCAGCTGTAGGGTTTGCATTAGCAGTAACATTACCGCGTGCTGGTAATATTGGCGGCGGAGGTTTTATGCTTATTTATTTAAAAGATAAAAAGAAAACTGTTGCTATAAACTATCGTGAAAAAGCTCCAGAATTAGCATCTAAAGAAATGTTTCTTGATGAGAATGGAGATGTTGATTATGCAAAGGTTTCAGGATCATATAAGGCTACAGGCGTACCAGGTACGGTTGCTGGATTGATAGATGCTCAACAAGAATATGGTGAATTAACATTAAAACAAGTGATGGCTCCAGCTATTAAACTAGCAGAAAAGGGCTTTCCAGTTAGTTATGATCTAAATCAATCATTAATAACAGCTAAACCATGGCTTGCAAAATCTCCAGCAGCTTTAAAGATTTTTTATAAAAAAGATGGTTCAGTGTATAAAGTCGGTGAGATTCTAAAACAAAAAGACCTCGCAAATAGTTTGAAACTAATTTCGATAGAAGGCAAAAAAGCTTTTTATGAAGGTAAGATAGCACATAGTATTGCTGATAGTATGTCTAAAAATGATGGACTTATTTCGTTAAAAGATTTAAAAAACTATAATGTCCAAGAAATGAAGCCGATGCAAGGCACTTATCGTGGATATACTATTTATGCAATACCACCGCCTAGTTCTGGTGGACTAGCAGTTTTGCAACTGTTAAATATATTGGAGAATTTTCCGCTTTCTGAGTATGGTAACAATAGTGCAAAAACTATAAACCTAATGAGCAATGCTATGAGTTATGTTTATAACGATAGAAATGCAGATATTGGAGATCCTGATTTTGTGACTATGGATTTAGGTAAATTTCTATCTAAAAAATATGCAAAAGAAATAGCTCAAAAAATAGATACAGATAAGCATATTTCAAGCAAAGATATTAGCACGATCAACGATGAAAGTCGTGAGAAGTTACAGACAACTCATTTTAGTATAATTGATAAAGATGGTAATGTCGTGTCTAATACTTATACACTTAACTATTCGTATGGTAATGGTATAGTTGTACCAGGTACAGGTATTTTGTTAAATAATGAGATGGATGATTTTACGGCTAAAGTGGGTGTAGCGAATATCTTTGGTTTAGTTCAAGGTGAAGCAAATACCATAGCTCCAAATAAAAGACCATTAAGCTCAATGTCTCCGACTATTGTACTAAATAAAGATGGGAGTCCATTCATAGCAACAGGATCACCTGGTGGAAGCCGTATTATAACTACAGTTTTGCAGGTGATTTTGAATGTGATTGATTTTGATATGAATATCCAGTCAGCTGTCAATAACCCTCGTATGCATAGCCAGCTTTGGCCTGAAGAGATTGGTGTAGAGCAAGGCATATCTATAGATACTCTAAATCTTCTAAAGGAAAAGGGCAACAATATCACTCCTTATGCTGCAATGGGAGCGGCGGAGTCTATAATGACTGATGGAGAGTTTGTATATGGTGCTGCAGACCCAAGAAGAGGAGGCGCTTTAGCTATAGGATATTAGCTTATTTATTCTCTATTCTATAGCCATTCTCTAGGTTTTATGTAGTCATATATTTTTGCTTCATCTGAGCCTTCTTCTGGTTGGTAATTATACTTCCAAGTTGCCATTGGAGGCATAGAAGAAAGTATAGATTCTGTACGACCACCACTTTGTAGTCCAAATATTGTACCTCTATCAAATACTAAGTTAAATTCTACATATCTACCACGACGGTAAAGCTGAAAATCTTTTTGCTCTTGTGTATATGGAGTATTTTTTCTTTTCTCAATAATCGGAGTGTAAGCTTTTATAAACGAATTTGCACAATCTGAAACAAATTCAAAACATTTCTCAAAAGACTCATCATTTATATCATCAAAAAATAATCCACCAATTCCACGACACTCATCTCTATGCTTGAGGTAGAAATAATCATCACACCATTTTTTAAATTTAGGGTAATAGTCTTTATTGTGTTTATCGCAAGTATCTTTTGCTACTTGATGCCAATGTATAGCATCTTCTTCAAAAGGGTAGTATGGTGTAAGGTCAAAACCACCACCAAACCACCATACAGGATTGTCAGTATCTGCTCCTGCCATAAATAGCCTAAAATTAGCATGAGAAGTTGGCACAAAGGGATTGCGAGGGTGAATAACCAGTGACACCCCAGTAGCTACAAATGCTTTACCTGCTAAGTCTGGTCGTTTATCGGTAGCAGAAGGAGGCAGAGCAGAGCCATTTACACGAGAAAAAGCAACGACACCTTTTTCAAATATTTCTCCACCTTCGATAATCATCGAATTACCATAGCCTTTTAGCTTTTGTTCAGGCGTGTTTGGCTTTTCCCATTTATCACTTACAAATTTATGCTCGCTAGTTTCACACTCTTCAAGTGAAGAGGTTATTTTAAGCTGAAATTGTGTTAGGAAGTTTTCAAATATTGTGATTTTATCGTTCATAATAAATCCTTGATTTGACTAATTACTCTTTGTAAAAGAAAGAGATTATTTCATACTCAAATAATATCGTTAAAGAGATTGTAATTCTAGGTAAAAATCATTTTGGTGGTTTTTTATTGTGAGTGCGTGAATTTCTAGTAGCATGAGAGCTGATAAGCATATTCAGTTATTAAATTATGCGACTTATTGAGTTATAATACCCTAAGTTATTTAAATATATAACTAACTTTACGCATACAAGTAGTGTTTATTTATAAAATTTTGGTTGTAGACAGTTACATTATGCTGTCTAATCTAAAAAATAAAAGTGCGTAAAGTCAGTATATCAATAAAGCATTATCTACAAGGTTTATAAATGAGCAGTATTAAAAAAGATTTTTTATTTGAATTAGGTACAGAAGAGCTACCACCAAAAGCACTTAAAAATTTAGCGATTTCTTTGCTTACAAGTGTCGAAAATCAACTAAAGGAAGCAGAGGTAAGTTTTGGTAATACTAAATGGTTTGCATCCCCAAGAAGACTTTCTTTTATCATTAATGATTTGGCTGAAGCTCAAAATAATATCGAGGTTGAAAAACAAGGACCTTTAGTAAGCATAGCTTATAGCGATGGTGAAGCTACAAAAGTTGGACTAGGTTTTGCAAAGTCTTGTGGCGTAGATTTCGCGGATTTGGAGAAAATAGATACTCCAAAAGGAGAGAAACTTTTCTATAAAACTATTCAATCTGGTCAAAAAACAGTAGGGCTTTTACAAGAGATAGTAGCTAAAGCACTCAAGCAACTACCAATACCAAAAATGATGAGATGGGGTGACTCAGATATCGAGTTTGTGCGTCCTGTGCATTGGGTAGTAGCTTTGTTTGGTGATAATATTGTGAATATGGAAATACTTGGTCACAAGGCTACAAACACTACTTATGGACATAGATTTCATCATCCAGAAGCTATAGATATAAGCTCAATTAATAACTATGTGAACCTACTTACAAATGCAATGGTTGTAGTAGATTGGCAACAACGAAAAGATGAGATCATAAAACAAGCAAAAGAGTTAGCTAAGAAAAACAGCTATAAAGTGGTTTTAGATGATGATTTAGTTGAAGAGGTTTGTGCAATAGTTGAATATCCAAATGCAATGCTTTGCGACTTTAACAAAGATTTTCTGAGAGTGCCACAAGAAGCTTTGATTTCCTCGATGGAAGAGCATCAAAAGTGTTTTGCACTGCTTGATAAAAATGATGAGTTGGTAGAGCATTTTATAACGATATCGAATATCATCAGTAAAAAACCAGAGCTTGTAACTACAGGTAATCAAAAAGTTATGAATGCTCGTCTTGCAGATGCAGCTTTTTTCTACGATACAGACTTAAAAACGCCGTTAGATAATTTATTGCCAAAACTAGAAAGTGTTACATTCCATAATAAACTAGGTAATATGCACCAAAAAGCACAAAGAATAGCAACTAGTTCACAAAAGCTAGCTTTGTTGTGTGAGGCAGATAGTGAATTTGCATATAGAGCAGGATTACTTGCTAAAGCAGATTTGATATCAGATATGGTTTTTGAGTTTACTGATTTACAGGGAATAATAGGTAAATACTATGCTAAAGCTCATGGTGAATCTGAAATAGTTGCAGATGCTATCGAGCAACAATATTGGCCAAGATACTCTGGTGCAGAATTACCAAAGACAGCTACAGCAAATTGTGTTGCATTAGCTGAAAAGCTCGATACTCTTATAGGGATATTTGGTATTGGACAAAAGCCAACTGGTAATAAAGACCCATTTGCGTTGCGTAGATCAGCTATTGGTATATTGCGTATATTGCGTGATACAGAGGTAGATATATCTTTGGAAAAAGTTATTGATATCGCAATTGAGAGCTATAAGACTATCAATGATATTGAGTTTAATGATGATACTAAAGTGGAAGTTTTGAGTTTTTGTAATGATAGACTTAAAAACTTTTATAAAGATGAAGGTATATCAGCAGATACTTTTGAAGCTATAAATAATACTAATTATCAGTCAATAAAAGATTTTGATGCTCGTATGCAAGCAGTTAAGAAGTTTAGTGAATCAAATAGAGCTGGAAGCTTGATAGCTTCAAATAAACGAGTGGCTAATATTTTAAATAAAAATGCTAATGATGTAATTGGTGTATTCGATATTGAAATAGCTAAAAAAATAGATAATGGCTATGAAATGGCTTTAGCAGATAGTATCGAAGAGATTACTAGTGATATTTCTAAATACATTAATAATAGAGAGTATGGTTATGCTTTTGAGCTTTTAGGTACGCTAGATAAGGTTATTAGTGAGTTTTTTGATAATGTAATGGTGATGGATGAAGACTTAGAGGTTCGAGCAAATCGCATAGCATTGTTAAAAGATTTAAATAAAATGTTTGTAAGTATTGCTGATATTTCTAAACTTGCGTAAAACTATATTCCAGAAATATGTAACATTAGAAATTAATACTTGAATATATATAAATATGGTGGGAGACTTTATAATAAGACATATAATAACTTGGATTAAATTTCTTCATGAGTAATAGCTTATATAAATACGGTGATATGTGTCTCTGGCAAGGAAGATCTTCAAACAATAAAGAATATATACATCAAATAGTTCAAAAGTTAGATTTAGATAATTTTCAAATTAATATTCCACCAAAGTCATACGCTATACTAGGGTTTATGAGTGATGAGGGAGTAAAGAGGAATTTAGGTAGAGAGGGAGCTAAACAAGGTCCATCATCTTTTAGACAAGCATTATCAGGACTGCCAATACACGCAAACTTCAACCTTTACGATGCCGGTAATGTAGAATGCTTAGATGGTGACTTGGAATCTGCTCAAAATGAGTTGGCAAAAAGAGTAAGGCAAATGTTGTCACTAGGCATCAGACCAGTAGTGATAGGCGGTGGACATGAAACAGCATGGGGTCATTATTCTGGTGTTTATCAGTATTATAATGATTCTGTAGCGGTATTGAATTTCGATGCACATTTTGATCTTCGCCCATTGGTTGATGGAAAGCTAGGTAGTTCTGGCACACCTTTTTTTCAGTGCAATGAAATGCTCAAGCAAAACAATGAAAAGTTTGATTATTATTGTGCGGGGATTCAGCCTTTTTCTAATACAAAATCACTGTTTAAATATGCAGATGACAATGGCGTAAAGTATCGTTTTGCTGAAGATATAAATAATACACCCAATGACACAAGTTTCATTCAAAATATTATTGATAATCATGAAAAAATATATGTAACGGTATGTTTAGATGTTTTTAAATCCTCTATAGCACCTGGAGTTAGTGCTTCTCAACCATTTGGTATAGATACTCAATATGTGGTTAACTCACTTCGCTTACTTAAACAAAGTGGTAAAGTGGTCAGTTTGGACATAGTAGAGCTAGCACCTGTATTTGATATAAATAATCAAACTGCTAAGTTGGCATCACTGTTATTGATGGAGTATTTAAACTATGAATAAACTTAATAGGTCATTAAAATCGCGTCATTTAATTATGATGGCTTTGGGTGGGACAATTGGTACAGGACTATTGCTAGCTAGTGGTGGTGCTATTCATAGTGGTGGACCTGGTGGTGCTATTGCAGGTTATATTATAGTATCAATTATAGTTTATTTTCTTATGTCTAGTTTGGGTGAGATGGCTGCGCACTCACCAGTTACAGGATCGTTTTGTGAATACTCTGCAAAGTATGTTGATAAATCATTTGGCTTTGCTATGAGTTGGAATTATTGGCTTAACTGGGTACTAGTTGTAGCATCTGAAATAATAGCTGCTGGTGTTGTGATGCAATATTGGTTTCCAGATGTAAATATATCCTTATGGATTGGTTTATTCTTTTTATTGATATGCTTTATTAATGTGCTATCTGTACGAGTTTATGGTGAAACAGAGTATTGGTTATCAATAATCAAGGTAGCAACGGTTATAATTTTTATAATTGTAGGTATTTTAGTTATATTTGGATTGGTTGGTTCAGAAGGGACAGTAGGTTTTAAAAATATTCATATTGGTGATGGTCCTTTTCATGCCGGTTGGTTAGGTTTTTTTAGTGTGTTTTTAGTTGTAGGATATTCTTTCCAAGGAACAGAACTAATCGGAGTAACTGCAGGTGAAACTGAAAATCCAAAAGTTACACTACCTAAAGCAATCAAAAAAGTATTCTGGCGTTTGATAATATTTTACATATTAACTATGATAATAGTAAGTTTATTAATTCCTTATGATAGCCCTTTGCTTATATCGGATAATTCTGAGGTAGCTTTAAGCCCATTTACTATAGTGCTTGAATCTGCTGGAATAAAATATGCAGCATCATTTATGAATTTGGTTGTAATTACAGCGATATTATCAGCTGCAAATGCTAGTATGTATACAGCGTCTAGGATATTATGGCATATGGGTAAATCTGCTGAAGCACCACAATTATTTAGTAAGACAAATAAAGAAAATGTCCCAGTGATTGGAATGATTGTTACAGCGACTGTGTGCTTTGTTTTGCTAATGTTATCGTTTTCTAATGGTGGTATGATATTTAATTGGCTTATTAATGTTATTAGTTTAGCGGGATATATTGCATGGTTTGGAATTTGTCTTAGCCATTATAGATTTAGGAAAGCTTATTTAAAGCAAGGTAAGCAACTTGCTCAACTACCATATAAAGCTAAATGGTTTCCTATAGCACCAATTTTAGCAATGGTGACTATTATAATTATAATGATAGGGCAACAAATTTTTGCAATTTTTGAGGGTGAGGCTTCATTCTCAAGCTTCTTAGCAACATATAGTGGAGTTATTTTATTTCTGATTTTATTGATTTTCCATAAACTTATTCGAAAAACTAAAATTATAAAACTAGAAGATGTAAAACTAGAAGATGTAAAACTATAAATTTTAATAAAAAAAATAAGGTAGATAACCATGATTAAACAACAAACAGCTACACAAAAAAAACTTGATTTAGATACACTTTCATCTGTACTAACTCACACGGATATAATAGCACCAACAGGTACTAAGATAAGTACGAAGTCGTGGTTGACAGAGGCTGCTATGAGAATGCTAATGAACAATCTGCATCCAGATGTAGCAGAGAATCCTAACGAGCTAGTTGTTTACGGTGGTATTGGCAAGGCAGCTAGAAACTGGGAATGCTATGAGCAGATTATAAAATCATTAAAAGAATTAGAAGGGAATGAGACTCTTTTAATCCAATCAGGCAAACCAGTAGGCGTATTTCAAACTCATGCAGATGCACCTAGAGTATTGATTGCAAACTCTAATATCGTACCGCATTGGGCAAATTGGGAGCACTTCAACGAGTTAGATAAAAAAGGTTTGATGATGTATGGTCAGATGACCGCAGGCTCATGGATATATATTGGTTCACAAGGTATTGTACAAGGTACTTATGAGACCTTTGTCGAGATGGGTCGTCAGCATTTTGGTGGAAATTTAAAGGGTAAATGGGTACTTACCGCAGGATTAGGCGGTATGGGTGGAGCTCAAACGCTAGCTTCTGTGATGGCAGGGGCTTGTATGATAGCTATTGAATGTGATGAGACTAGAATTGATTTTAGAATTCGTACAAAATATGTCGACTATAAAGCTAAAACTTTAGATGAAGCTATAGACTTAATAAACAAAGCTATAGCTGATGATAGAGTTATTTCTGTAGGCTTACTAGGCAACGCTGCTGAAATCTTACCTGAAATGCTAAAAAGAGGTATAAAGCCTGACGCTGTGACAGATCAAACAAGTGCTCATGATCCTTTAAATGGTTATCTGCCTATTGGTTGGACTGTTGAAAAGGCTAAAAAAGAACGCAAAGACAATCCTGCTTTGGTTGTTAAGGAAGCTAAAAAAGCTATGGCTGTGCATGTGAAAGCTATGTTAGAGTTCCACAATCAAGGAATTCCAACTTTTGATTATGGTAACAACATTCGTCAAGAAGCTTTTAATGAAGGAGTTAAAGATGCGTTTAATTTTCCTGGATTTGTACCTGCATATATTCGACCATTATTCTGCCAAGGAATAGGCCCATTTAGATGGGTAGCACTTTCTGGCGATCCTGAAGATATTTACAAGACAGACCAAAAAGTAAAAGAGCTTTTACCAGACAACAAACACCTACATAACTGGTTAGATATGGCTAGAGAAAAAATTAGTTTCCAAGGTTTGCCAGCAAGGATTTGTTGGGTAGGTCTAGGCGATAGAATGAAGCTAGGACTAGCGTTCAATGAGATGGTTAAAAGTGGTGAGCTAAAAGCTCCTATAGTTATTGGTCGTGATCATTTGGATTCTGGTTCTGTAGCGAGTCCTAATAGAGAGACTGAATCAATGAAAGATGGTTCAGATGCTGTATCTGACTGGCCATTGCTAAATGCTTTACTAAATACTGCTAGCGGTGCTACTTGGGTAAGCTTGCATCATGGTGGTGGTGTAGGTATGGGATTCTCGCAACACTCAGGAGTAGTGATTGTCGCTGATGGTACTGATGATGCAGCAAGAAGATTAAAAAGAGTTTTGACTAATGATCCTGCAACAGGAGTAATGCGTCATGCTGATGCTGGTTACGATATTGCAAAGAAATGTGCAAAAGAAAAGGGACTAAACCTTCCTATGATGGAGAAGTAAGATGTTTGAGCTAATACCTGGTAAATTATCTATAAAAGATATTTCTGAATTATTAAATTCAGATAAAAAAATTAAACTAACAAGTTCTGCATATAGCAGAATAGAAAACTCTTATCGTATAGTCCAAGATGTAATAAAAGAAGACCGTAGTGTATATGGTATCAATACAGGATTTGGACTATTAGCCAGTAAAAAAATAAAAAAAGAAGAGTTAAAAGACTTACAACGAAGAATAGTTTTATCTCATGCTGCTGGAGTTGGAGAGAAGCTTGATAATAACATTGTCAGATTAATTATGCTCTTAAAAATCAATAGTTTAGCTCAAGGATATTCTGGAATATCTGTAGAATTAGTTGACACTTTGATAGAGATATACAATCATGGAATCTATCCAGTGATACCGTCACAAGGTTCTGTTGGAGCATCAGGAGATCTTGCTCCACTTGCACATATGTCGATGACTGTGATGGGTGAGGGTGATGCTATATATAAGGGTGAGTTGCTAACTAGCAAAGAAGCTCTTTATCAAGCTGGCATTACACCAGTAGAGCTTCGTGAAAAAGAAGGCCTTGCTTTACTTAATGGTACTCAAGTCTCTACAGCAATAGCATTGTATGGTTTGATGAAAGCACAGATTAATTTCACTGTTGCAACTATTGCAGGTGCAATGAGTATCGATGCTATACAAGGTAGTATTAAGCCATTTAGCAGATTTATACATGAAGCAAAAAACTCCAAAGAGCAGATGGAATTTGCTGATATTATGCGTGATATCATCAAAGATAGTGAGATTTTATATTCTCATACAGACTGTCCACGCGTGCAAGATCCTTACTCTATTCGTTGTCAACCACAAGTCATGGGAGCAATTTTAAGACATTTTAAAAGCTCTCAAGAAAATTTGATAAATGAAGCTAATGGCGTATCAGATAATCCTCTTATTTGTCCAGATACAGGTGAGATTGTCTCGGGTGGTAACTTCCATGCTGAAATGACGGCTATTAGTGCAGATGTGATCACTATTGCTTGCTCAGAAATAGGGGCTATATCCGAAAGAAGAATATCTTTATTAATAGATCAAACGCTAAGTGGCTTGCCACCTTTCTTGATTGCAAATCCGGGACTAAATTCTGGCTTTATGCTTGCTCATGTGACAGCATCAGCACTAGCTAGTGAAAACAAAACTTTATCACATCCTGCATCAGTAGATAGCTTACCTACATCTGCTAACCAAGAAGATCATGTAAGTATGGCAACTTTTGGTGCAAACAAACTAGTCAAAGTGGCTGAAAATGTACTCAATATCCTCGCTATAGAAACTTTGGCAGCTTGCCAGGGTGTAGATTTAAGAGCACCTCTCAAAACCTCAAAAATTTTGCAAAAACAAATAAGTTTGATTAGAGAAGAAGTGTCTTTTTATGATCAAGATAGATTCTTTGCAAAAGATATAAACAATGCTAGAGAGATAATAAGCAGACCAAGCTACTATCAATGGTTGCGTGAAAAGATATTTGGCTATTAAAACATTGGAAGGACTAAAAATGAAATACGACTTGGTTATAGAGAATGCTCGTGTTGCAACTATAGATAAAGACAATACTATTCTTGAAAATTGCTCTATCGCAATAAAAGACTCTAAAATTTGTGATATTTTTTCTGAAAAAGAAGAATTGGAGTCAAGAAATACTATTGATGCTAAAGGAAAACTTTTAACTCCAGGGTTGATAGATTGTCATACTCATTTGATTTATGCAGGTAGTAGGTCGGATGAATTTGAGATGCGTTTACTTGGTGCATCGTATGCTGATGTGGCTAAAAAAGGTGGGGGAATATTATCGACCGTTAAAGCTACACGAGATGCAACAGTTTTAGAGTTGTTAGAATCTGCTAAAGCTAAAGCTAAAATTATGCTAGAAAATGGCATAACAACCTTAGAGATAAAATCAGGTTATGGCTTAGACTTAGAAACAGAATTAAAGATGTTGAAAGTGGCAAAAATTTTAAATAAAGAAATACCTACTAGCATAATCTCAACTTTTTTAGGTGCTCATGCTATACCTCTAGAATATAAAGATGATTCAGATAGTTATATAGATTATATAATCGCAGAGATGCTACCACTAATAGCAGAAAAACAATTAGCTATATTTGTAGATGCTTTTTGTGAAAATATAGCTTTTAGTACAGAGCAGGTCGAGAGATTATTTATAGCAGCTAAAAAATTAGGCTTTAAAATAAAACTTCATGCTGAGCAACTCTCAGATCAAAAAGGTGCTGTAATGGCTGCTAAGCTAGGTGCTTCATCTGTAGATCACTTGGAGTATTTAGCAGAAAATGACTGTGAGAAGCTAGCAAATGACAAGACTGTAGCCGTATTGTTACCTGGAGCATTCTATTTCTTGAAAGAAAAGCAGCTGCCACCAATTGCTGCATTAAAAGATAATAATGTCCCTATAGCTATATCTACAGATTCAAACCCAGGTTCATCACCGTTTCTTTCCCTACCATTGATGATGAATATGGCTTGTGTATTTTTTAGGCTTACGATCGCTGAAGTTTTTAGAGGTGTTACAATCAATGCAGCTAAAGCTCTCGATATTGATAAAGAAGTTGGAAGTATAGAGGTTGGCAAAAAGGCTGATCTTGTACTATGGTCTACAGATAATTTAAACGATATTATTTATAACCCAAATATTAACTATTGCGATAAAATTATAAAAAATGGTAGTGTTTTAAATATTTGCTAAAATATACTCTTTCAACTTTTTACCAACTATTTCATAACGCCAACTTTTAAGAAGCTTGTTACTTATATCATCATTTTCTAATTTTAGATTATATATGAGCGAGCGAATATCTTTTTTAGATGCTACAGAAGAGTTGTCAAATTTATAGTTATTTAGCTCTGTATTAAAAAAATCAATAATTTTATCAACAGTTTCATTATCAAGCTTTGCTGTGTATTTTCTTTCACCTGTTAGATGCTGATGTTCATTACTTGCTTGTATAGCGGTAATAATTCCATTTTTTATTGAGGAGTTTAACCTTGTAATCTCTGGAGATGAAAAGTCATCATTTGAAGTAGGAGCAATACGAGCTATAGCGTATAAAACTTTGTTATCAAAAAGAAATCTAACAGGAATATCCTTTTGTTGAGCAGTTTCTTCACGCCATCTTGCTACTGCTATGATGTTGCGTTGCACTTTCTCACTAAACTTTTGAATATTACCAACTTTGTTATGAATAACTTCAAGATTATTAAAACCTATCTGGCAAATATCTATAAGCTCTTCTTCAAAGAAATCATGATAACCGATATCAACCAGTTTTTTATCTAAATCTTTTTGTAGCGTAATAAGATATTCAACATCTTTTTTTGCATAAGCAATTTGATTTGCTGATAATGGTCTTTTTCGCCAATCTGAAAATTGAGACTCTTTTTCCATTTCGATGTTCAAAATCTCTTGGAGTAGATTTTTTAAAGAAAGTTGGTTTGTAAACCCTAAAAAAGTTGCTGCAAGCTGTGTATCAAAGATATTGTTTATTTCACAATCTAAAAATCTTTTGATAATAGGCACATCATTAGCTGCTGAGTGAAGGATTTTCTTAATATCATTGCTCTCAAATAGATGGTTCAAACCATTAAAGTCAAGATTTTTAAGTGTATCTATAAGGTAGATGTCATTTATAGTGGCTATTTGAATCAAGCATAATTCTGGGTAATAAGTCCGCATCCAGTAGAATTCCGTATCTACAGCTATATGTGTATTTTGTGAGATTTCTGCAATAGCAGCGTCAAGTATTGATTGAGATTGGATTAGCATTAGTGTTTAGATATATTTAAAAGCTAATATATGCTAACATTTTTGCATATTTATTAATATTAAAAAAGATAGTTTCTTAGATAATGATCTTTTTTTAATTAAAAGATTTCTATTTAAAAAGTTTTTTAGCAAACTTGACTACCTATTCAGGCGTATATCGTATGATTGATGGTAGTGATAATATTATCCATGTTGGTAAAGCTAAAAATCTCAAAAATCGTGTAAATAGCTATTTTTCAAAAGGTGCGAAAGATAGCAAAACATAGATGATGGCTTCTCAAGTTGAGAGAATTGAGATAGCTATTACCCCTAGTGATTATGAGGCTTATCTTTTAGAAAACAATCTCATCAAGGAACATCGTCCGAAGTATAATATCTTATTCAAAGATGATAAAAGTTATCCGTATTTAGTTATCTCAAAAGATAAATTTCCGAGAGTAGCATTTTATAGAGGTAAGTCTGCTTACAAAAAAGGGCAGTGTTTTGGTCTTTTGTATCTATCTCTTCGGTTAAATTTACGCTAAATATTATTCAGAAAATATGTCCTATTCGTCAAGGTGAAAATACTTGTTATAAATCTCGTATAAGACCATGTTTGCAGTATCAGATAAAATGCTGTCTTGCTCCATGTGTTGGGCTAGTCACTAACGAGCAGTACGATGAGCAAATAAATATGTTAAAGAAATTTCTAGCAGGTAAATTTAACTCTGTACTGAAGGATATTTCTCAAAAAATGCACCAAGCTTCAGAAGAGATGGAGTATGAAAATACACAAGTTTATCGAGATCAACTTATAGTACTAAGAAAGCTTCAAGAACAACGGATAGTCGATATTCAAGCAGATAAAACATTTGATGCAAAAGGGCGGGATGAAACTGCAATTATGCAAGCGTTTTTATCACATTTTTATTTAGGTGATGAGATTCGTAATATTTGGCCAAAGAATATCATCCTATCAAAAGTTAATTTTGAATAGATACAAGGTTTGATGACTAGTATTTCACAAAAAAATGGTCAGTCAATGAATTGGATATTAGCTCCAGCGGTTGATAATTTAAAGTGGCTTAAACTAGCTGAAGTAAATGCTAGACAAAAGCTATAGCTAATTTGAAGGAGATTTATTCAACAAAATTGTATATACTGTTTTCTATTTTATGAGAGCATATAGTCAAGATTTGAGAGATAGAGCTATTTCATTATTTGAATCCGGCTACAAACGTAAA